>DATBTP010000245.1:0-5338 GCA_036559185.1 Solirubrobacteraceae bacterium | reverse complement strand
TGGCTTGGCGCTCGCCTACGCCAAGGGCATCGGCTGCACGCGCGGCGGGGTGATCGAGACGACGTTCAAGGATGAGACCGAGACCGACCTGTTCGGCGAGCAGGCCGTCCTCTGCGGGGGCGCCTCAGAGCTCGTGCAAGCCGGCTTTCAAACCCTGGTCGAGGCTGGGTATGACCCCGAGATGGCCTATTTCGAGTGCTTGCACGAGCTCAAGCTGATCGCCGACCTCATGTATGAGAAGGGGCTCGCCGGGATGCGCTACTCGATCTCAAACACCGCCGAGTACGGCGACTACACGCGCGGCAAGCGCATCATCACCGACGAGACTCGCGCGGCGATGCGCCAGATCCTCACCGAGATCCAGAACGGCGACTTCGCGCGCGAGTGGATCGCCGAGAACCGCGCCGGCCAGGAGAACTTCCTGCGTATGCGCGCAGAGCAGGCCGACACACAGGTCGAGCACGTCGGCGGCGAGCTTCGCTCGCACATGGACTGGATCAAGCCCTCTTTCTGACCCACCCACTCGGTTCGCTACACTCGCCTTCCTCGCCGCGACTGGCGCTTCAGGTGGAGATCACCACCGGGGAGCGGTGAGGCATCGAGCCGCGCGCCTGGGCATCCTTTCCCTATCCACACGCCGAGGATGCCCCGATGACGCCAACGAATTCGACAGACGCCCCCACCGAGCTCGTCATCCCCGACCGGCTCAAGCCCGCCGACGGGCGCTTTGGCTGCGGGCCCTCCAAGGTGCGCCCCGAGGCAATCGCCGGCCTTGCCCGCGACGGCGCCGCGTTGATGGGGACCTCGCACCGCCAGGCCCCCGTCAAGGGGCTCGTCGGCGAGATCCGCGCCGGACTGCGCGAGCTGTTCTCCGCGCCCGAGGGCTATGAGGTCCTGCTCGGCAACGGCGGCGCCACCGCCTTCTGGGACGCCGCCTCGTTCGGCCTCATCGAGCGCCGCTCGCTCCACCTCTCCTTCGGCGAGTTCTCTCAGAAGTTCGCCACCGTCGCCTCCGACGCTCCGTTCCTGGGCGATCCGGTCGTGGTGAAGGCCGAGCCCGGCTCCGCTCCCGCTCCCGAGGAGCTCGAAGCCGCGCTCGACGGAATCGACGGCGATCAGGTCGACGTCGTCGCGTGGGCCCACAACGAGACCTCCACGGGAGTCATGACTCCGGTGCTGCGACCCAAGGGAGCGGGGGAGTCGCTGGTGCTAATCGACGCCACCTCCGCGGCCGGCGGACTGCCTGTCGATCTAGCTCAAGCCGACGCCTACTATTTCGCCCCGCAGAAGGCATTCGCCGCCGACGGCGGCCTGTGGCTCGCCCTGCTCAGCCCCGCGGCGCGGGAGCGTATCGCCAAGATCGCCGCCACCGCACGCTTCACGCCGGCGTTTCTATCCCTTCCGGTCGCTCTCGAAAACTCGTTGAAGGATCAGACCTACAACACTCCCGCGCTCGCCTCGCTGTTCCTGCTCGCCGAGCAAATCCGCTGGATGCTCGAGCTGGGCGGGCTCGACGCCTGCGTCGCTCGCACGCGCGAGTCATCGTCGCACCTCTACCAGTGGGCCGAGCGCTCTCCACTCGCCACTCCGTTCGTAACGGCTCCCGCCGACCGCTCGCTGGTCGTCGGCACGATCGACTTCGACGACGCCATCGACGCCAAGCTGCTTGCCTGCACACTCCGCGCCAACTCCATCGTCGACGTCGAGCCCTACCGCAAGCTCGGTCGCAACCAGCTGCGCATCGGCATGTTCCCGGCGGTCGATCCCTCCGATATGCAAGCGCTCACGGCGTGCATCGACTGGGTGGTAGAAAGGATCGCCTCATGAACGCCACAGACAGCCAAACACGCTCCGGGGCCGCCGTAGGGGAGGGCGAGCGGCTGAGGGTCCTCGTCAAGGAGAAGGTCGGCGACTCCGGCGTGAAACTTCTCGAAGAACACTTCGACGTCGATCTCGGGATCGACTGGACCGAGGAGGAGCTGGCGGACAGGATCGGCGCCTACCACGGCATCCTCATCCGCTCCGCCACGAAGATGACTCCCGAGCTGATCGCCAAGGCAACCAGCCTGCGCGCCATCGGCCGCGCCGGGGTCGGGGTCGACAACGTCGACGTTCCTTCCGCCACCGCTCGCGGCATCGTCGTCGCCAACGCTCCGCAATCCAACGTCGTCACCGCCGCCGAGCACACGATGGCGATGCTGCTCGCCCTAGCGCGCAACATCCCCCAGGCTCACGCCTCGCTCACCAGCGGCAAGTGGGAGCGCTCCAAGTTCTCGGGCGTCGAGCTATATGAGAAGACGCTCGGCATCCTCGGCTTCGGGCGTATCGGCCAGCTCGTCGCGCAAAGGGCGAGAGGCTTCAACATGCGCGTGCTCGCCTTCGATCCGTTCGTCTCCGCCGACCGCTATCGCGAGTTGGGTGTCGAGAAGGCGGCCTGCGCCGACGAGGTCTGCGCGCAATCCGACTTCATCACCATCCACCTGCCCAAGACGCCCGACACCGAAGGCTGGCTCGACTCCTCCCAGTTCGCCAAGATGCGCGACGGTGTGCGCATACTCAACGTCGCCCGCGGTGGGCTAATCGACGATGCCGCGCTGAAGGACGCGCTCGACTCCGGCAAGGTGGCGGGCGCGGCGCTCGACGTCTTTCCCTCGGAGCCCATCACCGACTACCCGCTCTTCCACGGCTACCCCAACGTGGTCGTCACCCCTCACCTCGGCGCCTCCACAGCCGAGGCCACCGATCGCGCCGGCTTCCAATCCGCCGAGCAGCTGGTCGCCGCGCTCACCGGCGGCGTCGTCTCCACCGCCGTCAACATTCCCTCCGTCGGCGCGGAGGACATGGAGGTGCTCGCGCCCTTCCTTCCGCTCGCCAAGAAGCTCGGCCGCCTGGCCATGGAGCTCGCCGCCGGCTCCTCGGTCGAGCGTATCGAGGCCGCCTTCATGGGTCGCATCGCCGACTTCGATACGCGCATGCTCTCCCTGGCCGTCGTCTGTGGCGCCCTGGAAGGCCGCACCGAGCAGGACGTCAACCTCGTCAACGCCCTCACCGTCGCCCAACAGCGTGGCATCGTGCTCGAGGAGAAGTCCGTCTCAGAGGCCCAAGACTTCAACGAGCTCATTCGCGTCACCGTCGTCTCAGGCAGCGAGAAGGTGGCCGTCGCGGGCACCGGCATCGGCCCCAACCGCGTTCCCCACCTGGTCGAGGTCCAGGGTCGCCGTCTCACCATCGAGCTCACCCCGTTCGTCACGGTCTTCCGCTACGCCGACCTCCCCGGCATGATCGGCCGCGTCGGCACCATCTTCGGCGCTCACGGCATCAACATCTCATCCGCCGCCATCGGTCACACGGCGAACGGGGAGCAGGCGGCCGCAAGCGTTGAGGGCAAAGGCCTCGCCGCGATGGTCGTCACAACCGACGCTCCCGTCCCGCCCGGGGTTATCTCTGAGATCGTCGCCTCCGAGGGCTTCGTCTCGGGCTGGGCCGTCGTCCTCAGCTGAGCACGCGCGCGGGTCGGACGGTAGTCCGGCTCCCCGAAGGGGACCATCGGCTCTGGTGTCTCGGCGGGCACGAAACGAATCCCAACCAATCAAGTAATCTCACGGCGATGCGGGCGATCGAAATCACCAAACACGGTGGCCCAAACGTCCTGGAGGTGTTCGAGCGCTCCGACCCTCCCCTGCGTCCGGGTGAAGCGCGCATCGCCGTCGCCGCCTGCGGCATCAACTTCGCCGACGTCATGGCCCGCATCGGCGTCTACCCGGATGCCCCCAAGCCGCCCTGTGTCGTCGGCTACGAGGTCGCCGGCACCGTCGTCGACCTCGGCGAAGGCGTCGAGGACCTCGAGCGCGGCCAGCGCGTGTTTGCCGCCACCAAGTTCAAAGGCTACGCCTCGCAGGTCTGTGTCCCCGAGACCGACGCCGTCCCGTTGCCCGACCGCTTCACCTTCGAGCAGGGCGCCGCCATCCCCGTCAACTACGCCACCGCGTGGGCCGCGCTCGTCGGCTACGGCTCCATCCAGCCGCGCGAGAAGGTCCTCATCCACTCCGCGGGTGGCGGCGTCGGCATCGCCGCCACACAGATCGCCAGGCGCTTCGGCGCCGACGCCATCTACGGCACCGCCTCCCCGTCCAAGCACACCCGCGTCCGCGAGCTCGGCGTCGACCACGTGTTCGACTACTCCGAGGTCCACACCAAAGCCGGGCTCCCCGGCTTCGACCTCATCCTCGATCCCCTAGGCGGCAAGAGCCTGCGCACGTCCTACAACCTGCTCCGCCCGGGCGGCCGCCTCATCGCCTACGGCGCCTCGGGTGTGGTCTCGGGCGCCAAACGCTCCCTCGTCTCCGCGCTTCGCACCGTCACGCGCATGCCCCGCTTCTCGCTAATCAAGCAGATGTCCGAATCCAAGGCCGTCATCGGTCTCAACATGCTCAGCCTGTGGACCGACCGATCCACCCTATCCCCGTGGATCGAGCCCCTGCGCGAGCTGCTCGACGACGGCACCATCGCCCCGGTCATCGCCGCCACCTTCCCCTTCGAGCAAGCGGGCGCCGCGCAAGACATGCTCACGCAGCGGCGCAATATCGGGAAGGTCGTGCTTGTGCCCTGACAGGGCTCGTGGGTTGGCTGCGTGAGCGGGACGACGCCCGGCGCGAGTCGCGGCTTGGTTGTAGAGGTGGTTGTTGTTCTCCGAAATGTGTGACTCGCGTGTGTGTGTGCGCGCACGCGTGTGAGGGCTTTGCCGCGCGCCCGTCCGGTGCTACTCTGCTTCACACATGTCGTTCTCTCTCTCGCTTCGACTTCTCCTGCTCCCCCCTCGGGGGGAATAACGCGTGGCGGCCGCGTAGCCGCATACCCAAGGAGAAGCAGGTAAGCGAGAGAACTTAGGAAGCGAGGACGACATGGCACACTCACACGCACAACACCGACACGAGCGCAACCGCGTCAGGGTGTTCGACACAACCCTGCGCGACGGCGAGCAGTCGCCCGGCATCTCGCTCAACAAGCAAGAGAAGCTGGAGATCGCACAACAGCTCTCGCGGCTGGGCGTGGACATCATCGAGGCGGGCTTCCCCATTACCTCCCCCGGCGACTTCGAGTCGGTGCAAGCCATCGCCCGCGCGGACTTGGGCCCCACCCACCCCGTGATCTGCGGTCTCGCGCGCACCTCCAAGCAAGACATCGACGCCGCCTGGGAGGCGGTCCGCGACTCCGAGCGTCCCCGCATCCACACGTTCATCGCCACCTCCGACATTCACATCTCGCGCAAGCTGCAAACCACGCGCGAGGACGTCAAGGGGCAGGTCCGCGCCGCCGTCGCCCACGCCAAGTCCTACAC
>DATBTP010000244.1:0-14985 GCA_036559185.1 Solirubrobacteraceae bacterium | reverse complement strand
GGCGCGATTCCGGCGTGACCCCTACACTTGGGCGCCATGGCCCTCATACACACCTGCTACCGCATCGGCGACATCGACCGCTCGATCGCCTTCTACAAAGCCCTCGGCTTCGAGGAGGTAGGACGTATCCCGATCGGCCAGGAGGCGATCAACGTCTTCATGAACCAGCCCGGCGACGGAGACATGCCGCGCCTGGAGCTCACCTATAACGTCGACGTCGACTCTTACGACATCGGAAGCGGCTACGGTCACATAGCGATTGCCGCTTCCGACCTCGACGGCACGCTCGCGCGGCTCGCCGAGCAGGGCATCGAGCCCGAGAAGCCCCCCTATTCTGTCCGCGAGGGCGGCTCGCGGCTGTGCTTCGTCAAAGATCCCGACGGCTATCGCATCGAGATATTGGAGATGTAGAGATGTTCGAGGTAGGAAGGGGTGGGACGGCCGTTGGTCTGCCATCGGGCTCACTCTCGGGCAGCCACGAGTACCGTCACCGTCGAGCGGTAGAACCATGGCGTGGCCGAATCGATCGAGCAGTTCAGCTTTGAGTTGAGCGCCAGCGCGCTGGCTGAGCAGGAGCGTACTCCACAGGTTTGAGAGCACGTGCGGGGACAGTGCTTGCGGCGGCCTCCATCGCGGGCTCGTTCTTCGGCGCCAAGACCAGCCACGGGTCCCTCGATGTCTGTGGAGTCCTCGCCATGATCGCCTTCGTCTTGGGCGTGGGGAGCGCAATCTGGGTGCTCCTGCCCCATGCATTTGTGTTTGCCTTCCGAGGAGAGGCACTGCTGGCCGAGAGCGATCACCGAGGCGTCTCCAACGTGATGGAGGCATACCGCACCGCGGGCATCTGGATCGAACCGCACCTCGAGGTCAACCGCGGAAAGATCGCCGGCCTCTCGAACTGGCTCGCGGCGAGTTGCGCGCTGCTCGCCGCTGAGGTCATTCTATGGACGCTCAGCCTCATCGGCTAACCTGAGTTAAATGGCGGACAAGCCTCCACAGACCACTACGCCCCAAGGCCCGCTCAAGCCCAAGCCGCCGGCACAACTCCCGGTCACCGCCCCCGCCGGCTTCGCCCTGCCCGAGAAGCGCGGCGGCTTGTTGGGCGCCAAAGGAAGCTGACCGCTCAGGGAGGACCCGCCGGTCGGCCCACTCCCCGGCCCCTACGAGCGCGAATTGCAAACCGTCCACCAGCCCGACGGCTATCGCATCGAGATCATCGAGCAGGTATAGGGTGGCCCAGCCCGGGCGGGCGATGATCGCGCTCCTATAGTGATCGCCCAATGGAACTCGGGCTGGCAACCTTCGCCGACGTAACACCCGGCGCCTCGCCGGCACGAGTGGCGGAGCGGCTGAAAGAGCTGCTAGAGGAGATCGAGCTGGCGGACCGGCTCGGACTCGACGTGTTCGGCTTGGGGGAGCACCACCGCGGCGATTACGCGGTGTCGGCGCCCACCGTGGCGCTCGCGGCGGCGGCGGCGAGGACCGAGAGGATCCGCCTGTCAACCGCCGTGACGGTGCTCGGCTCGGCCGATCCGGTGACGGTGTTCGAGGAGTTCGCGACACTCGACCTGCTCTCGGGCGGGCGCGCGGAGATAATGGCGGGAAGGGGGTCGTTCACCGAGTCGTTTCCGCTGTATGGCTATGACCTCGAGGACTACGACGAGCTGTTTGCCGAGAAACTGGAGCTGCTGCTGGCGTTGCGCGAGGACGGGCCCGTCACCTGGTCGGGGCGCCATCGAGGGGCGTTGCGCGAGGCGCGCGTGTATCCACGCCCGCTGCAACAACCGCTGCCCGTGTGGGTAGCGGTGGGCGGCACACCTGCCTCCGTGGCGCGCGCGGGGATGCTGGGACTCCCGCTGATGATCGCCATCATCGGCGGCGCACCCGCCCGTTTCGCGCCGCTCGTGGAGCTGTATCGCAAGGCGGGCGGGAACGCGTCGGGGCTGGCCGTGGGGATCAACTCGCACATGTACATCGCCGACACCTCAAAGCGCGCGGCGGACGAGTTCTTCGGGCCCTACTCGCGGATGATGAATCGCATCGGCCGCGAGCGGGGATGGCCGCCGATGAGCCGCACGCAGTTCGACGCGGGATGCGCCCCCGACGGCCATCTACTCGTCGGCGCGCCCGAAGAGGTGGCGGAGAAGATCATCGCCCACCACAAGCTGTTTGACCATGATCGCTTTCTCGGACACATAAGCGTGGGCGTGCTGCCACACGAGAAGGCGATGCGCGCGAGCGAGCTGTTCGCGACGGAGGTTGCGCCGCGCGTGAGAGACGAGCTCGGTGGGGACACGCCGTCGGCGACTCCCACAGGCGTGTCGCGGGGCGCATGATCATGGCCTCGCGCTAGGCTTTCCCAGGCATGCCCGACACTGGCAAGATCGCCAAGAACCTCGAGCGCTTCGCGCAGGCCGTGGCGGCGCACGACCGCGAGAACCCCACCCACACGGCTTACGGAATCGGGCTCTCGCACTTCGACCTGGAGCGCCTGGGGTTGGAGGAGGGCGAGGCGATCCTTCCGGGCATCCGCGTCGAGGTGGACGGCGGCGTGAGCGGCAACTTCCGCGTGTTGTGCGACGCCGAGCACGACGAGGGCGCCGAGGAGGCCGAGGAGGAGTTCGTGCACGCCGTCTCGACCCGCTCGGTGGCGCCCGCGAGCTCGCCCGACTCCTTTCCGCGCGAGTACTGAGGGCCAATCACACCCCGTTGCCGGCGAAGCCCTGCGCGGCAAGCTCCTCGCGGATCCTCGAGGCATCTTCTCGCGCGATCTCTCTGCCTGTCACTACCAGAGCTAGTCAACTACTCAGTCAACACTCGTAAGGGCTCAATCGAGGGCAGATACGCCGGGATCCGGCACGCCCGCCCGTTCGGCGATCAGAGCGACGAGTCGCTCGATGATGGGACACGCGATCTCGTGGCGCGCGGCCGCGCGCAGCACCGCGCCCGGGATCGCGTCGAGCTCGGGGGGGCGTTTCGCGGCGATGTCACGTTGCATCGAGCTGCCGAGCGTGGCGTGTGCGGCGGTGAGCTCGCCGAGGGGGTCGTCGCTGGGGATGCGCGCGCCCTCGGCGTTGGCCACCGCGCAACCCTCTTCGATCGCCCCCACCAAGTCGGCGCGCAGCTCGGGCGTCGAGCGAATCTCTCCCAACAGGAGGTCATAGGCGCTGGTTGTGCAGGCGAGCGCGTTCAGCCGCACCAGCTTCGACCACATCACCTGGGGCTCGGAGTCGCCCACGCGGGCAGGCACTCCGGCCTCGCTCAGCCTCGCGGCTAGGCGCTCCATCGGCGCACGCATGGAGGTCTCGCGCGAGGCCATTTCGATGCGCAGGAATCGACTCGTATGAACCACAACGCCCGGCTGCGGGCGGTCGGCCTCCACGCGGATCGTGCCCGCCACGACGGTGCCCTCGCCGAAGCGCTCGCGCAGGACCGCGATGTGGTCGATCCCGTTGAGCAGCGGCAACACGAGCCGCGGCGCGGCCTCGATCCGCTCGAGCGCCTCTCTCAGTCCAGCGGCCTTGGTGGCCACGATGAGCGCATCCACTGGCTCGTCCAGGCGCGTAACGGCGCGTGGATGCGCGGTGAAGTCGCCGAGCAGCACGCTCCGCACGCGCACTCCCCGCTCGGAGAGCGTGGCGGTAGTCGACTCTCTTGCGACGACCACCACTTGCGTGCTCTCACAAGAGCTCGAGGCGATGTTGGAGTCGCCGGCGAGGATCGCGACTCGTGCGCCATCCCGAGAGAGGGGGGCCGCTTTAGAGTTTTCCGCTGTGACACCCTCGGGCGCGCCCTCCCGGCCTCCGACCTGGGGGGTCCCGGCCGAGCGCGCGAGCGCAGCGGCGAGGAGACCACCGACGCCGCCCGGTCCAAGCACGGCGACCTTCATGGGAGCGGGTCCACGAGCACCGGGTCAACGAGCACACCGGGGTTCATCACGCCCCGCGGATCGACGGCGGCCTTCGCGCCGCGCAAGGCGGCCGCGAAGAGGTCGGGGCGCTGGCGGTCATACCAGGGCCGATGGTCGCGGCCCACGGCGTGGTGGTGGGTGATGGTGGCGCCCTCACTCACGATGACCTCCGACACGGCCATCTTAATCGCCGACCACTGCTCCACCTCTTCGCCGCGGCGGGCGGGCGCCAGCACCGTGTAGTAGGGGGCGGGACCATCGGGGTAGACGTGCGTGAAGCGGCACGAAACCCGCGCCGCGCCGCTGGACTCCGCGGCTGCCGTGCGAGCGGCGGCCATCACGCGCTCGTGAAAGCCGGGGAAGCGCTCCCACGTGATGGCGGTCTCGAAAGTCTCCGAGAGCACGCCCATCGCCACGAAGATGTCGCGTACGTAGGGAGCACGCAGGAACGCTTCCCGCCACGCCCCCACCCCACTCGCCTGTCCCGCGTCCACTCCCGCGCCTGATGCGTCCTCGCCGGCGCCGCGGCCGCGCCGCTCGCCGGCGACGCCGCCGTGCTCGGCGCAGATCGCGAGCGCCCGATCCATCAGCCAATCCACGGAGTGATCGGAGGACTCGAAGCCGAGCACGAGCAAAGCGAAGGTGCCATCGCCCGACATCGTGAAGCGCGCCTCGTCGGGGTCGATGAGACGGCAGTTGCTCGGGTGAAGGCCAGATTGCGAGATGGCGCGCACGCACTCGGCGCCGACGGTAAATGTGGAGAAGCGCACGCCGGCGGACGCGCGGTGCGTGGGACGCGGCCGCACGCGCACCCATGCCTCGGTAACCACACCGAGCGTGCCCTCCGAGCCGACGAGCATGCGGTCGGGGCTCGGCCCGGCGCCCGAGCCGGGGAGCCTGCGCGACACCCACGTCCCGGTGGGCGTGATCGCGCGGACCGACTCCACGAAGTCCTCGATGTGCGTCCACACCGTGGCGAAGTGCCCGGCGGCGCGCGTCGCCACCCAGCCACCGAGCGTGGAGAGCTCGAACGATTGCGGGAAATGGCGCAGCGTGAGTCCGTGCGCGGCGAGCTGTGCCTCGAGGTCCGGACCGGTGGCGCCACCCTGGATGAGCGCGGCACGCGACACCTCGTCGACCTCGCTCACGAGTCGCAGCCCGCCGAGATCGACGCTGATGGCGCCGTTGTAGGAGTCGCCCACCAGCGGCTCCACCCCGCCCACTACGCTGGTGCCACCGCCGTAGGGGATCGCGGCGACGCGCTCAGCCGAGCACCACTCGAGCACACGCTCGATGTCTTGCTCGTCGCGCGGTCGCGCCACGAAGTCGGGCGGGTGGTCGAAGCGCCCGCGAAATCCACGCACCACGTCGGCGTAGGACTTGCCGAGCGCGTGCGACGCGCGCGCGTGGACGTCAACCGCGCAAATCGGAGCGAGCTCGGCGGGCGGCGCCACGCGCGGCGCGGGCAGCTCGAGCGCGTCGAGACTCGCCGGCCGCTCGACCTCGAGCGCCGGGAAGCCGAGGTGCGCGGCAAGACCGCCGGCGGCGGCTCGCACCTCCTTGGGCGAGGGCTGCTCGTCCTCGTATCCCCAACCCCAATGCTTGCGTCTACGCGCGGCGGTCACGTTCGGAGACTAGCCTGTGGGTGATGGCCACACGTGCCCAGCCCACCAACGAGACTCCGGAGATCCTCGCGCGCGGACCGTGGGAGCTCGAGCGGGTGACCGCGCGCTGGCGCGCCGATCACTTCGAGCCCTCGCCCGCCCTCACCACGGCGGCCGACACGGCGATCGCGGGGCTGCGCGAACGCGGATCGCCAAGCCACGACGGACTTGCGGGCCGGCTCGTCGACTACAGAGACTCGGAACAGGGCATCGAAATGGAGATGCAACCGCTGAGATGGGCCCTGCGATTGGTCGAAGGCGACGCCTCTTCCAGCGTCGCCGCGCTTTGCGTGACCCGCGCGGCCGACGGGCGCTGGCTGGCGGGTAGGCGCGCGGCTTGGCTCTCTTCTTGGGCTGGCCGATGGGCGCTCGGCGCCGGTGGATCTGTGGATCTCGGTGAGAACCCCGCCAACACCTTGGTGCGAGAGCTGCACGAGGAGTGGTCGGTGTCGCCCGAGCACGTGCGTGGCGAGGCGCTCGTGCTATTGCCCCACCGTCTGGTGATGTTCGTGGGCCAGGCATGGCTGCCCGACGGCGCCGAGGTGACGCCCGACCACGAGCACGACGAGTACGCGTGGTGGCCGAGCGACATCGAGCGGTGGCCGCCGGAGGCCGAGGAGGGCCTGCGCGGGATGGCGCGCTGGCTGTCGGAGTGAGCGAGCGCGCGGGCGAGCTCGAGCCGGCCTCCACAGCGGGCGCCGGAAAGGCCGAGCCCATCGCGAAAGGCGGTCGAGCGGGAACCTCGCTAGCCGGCGTCCTCGCGCGGTTTGACCGCCCGAAGCATCCTTCCGCGCGGTTTGAGCGCCCGAAGCATCCTTCCGCGCGGTTTGACCGCCCGAAGCATCCTTCGCTCGCGTTCGCCCCTCTGAAGTGGACGTCGTTCTTTCATTCCCTCGTCTACACCTCGCTCCTCATCTGCGCCTTCGCGCTGGGCAAACCGCAGCCGGCGACGCTCGTGCTGGGATGGACGCACGGACTGCTCTGGATCGGCATGTCGTTCGCCTGCATCGCCGCGGCACGCACGAGGATCGTCTCGCTGCGCCTCGCGGTGGCGGTGGCCGTGCTGGGCGGGATCGGGCCGTTCTTCGGCAGCTACGAGTTCGTCAGAGAGCAACGCAGACGCGCGCTCGCCGACGCGCGATTCGAAAATTCGCAGACAAGCGCGCCGCGGCCCGATTGTTAGGCCGTGTGAAGGGCAGCTGAAGCGCCCGTTGCGATTCAGTTCCATGGGTCACTCGCGCTAGAGTGGGCCTGGATGCCCACCGGCACGACGACTACCGAGACGATCGACGTCGTGACCCCAGCAGCCGGCGAGTCTGTCACCGAGGGAACAATCCTCGAATGGCATGTCAAAGTCGGCGACTTCATCAAGGTCGACGACACGATCGTGGAGATCTCCACCGACAAGGTGGACGTAGAGCTGCCCTCGCCCGCAAGCGGCACGGTGACCGAAATCTTGGCCGAGGAGGGCGACACGATCGGCGTCGGACAGGTGATCGCGCGGCTAGCGGTTGGCGCCGAAGAATCGGATGGCGCCTCAGCTCCCCAAGCCTCAACTGAGGGGGCCAACGGCTCGGCCGCATCCGGGGCGTCGAGCGCGGCGACATCGAGCGAGACGCCAACCGACAGCTCCACCGACGGCACGACGGCCACCGACGGCACGACGGCCACCGTCGACGGAGCGCCCCCAGACGGCGCGCGCGTCTCTCCGGTGGCCGCCCGCGTGGCCGCCGCCGAGGGCGTCGACCTCGCGGGCGTCTCCGGGAGCGGTCCCGGTGGGCGGATCGTCAAGGCCGACGTGTTGGGCGCCACCGGCAACGGCGCCGCGAGCGCCGAGCGGACAGACGGCTTGGCGACGGCCGCGGGCGAGCGACGACCGCTCAAGGGCGGCGCGGCGATGCTCGCGCGCTACATGGACGAGTCGCGCTCGATCCCCACAGCCACGAGCTTCAGGACCCTCACCGTAACCACCCTCGACGCGCGCAGGCGCGAGCTGAAGGCGGCCGGCAAGAAGGTGTCGTTCACACACCTCATCGCCTACGCCATCGCGCGAGCGGCGGGCGAGATGGAGGTGATGACCCACCACTTCGAGGAGGTCGAGGGCAAGCCCTATCGCGTGAGCGACGGGCAGGTGAACATCGGGCTCGCGGTGGACGTTCAGAAGAAGGATGGCTCGCGCACGCTGATGGTGCCGGTCATCGCCGGCGCCGAGAGCCTCTCCTTCGGAAACTTCGTGGCGGCATACGACGCGCTCGTAGAGAAGGCGCGTACGAACACGCTCACCGCCGACGACCTGGTGGGCGCAAACATCACGCTCACCAACCCCGGCGGCATCGGCACGGTGGCTTCGGTGCCTCGGCTCATGAACGGCCAGGGCACGATCGTGGCTACGGGCTCGATCGCCTACCCCGTGGGGTTGGGGAACGTCGGCGAGCAGATCGGCGCGGAGAAGGTCATGACGATGACCTCCACCTACGACCACCGCGTCATACAGGGCGCGGAGTCGGGTCGCTTCCTGGCGCTGGTGGAGGAGCGGCTGCAAGGCGAGCGCGACTTCTACGAGAACGTCTTCGCCTCGCTCGACGTCGTGCTGCCCGCGCCACCCGCCCCACCGGCTCCAAGCGCCCCGGCGGCGGCGGCGGCAGGCGCGGCGGGTGCGACGCCGATCCAAGCCGCCGCCCCCGACGAGCAGATGCTGCAGGCGGTGCAAGCCGCGAGCACACTCGTACACCGCTTCCGCAGCCACGGCCACCTCGCGGCGCGCCTCGACCCGCTGGGCTCAGAGCCGGAGGGCGAGCCCCAGCTCGACCCCGACGCGCAGGGGCTCACGCCGCAAGTGATGGCCCAGATCCCCGCCCGCGTCCTGCGGATGTACGTGCCGGGCGACACGCTCGCCGAGGCCCTCCCGCACCTGCGACAGACCTACTGCGGGACGATCGCCTACGAGATCGAGCACATCTCCTCGCACAAGCAGCGCGTCTGGTTGCGCGAGCAGATCGAGTCGGGCACCTACCGGAAGCCGCTCGGCAGCGATCTGCGCAAGGGCCTGCTCAAGCGCCTGATCGAGGTGGATGCGCTAGAGCGCTTCATGCACAAGGCTTATCTCGGGCAGCACCAGTTTTCGATCGAGGGACTCGACATGACGGTGCCCATGCTCGACGAGCTGATCCAGCTGGCCGCCGCCAACGGCGGGCACGAGGTAGTGGTCGGGATGGCCCATCGCGGACGCCTGAACGTGCTCGCGCACAACCTCGGCCGCTCCTACGACACGATCTTCGCCGAGTTCGAGGGCGCCTCCACCCTCGAGGCGGTCACCACGATCCCGCAGGGGGGCACGGGCGACGTCAAGTATCACCACGGCACCCAGGGCTCCTACAAGCTGCCCGACGGCGGCACGATCCGGGTGAACCTCGAGTCCAACCCCAGCCACCTCGAGTACGTCTCGCCGGTGGTGGAGGGAGCCACCAGAGCCGCGCAAACCACGCGCAACGGCCCGCGCGCGCACCAGGACACCAACGCCGCGGTTCCGATCGTGATTCACGGCGACGCCGCCTTCCCGGCTCAAGGAGTGGTGGCCGAGACGCTCAACCTGCAGGCTCTCGACGGCTACCAGGTGGGCGGCACGGTGCACCTCATCATGAACAACCAGGTGGGCTTCACCACCGACCCCGACGACGCCCGCTCCACGCGCTGGGCCTCGGACCTCGCGAAGGGCTTCGACGTGCCGATCATCCACGTCAACGCCGACGACGTCCCGGCGTGCATGAGCGCCGTGCGACTCGCGGTTGCGTTCCGCCAGGAGTTCGGCCACGACGTGCTCATCGACCTGATCGGCTATCGACGGTTCGGCCACAACGAGTCCGACGAGCCCGCCTACACGCAGCCAGAGATGTACGCGACGATCAAGACCAAGAAGCGCGTATACGAACTGTGGGCCGAGCAGCTGGTCACCGACGGCGTGGTGAGCCGAGAGGAGGTGGAGCGGCTCGGGCAGGAGGTGTGGGACAACCTCACGATCCTCCACCAGCGCCTGAAGGCGCGCGTCGCGGCCGCCGCCGAGCACGGCACGGTGGATCAAGGCACCGGCGAGTACACGCTCGACCGCTCGCCGAGCCCGGAGGTGAGCACGGCGCTGCCCGCCGCCCGCGTTCGCGAGCTTGGACTCGAGCTGCTACGCACGCCTGAGGAGTTCACCGTCCACCCCAAGCTCGTGAAGCAACTCGAGCGCCGCCGCGAAGCCCTCGAAGAGGACGACGGCTCACCTGACGCCGCCGCCGCGGACGGCACGGGCGCTGAGAGGGCGCCCGCGCACATCGACTGGGCGCACGCCGAGGCGCTGGCGTTCGCCTCGCTGCTCACCGAAGGCACGCCGGTGAGGCTCACCGGCCAGGACACCGAGCGTGGCACGTTCAGCCAGCGCCACCTCGTGCTACACGACGCCAAGACCGGTCGCGCCTTCTGCCCGATCCAGAGCCTGCCCGAGGCGCTCGCGCCGATGGAGCTGCACAACAGCCCGCTCTCCGAGCTCGCGTGCATGGGTTTCGAGTACGGCTACTCACAGGAGGCGCCGGAGACGCTGGTGCTGTGGGAGGCACAGTTCGGCGACTTCGTCAACTCCGCGCAGGTGATCGTCGACCAGTTCATAGCCTCGGGCCTGGCCAAGTGGGGACAGACATCGCGCCTAACGCTACTGCTCCCCCACGGCTACGAGGGCTCGGGGCCCGAGCACTCCTCGGCGCGCCTTGAGCGCTTCCTGGCGCTCGCCGCCGAGGGAAACATCCGCGTGGCCAACCCCACCACCCCGGCGCAGTACTTCCACCTGTTGCGCCGCCAGGCGCTCATAGCAAAGCAACGTCCGCTCGTGGTGATGACGCCCAAGTCGCTCTTGCGGCTGCCGCAGGCGAACGCCACCGTCGACGACCTCTCGGGGAGCACGCGCTTCGAGCCGGTACTAGCCGAGCCGGGCGTGGTCGAGGAGTCGGTGACGCGACTCGTGCTATGCACCGGCAAGATCTACTACGACCTCGTGGGCCACTCAGAGCGCCAGAACAACGAGCGCGTGGCGGTGGGAAGGGTGGAGCTGCTCTATCCCTTCCCCGAGCGCAACATCACCGAGCTGATGGCGCGCTACCCCAAGCTCGAAGAGGTGGTGTGGGCGCAAGAGGAGCCGCGCAATATGGGCGCCCGCGCGCACATGTTCCCGCGCCTCATGCAAATCATGCCCGACCACATCCACTTCGGCTACATCGGTCGCCCCGAGCGCGCCAGCCCAGGCGAGGGCTACCCGGCCGCGCACATCACCGAGCAGAGCCGCATCGTGAGAACGGCGCTCGATCTCGGCGTGCCGGTTTCGCAATACCCGAAAAAGACGCCGGGAGAGCGCTGATGGCGGCCCTGTGGCGACGCTTCCTGATGGTCATGCGCCAGCGCAAACGCAGGCGCAAAGCCCGCGGCTAGCGCCCGCGCCAAACAGGCGGGCGCTTCTCGGCGAACGCGGTGGCGCCCTCGCGGGCGTCCTCGGAGGTGAACACTGGATCTGAGATGGCGCTCTGCGCGTCCCACATCTCTTCTGCCTGCCAATCCCACTGCTCTTGCAGAATGCGCTTGGAGGCGACGAGCGCCAGCGGTGCGTTGGCGGCGATCTCGCCGGCCAGCGCCAACGCGACCTCCACCGCCGTACCGGGCTCAGCCAACCTATTCACGAGCCCCACCTCGGCGGCGCGCTCGGCGAGGATTGGGTCGCCCGTGAGCGCCAGCTCCATCGCAAGGTGGTAGGGGATGCGTCGTGGCAAGCGCAACAGCGCCCCTCCGGCGGCAACGAGCGAGCGCTTCACCTCGGGCACGCCGAGCTTGGCGCCCCGCGCCGCCACGATGAGGTCGCAGGCGAGCGCCACCTCCAGGCCCCCCGCCACAGCGAAGCCCTCGACCGCGGCGATGAGCGGCTTGATCGACGCCCGCCTCACGATGCCCGCGAAGCCTCGGTCACCAACCCAAGGCCGCTCGCCGGTGACGAACGCCTTCAAGTCCATCCCCGCGCAGAAGCCCTTGCCCACGCCCGTGAGCACGCCGACAGTGAGCGAATCCTCGCCGTCGAGCTCGTCGAGCGCCGCCGCGATGCCTTCGGCGACAGGCAGGTCGATCGCGTTGCGCGCGTCGGGACGGTTGAGCGTGATCAGGAGCGTTCCGCCGCGCCGCTCTTTCAATACGACCTCTGCGCTCATGGCCGAGACTATGCCGCAAAAAGGCGCAGCTCGGGCTCGCGGTTGCCACGCAGCACCTCCACGTCCACCTCCACGCAATCGATGCCCCGCGCCAACGCGAGCACCCGCGCCTGCGGCTTGATCCACTTCGCCACCAATACGCCTCGGCAGGAGCTCGTCGCCGGATCGAGGCGGATGCGCTCGAGGTAGCGCGTGAGCTGCTCCACCGACTCCATCGTGGCAACCCGCTTGATCTCCACAGCCACCCACTCATCCAGCGTGTCGCGGCACATGAGGTCCACCGGTCCGATGTCGGTCGGCCACTCGCGCCGCACCAGCCGAAAGCCATCGCCGCACCAGTGGGGAGCGTCGGCGAGCAGCTCCTGCAGTTCGCGCTCCAGCCCTTCCTTCTCGAGAGACACCACCACGTCGAGCTCGTGGTCGACGTCGGCGAGCACCTCTTTCACGGCGACCTCCAGCCGCTCGTCGTCGCGCTGCTTGCGCACCACAAGGCTCGTGAGCGTGCCCTCCTCGTCGCGCTCCTCGTGAGCACCGTCGGCGGGGTCATCCAGTTCAGCGGCTTCACGTTTGGCGACCCCCCGTCGGCCCACACCATGAACGTGCCATCGCCCTTGCACATCAACAGCCTCACCGCCTCCGGCAGCACGGTGGTGGTCCGGCCTATGTAGGACACCTCGCAGCGGGCGACGATCAAACGCACCGCCGGACGGTATCCGGTGAGGCGGATCTACTTCTCCTCGTCGCCAGAGCCCACGTCGATCGACTCGCGAAACTCGCGGATGCCCTTGCCCAGCGCTCGTGCCAGCTCGGGCAGGCGCTTGGGGCCGAGCACCATCAGGGCGACGGCGCCGAGGAACAGCAGATGGACGGGACTCTCGATTCCCACTCCCGATCAGGCTAGCGGCCCGCGTCGCCGATCCGGACTCGCTGGGCCTTGGTGCCTGTGAAAGGCGCGTCAGACCGCCCGTTCTCGGGCGCCGACGCTCCCGGGCGCCAACGTCAAACACGTACCACCGTGAGGTACGGCCACTCGCGCAGCCGCCGGTCCCGCTCGTACGCTCTTGCGCGTGGCGCAGGAATCCTCGCCCCAACCCGGTCGTCCCTACCCGCCGCCGCCAGCGAGCGAGCCGTTCTGGCCGGCGCAGGCCACCGTGCTCGCGGCCATCGTCCTGCAGGTGTCACTGCCCGCGCGTCTCACGGTGGGACCGTCTTGGCTGATCCCCGCGCTCGAGGGCCTGCTGCTGGCGGGGATGGTTCTCGTCACCCCCAACCAGCTCGAGGACGAGCACCCGCGCCGGCGCCGCGTGGCGCTCGGCCTCACGGCGTTTGTGATGGCCGCCAACATCTACTCGCTTGGCGCGCTCACCCACTTCCTGCTGCACAGCCTGCCCAAAACGCACGAGGGTCGCGAACTGATCGTCGCCGGCACGCTCATCTGGCTCACCAACTTCCTCATCTTCGCCCTCTGGTACTGGGAGATGGACCGCGGCGGCCCCGGCAGGCGCGCCGCCGGTCACGACGGGCCGCCCGACTTCCTCTTCCCACAGATGTCCGACGATCGCATCGAGCCGCGCGAGTGGCGGCCGAAGTTCGTCGACTACCTATACGTATCGCTCACCAACGCCACCGCCTTCTCCCCCACCGACACGATGCCGCTCACCGCGGCCGCCAAGAGCACGATGGGCATCCAGTCGCTCGTCTCGCTCGTCACGATCGGGTTGATCGTGTCGCGTGCGGTGAACATACTGGCGTAGGACGCATCTCAAGACTTGCGGCGCCCGAGATGCGTCGTGCGGCGCTCGCACCTAGCGAGCTTCCAGATCGCGATCGCAGCCTCCTATCCCCTCAGCGGCCTATCGTCCATAGGTTCATGGACGGCTCTCTCCACGCTTCACTCGACCAGGGCGAGGCGGTGCTCTGCTTCCCCTACGACGACCGCCTGCGGAAGCTGTTGCGCGCGCTCCCAGGCCGGCGGTGGGATCCAACTCGACGCGCGTGGATCGTGCCGCTCGATCCCGAGCGCGCCGAGGCGCTCACGCTTCTGTTCGCCGGACTGCCCCGCCCTCCCGTAGTCGGCGAGTCGCTCGCGCGCGCGCTGGGGCGCCAGCGCGCGCGGCGCGGCCACGACGAATGCGTGCTCGACGTCGCCCGCCCCGACGAGAGCTGGTGGCTGACCTTCGCCACCGACCGCGCGCCCGACGTTGTGAGCGCGCTGCTCGACCACCCCGATGCCGTACGGCTCCCTACGATCGGACGTGGACTGATCCCGCTCGACGAGCGGGCGGCGAAGCTCGTAAACGCCCTCCCGTCTGGATCTGGCCGTTTGCGCCTGAGCGAAGATGCCGCCCACGCGCTCACCGAGGTCTCACAAGGTCGCGGCGGCCAAGCCGGCCGCGATTCCCGCCCGGGGGCCGTGACAGGCGCGATGTCCTACGACGTCGAGCTGCGCCGCGACCGGCGCAAGGAGCAGTGGCTGCTCATCGCCGCGCCCCACGCTCCGATCGCGCGCGTGCTCGCGGGACGCGCCGACCTGCGCGCGCTCGAGGGACCCGAGGGGACGTTCGCGCTAGCCGCCGTCGAGCGCGACGCCCACCTCATCGCCGAGCTGCTCGACGACATCGAGACCGCGAACGTCGAACCGCGTGCCCAAGCATGGATCGCGCGGGCCACCACCTGGCACGGTGCGATCGAGGTGGCCGGACCACCCAAGGAGGCCGTGTTCCTGTTGCTCGGAGACCCCACACGCTTGCCGCCTGCCCTGCGCGAGCAGGCCGTGAACGCCCCCGGCGGCGCCACCGTGCCGCTCACGCTCGAATCATGGCGCGCCATCGAGGGCACCCTGCGCGGCTCGCAAACCGCCGCGACGCGCCGCTGCGTCGCCGCTCTGAAGGAAGGCCGCCCCGCGCCCCCCGCGGTGCTCGAGCTGTCGAGCATCCACGAGGACCCCACGTTCGTGCTCGCGCCCGGCCACGACGCTTCACAGCTCGACGCGTTCGGGGCGCTCCCCGGGGCCACCTCCCCGCAGGCCCGCCGGCCGCGCGTAACGGCGCTGGGCGCCCACGCCCACAGCGGCGAGCACCGCCACCTCTCGGCTATCCGAGCCGACCCCTTCTGCGTGGAGGAACTCGATCGTTTCCTCGCCGACGGGGATGTGTGGATCGAGCCGGAAGCTCTTGTCGAGCTGCAGCGG
>DATBTP010000243.1:0-3406 GCA_036559185.1 Solirubrobacteraceae bacterium | reverse complement strand
CGACAGCGCGGCGAGCGGGGGGACGGCCTCCTTCTGGAGGGCGGTGTCCAGCCCTGAGGCGGTCGCGGCGCTGAAGCTCACCCTTGCGGTGTCGGCGATAGTGGTCGTCATCAATGCCCTCTTCGGCACGCTCATCGCGTGGGTGCTGGTCCGCGACGAGTTCCCCGGCAAGGGCGTGGTGAACGCGCTGATCGACCTCCCCTTTGCGCTGCCCACGATCGTCGCCGGAGTGGTGCTGCTCGCGCTCTACGGCAAGGGCGGCCCGACTGGCATCGACATCACCTTCACGCGCGCGGCGGTGGGGCTGGCGCTGCTATTCGTAACGCTTCCCTTCGTCGTGCGCTCGGTGCAACCGGTGCTGATCGAGCTCGACCGCTCGATGGAGGAAGCCGCCGGCACGCTCGGGGCGGGCAGGTGGACGGTATTCCGACGGATCGTTCTCCCCAACCTCACCCCGGCGATCCTCTCCGGCGCGGCCCTGTCGTTCGCGCGCGCGCTCGGGGAGTTCGGCTCGGTGGTGCTCATCTCCGGCAATCTCCCCTTCAAGACGGAGGTGGGGTCGGTGTACATCTTCAACCAGGTGGAGAACGACAATGTGAGCGCCGCCGCGTCGGTGTCGGTGGTGTTGCTCGTGTTCGCGCTGGTGGTGCTCGCGGGGATGAGCTTGCTCTCGCGGAGGATGTCGCGGCATGTCCTCTGAGACGGCGGCCATCGCACACCCAGGCTGGTCCTCGCGCGAGGGTGCGACGAGGGTGCGAGACACCGGCCCACCGGGTGCGCGCGCAGGCCGAGCTGAGAGCGCGAGTGGAGCGGCAGCGCGCCGGCTGGGGCTGCGGACCGTGGCGCTCGGCTACCTCTTGCTGCTGCTCGGAGCGCCCGTGGGGATGATCTTCTATCGCACGTTCGAGCATGGCTTGGCGCCCGTGTGGGTCGCGGTGACGCAGCCAAACGCGATGCACGCCTTCTGGCTGTCGGTTGAGCTCGTGGCGATCGTTGTGCCGCTCAACACGGTGTTCGGGATCGGCATCGCGCTGGCGATCGAGCGCGGGCGCTTTCGCGGGCGGGCGTTGCTCGGCCTGCTGCTTGACCTCCCGTTCGCGATCTCGCCGGTCGTGGTGGGACTGGCGCTGGTGCTCGTATACGGGCGCACAGGCTGGTTTGGCGACTGGTTGACCGCGCACGGCATCCAGGTGATCTTCTCGATCCCCGGGATGGTGCTCGCCACGGCATTCGTGTCGCTGCCGTTCGTCGCGCGCGAGACGATCCCGGTGCTGCACGAGCTGGGCACCGACGCCGAGCAGGCGGCGGCGACGCTCGGGGCGAGCGCTTGGCAGAGCTTCCGACGGGTGACGCTGCCCGCGATCCGCTGGGGCGTGGTGTACGGCGTGGTGCTCACAACGGCACGCGCGTTGGGCGAGTTCGGCGCGGTGAGCATCGTGAGCGGGCGCCTGGAGGGACAGACGCAAACGCTGCCGCTGTACGTGCAGGACCGCTTCGAGAACTTTGACACGACCGGCGCGTACGCAGCGGCGGTGGTGCTCGCGCTGCTCGCCTTCGCAACGCTGTTGGGGATGAACTTGCTCGCGAAGCGCACCCACAGGGACACGGTGGTGTGATGGCGATCGAGGTTCGCAACGCCACCAAGCGCTTCGGCTCCTTCACCGCGCTCGACGACGTGAGCGTGACGGTCCAAGATGGGGCGTTGATGGCGCTGCTCGGCCCGAGCGGCAGCGGCAAGTCGACGCTGCTGCGGATCATCGCCGGTCTCGAGACTCCCGACACGGGCAGCGTGGCGATCGGGGGAGAGGACCAGACCGAAGCGCCCACCCGCACACGGGGAGTGGGCTTCGTCTTCCAGCACTACGCCCCCTTCAAGCACATGACCGTCTACGACAACGTCGCGTTCGGGTTGACGGTGCGCAAGACTCCCAGCAAGCAGGTGAGCGAGCGCGTGCACGAACTGCTCGGCTTGGTGCGGCTCGACGGCTTGGCCAAGCGCTACCCCTCCCAGCTCTCAGGCGGTCAGCTGCAGCGGATGGCGCTCGCGCGCGCGCTCGCGCCGCAGCCGAAGGTGCTGCTGCTCGACGAGCCCTTCGGCGCGCTCGACGTGCAGGTGCGCGGTGAGCTGCGCGAATGGCTGCGAAGGCTGCACGAGGAGATCCACGTGACCACGATCTTCGTCACCCACGACCAGGAGGAGGCGATGGACGTGGCCGGCCAGATCGTGGTGATGAGGGGTGGGAGGGTAGAACAGAGGGGCAGCCCGCGCGAGCTGTATGAGCACCCGAGCAACGAGTTCGTGATGTCCTTCATCGGCCCGGTCAACCGGCTCGGCGACGCGCTGCTGCGCCCGCACGACATCCAGATCCTCACGCATCCCGACGGGAGCACCGAAGAGGCGCTGGTGCGCCGCGTGGTTCACCTCGGCTTTGAGGTGCGGGTGGAGCTGGTGCTTCCCGACGGCCGCGACATCTGGGCGCAGGTCACGCGCGAGAAGGCCCAGGAGCTGGAGCTGGCCGAGGGCCAGATCCTCGCCGCGCGCCTACCCGACCCCCGCGTCTTCGCCTGACCTTCGCGGACTCGCCTACCTGGTCTCCCAGGCTTCCTCTTGCTTTGTGAGCGCGAGGATCTCCTTCGGCACCTTACCGGCGGCGATGTCAGCCACCGTGACGTGCTCCAGTACCTTGCGCAGGTTCGCGCGCAGGGCGATCCACACTTGCTGCAGCGACTCCGCCGAGCCCTCGTATTCCACCTCCTCCGGCCGCTGTCCCCGCACGCCCACGAGCGGACCCTCCACCGCTCGGATGACCTGCGCGAGGTTGACCTGCTCGGCGGGCTGCGCCAGCCAGTAGCCGCCGTCGGGACCGCGCTGCGAGCGCACGATCCCGGATGAGCGCAACTGCGTGAGGATGTTCTCCAGGAACGACACGGGGATGCTCTGCGCCTTTGCCACTTCGTCGACCTTGCGCGGCGCGTCCTGGCTGCCGGCCGCGAGCTCCACGACGGCGCGCACGGCGTAGTCGGCCTTGGCGGTGACGTGCATCGCGGGATTCTCTCCTAAACGCGCGCGCGGCGGCGTTCAGGCTCGGTGGCCACGCCGTGCGCCCACCGAGGCGAGCACCGCATCGATGCACGCGCGCTGGACGCGCGCGGGCTCGAGGGCGAAGGGTTCGGGGATGCCGCCGGCCGCGCGCACGCCCACTCCGATGCGCGCGAGGTGCATCGTGCCTAGCGTCTGCGCGTAGAGCTGGTTGGCCGTGAAGTCGGGGTCATCCACTTCGAACACGCCCCGTTCGGCGCCCTCGGCGAGGATCCGCGAGAGCTTGCCCAAACACGCCGCCATGTTCTGCCCGAGACGTATCCAGATCGCGTCTGAAATCGCCTCGCGCAGCTCCTCGGCGGAGCG
>DATBTP010000242.1:0-3721 GCA_036559185.1 Solirubrobacteraceae bacterium | reverse complement strand
CGGCGCAATCCTACCGATCCGCTCCCGCGCCGCGTCCCGCGCTCACGCGCCGCTGTAGGACGCCGGCGGAGCCGGGTTAGAGCGGATCGCCCGCACCTCGCCCACGAGCTCCTGCCCGCTCGTGCCGCCGAGCACACGCAGGCGCGGCAGGCGATAGGCGTCCTGCGCAGGGGACGCCCAACCGGGGACCACGGTGGTGGAGCCGACATACCCCGCCGCCTTCAGCTCGGCCACCACCGCCGCGTCGTAGTGGCCGGATGGGTAGCAGAACCAGTTGACAGGCACGTGGTAGCGACGCTGGAGATCTTCGCGCGCCACCACCACCTGTTCGCGCAGCGCCGAGGGGCCGAGAGCGATCAGATCCGCGTGGCTGATGCCCTGCGTGTCGAGCTCCCAACCGTCGGCCACAAGCTCCGCCACCTGCGCTCGACTGAGGCCGCCTTGGGATGGCGGGAGACCGGTGAGCTGGATGTTCTCCACTCCCACCCAACCCTGTTCGCGCAGCACTGGCATGGCGTTCGTGAGCTGCGACTGATAGCCGTTGTCGAAGCTCAGCACGATCGGCTTGCCCGCCGGAAGCGGCGTGCCACGGGTCCAGTTGGCGAGCATCTGATCCATCGTCACGGCGCGATAGCCCGCCCGGGCGAGCGCCCGTACCTGTTCTGAGAACTCTTCCCGCGACACATACAGCCCGGGGAATTTGGCGCCCGCGGGCGGCGGGTTTATGACGTGATACATCAAAATCGGCGCCGCCGCGCCCCCGCTCACCCTTCGGGCCGCCTGCGCGGGGCTGACTATCTGGTCGGCTTCTCCCGCGCCGGATGACCCAGCTCCGGAGGGCCCGCCGCCGGAGCCCGCTGAAGCCCTACCCGAGCCCGAGCCCGAACCACCGCCCGCCGTGGAAGGCGACGCGGGCTTCGGCGAGCCTCCGAAGCCAAGCGCCACGATCGCGATCGCCGCGAGGAGAACCGCAAGCGCAACTACCGCGGCGAGCCCCCGTGCCCGTCGGCGCGCATGCTCACGCCTGCGCGCCTCACGGCGGGCTCGCCGCTGATCGAGATCCATCCGCTCCGTCAGTCGGCGGGGTGGGTGGGGTCTAGTTCAACCGCTTCTTGAGCGCACTCGCCGCGGAGAATTTCGCCGCCTTGGAGGCGGCGATGTTGATCGTCTCCCCCGTAGCCGGGTTGCGTCCCTGCCGGGCTGCGCGGCTGCTGACGCTGAACTTGCCGAAACCGGCAAGCGCGACCTCTCCACCGCTCGCCAGCTCGTCGGTGATCAAATCGATCGCCGCCTCCAGCGCCCCCCGAGCCTGCGTTCCGGCAAGACCCGTGCGTTGCGCGACCCCTTCAGCCAGCTCGTTCTTCGTCATGGCACTCCCTTCTCGAGTGTCGTTGCTAGGGCCAGGCTAACGGGTGGCAAGGACGGCGTTGCCCCCAAACCGCGGCTTTTCCGCATTTCACGCCCTTATTTCCGGGGAATACGCCGAAAACGCCTTCTTCTCGGCCGTTTCAGACCCCCTGGACGGCGCCAACCGCGGGCGTGGGCGACCCGCCGCGCATGCGGTCCACAGCACCGAAACCCACGTAATCGAGGCCAGGCTCACGTGCACCCACACGAGCTCGGTGGGGAGGTGCGTCTTGTATTGGTCGAGGCCCACGAGCCCCTGCAACGCGATCAACCCGCAGGTGGCGGTGCTGGCGCGAGCCAACGGTGGATCGGCGCGCCCCGCGGAGTTCGACCTGCGCGCCAGCCACCACGTGACGAGCGCGGCAACGCCAAACGCGAGCGCGATCTCGCCGTGGCGATGGATCACGAAGTCCATCGTCCCCCTGCCGTCGAACGCGAGCCGGTTGATGCGCTGCCCCGGCGAGCCTCCCGCGTGCGGGCCGGACGCGGTGGCGGCGGTGCCGGCGAAGATCGTTAGGCCCCCCAGCGCCACGGTCGCGCGCGCTACGAGCACGAGCGCGCGACCGTGGCTCCTGGGGCGCTCCCCCGGCTCACGGCCCGCTCGCCAGGCGAGCGCCACCGCCGCCGCCAGCACCAACATGGAGAGCGCGAAATGACCCATCACCCAGCCGTAGTCGAGCGCGCCGCGCACCGTCAAACCCCCGAGCACCGCCTGGGCGAGCACGCCGATCGGAAGCAAAGCGCTCAAGCGCGTCAAATCGCGCCGATACGGTCGGCGGCGGAAGGCGAGCCCGAACGCCGCAAACGCCGCGACGCTCACGGGAATCGTGACCATGCGGTTGGAGAACTCGATCAGCGCGTGCGTGCTGATCGGCGGATACACGTTGCCGTAACAGCGCGGCCAGCGCGGGCAACCCAGCCCCGAGCCCGTGAGCCTCACCGCCGCGCCGCTCATCACGATCGCCGTAAACGCGCCCATCGCGCAATACGCGGCGATCGCGTATTGCGCCGGACTCACGGTGAACTCGCGGGTGCGCCTACCTATTAGCGCTGAGCGCCTACCCATATGCCTAAGCATTACATCGACGCGCCACCCAGCAAGCCGCTCAGGCCCGGTACTCGAACGGTAGTTCCGTGGCTATCTCGCTCAAGCGGGGAGCTTGGGCGTCGCGCTCCGACACCGAGAGCTCGCGAGCGGGTAGCGGCCAGCTCACCCCAACGTCGGGGTCGTCCCAAGCGATCGCACGTTCGACGGTCGAGTCGTAGTAGGCGGTTTGCTTGTAGACAACATCCGCCACCTCGCTGAGCGCGCAGAAGCCGTGCGCGAAGCCCACCGGCACATACAACTCCAGCATGAGCTCGTCGTCGAGCTCGAACCCCTCCCATTCGCCGTAACTCGGAGAGCCGCGACGCAGATCCACGACGACGTCGAGAATTCGCCCGCGGGCGCACCGCACAAGCTTCGCCACGCCGGCGCCGCCGTGGAAGTGCATGCCCCTCACCACACCCCTGCTCGAGCGCGAGTGGTTGTCCTGGATGAACTCGTCGGCTTCGGGTATCCCCATCTCCCCGTGCCGGTTGCGGCGGTAGGTCTCGAGAAAGAATCCACGCTCGTCGTGAAACGCCGACGGCTGGATCAGCACGGGACCTGAAATACGAGTGGGGAGGCTCTGCATCGCGATTTGGCCAGGAACGCGGCACGCGCGAGGGGCCGGTGGCGGCTGGATCCTGACGCGCGACAGACTAGCGCGGACCCGAACGACAGGTCCGCCCGCAAACGCTAGGCCTTTGCGTGTACGGGCGGACCGGCTTGCCCCCCCGGAGGGCAAATGAGGACCGAATGGGCATCGGCTCGTATCGCCAATGCATCATTCCGATGTCCATTGGGGATGAAAAGAGGAAACTCGGGTACTTGATTTTCGAGATACGTTGGCGCGCGATGGCGCGGCGACGGTCGGTCCCGGCAGGCGGCGCGATGAAACCCTCGCCGCAGCAAGCGTCGCGCGCCGAGAACAGCCATGGTGGGCGCGGCCAGCCCGCCAAACGCCTCGAGCACCGACGGCGCCACCAGCTGAGCGTACGGCGAGGACGAGCCATGCAGCTCGCACAGGTAGAAGCTCGTCATCGCAGCCACGATCAGCGCGTGGCGCCCGCCGTCGGGGAGCTCCACGGCGCGGCGCAGAGCTTCGCGCGCGAGCGCGCGCATGCGCGTCGCGGCATCCAGCGGCGAGCGATAGCAATCGATGAGCCCACGCTCACCGGCCGCCAGGTCTTCGTCGTGGTCCACGAGGCTGTCGAGCATCGAATGGAGCGC
>DATBTP010000241.1:0-15236 GCA_036559185.1 Solirubrobacteraceae bacterium | reverse complement strand
TGCGCACGCTCTCGCGCTACCGCGAGTTCGCCGCCGACCGCGGCTCGGCCGTGCTCACAGGGCGCCCCAGCGCGCTCGGCCTGCCCGTGAGCACGGCCGAGCCGCGGTCGGCGGCGAACTCGCGGTAGCGCGAGAGCGCCTGCAACAAGAGGAAGGAGATCGCGTACACGAGCACCGACACGAGCAGCACGATCATAATGTCCTCCTCCTCTTCGCTAGAGCGCCCGTACCCACCGCCGAAGCCCCCTCCGAAGAAGAGCGCGAACTGAGCGATCAGGGCGGCCAGCGTGGCGAAGAAGCTCGCCATCGTCATCACCATCACGTCGCGGTTGATCACGTGCGTGAGCTCGTGCGCCATCACCCCTTCCAGCTCGGCGGTGTCGAGCATTCCCAGGATGCCGGTGGTCGCGCATACGGTGGCCTTCTTCTGAGAGCGACCCATCGCGAACGCGTTGGGCATCGACGTCTCCATCACGCACACCCGTGGCTTGGGCAGGTCGGCCTGCACGCATAGCCGCTCGATGATGCCGTGCAGCTCCGGCTGTTCCTCGGGGCTCACCTCTTTGGCGCCCAGCGTTGAGAGCGCGATCTTGTCGGAGGCGAAGAACTGCATCGCAAGCATGAACAGCGCGATCACGATGATGAAGCCGGCGGCGGCCCCGACCGCGAACAACACGCCGACGAACACCACGTAGATGAGCCCGAGCAGGAACATTGTGAGCAACATCCGCGCCTGCAGGCCGCCGTCTTTGCCGAAGTTGGAGCGTCGCTTCGCCATCGAGGTTGATTGTCGCAGAAGCGCCCCGGGATGCCGCAACCGCGCGTAGCATGCGGGTGCGCGAGGTCACGTAGAGTCCCTCCGCACATGACATCCGTCGGCGAGCCCAAATGAAGCCAGAAGTAGTCGTCTTCGGCATCTCCATCAAGACCTTCGGCGTCACGTTCGCGCTCGGGTTTCTCGCCTGCGGCATGGTCGTGGCGCGGCGCCTGCGCGAGCTTCACAAGCCTGTCGACTGGGCCTATGAGATCGTGTTCGCCGCGCTCGTCGGCGGGTTGATCGGCTCGCGGGCCTACTTCGTCATCCAAAACTACAACCAGGTCAAGGGCGATCTCCTCGGCAGCATCTTCTCGGGGTCGGGCCTGGTCTGGTACGGCGGCGCTATTGGCGGCGCCATCGGTGTGGTCGCGTGGATGCGCTGGCGGCGGATGCTCAACCTCGTCGCCTTCGACATGTGCGTGACGGTGCTCGCGCTCGGCTACGGCATAGGTCGCATCGGCTGCCAGGTGTCGGGCGACGGCGACTACGGCATCGCCTCCAAACTGCCGTGGGCGATGGGCTATCCGCACGGCACGGTGCCGACGCCGCCCGGCGTGACGGTCCAGCCCACGCCGATCTACGAGACCCTGTCGATGTGCCTGCTCGCCTACTTCCTATGGAAATTGCGCGACCGCGTGCCCCCGGGGCTGGTGCTCGGCCTCTATCTCGTCTTCAGCGGGCTGGAGCGGCTGCTCGTGGAGTTCATCCGCCGCAACAAAGAGGTGCTCGCCGGCCTCACATCGCCGCAACTCGAGAGCATCGTGCTGATCGCGATCGGATTGGCCCTGCTGTTTGCGCTCGCTCCACGCCGCGGACTCTCGCTGTCCTCCGGGTAGCCGCCATAATCACGGGATGGCCATAGGCACCGCGCTCTCGCACGTCTTCCCGCTCGGCAGCCGTCTCAACGAGCGCGGCCACATCGAGGTGGGGGGGTGCGACACGATCGAGCTCGCCCGCGAGTTCGGCACACCGGCGTATGTGGTCGCCGAGGACGACCTGCGCGCGCGCGCGCGCGCCTTCGTCGAGGCCGGCGCCCAGGCCGGTCACGAGGACTTCCACGTCGTGTTCGCCTCCAAGGCCTTCCCCTGCACCGCGGTGCTCCGGCTGTTCGCCGAAGAGGGCCTCTGGTGCGACGTCGCCTCCGGCGGCGAGCTTCACCTGGCGATCAACGCGGGCTTCCCGCCCGAGCGCATCCTCATGCACGGCAACGCCAAGTCGCAAGCCGAGCTGCGCATGGCCCTGGAACATGGGATCGGCTTGATCGTGATCGACAACTTCGACGAGATCGACCGCCTGGCGGGGCTTCTCGATGTTGTTCGACCGGCGAGCCGCCCGACCGATCGACACGCTTCTCAAGCCGATGCTGTCCGACCGGCGCATGCGCCGGTCGGCCGGGCCGCACATGTGCGGCCCGGGTCCGGGCCGCATGCGGCCCGGACATCCTCGGAAAAACATGATCGGGATCGCCAGGCGGTCCTCCTACGCGCCACGCCCGACGTTCGCGGCGAGACGCACGAGAAGATCTCAACCGGGCAGGCCGACTCGAAGTTCGGCTTCTCGATGGCCGACATTCCCGTCGCGATCGAGCGACTGCGGGGGATCGACGGCCTCGACCTGCGGGGCATCCACGCCCACATCGGGTCGCAGTTGCTCGAGCTCGAGCCGTTTCGCCGCGAGGCGGCGGCGCTCGCTCGGATCGGCGACTCGAGGGTGGGCGGGTTCTCCGTCTACGATCTCGGTGGCGGGCTCGGCGTGGCCTACACCGAGAGCCAGCAACCGCCCGAGATCGAGCACTGGGTGGGCGCGCTCGTCGGGGCCGCCCGCGCGGCCGGCATACCCACGGACGCGCGCATCCTCGTCGAGCCGGGCCGAGCGCTCACCGCCAACGCGGGCATCACGCTCTACACGGTGGAGTCCGTCAAGCGCAACGTCTCCACGTGGGTGGCGGTCGACGGCGGCATGTCCGACAACCTCCGTCCGATGCTCTACGGGGCGGTCTACGAAGCTCACATGGCCGATCGCTTCGACCCGGTCGGCGCGGGCAGCCCGGTCGGCGCGCCCGACCTAATCGGCTCGGGCCGGCCCGCCGACCCAGACGCCACACCCTGTGTGATTGCCGGCAAGCACTGCGAGTCAGGCGACGTGATCGTGCGCGAGGCGCTGCTAAACGACCCCAAGGTGGGCGATGTGATCGCCGTTCCCGCCACCGGCGCCTACGGTTTCGCGATGGCGAGCAACTACAACGGCCTCCCGCGCCCGCCCGTGCTCTTCTGCCGCGACGGCGACGCCCGCGTCGTGGTCCGGCGCGAGAGCTTCGAGGATCTCACCTCCCGCGATGTCGGTTAGCGAGACACAGCCCTCCAACCCATCGCGGGAAGCCGTCCGCGCGAGCGCGGTCGCCTCCGACGGCTCCCGCGGAGCGTTCAACATCGGCCTGCTCGGCCATGGCACGGTCGGCTCGGCGTTCGCTTCGCTGCTGGGAGAGCGCGCTCCCCACATCGAACGCATCACCGGCCGCAAACCGGTGCTGAGCGGCACCCTCACCACCACCCGCGGCAGCTTCCAAGAGATCCTCGACGGCTCGGAGCTCATCGTCGAGCTAATCGGCGGCGTGGAGCCGGCCCGCGAATACCTGCTCGCCGCCCTCGCGGCCGGCAAGCACGTCGTCACCGCCAACAAGCAACTGCTCTCCCAGCACGGCGAGGAGCTCTTCGCGGCCGCCCGCGCCGCCGGCGTCCAGCTGCGCTTCGAGGCCGCCGTCGCGGGCGTCGTACCCGTCATACGCGTCCTCTCCGAGTCGCTCGCCGGCGCGCACGTGGAGCGCGTGCACGGCATCGTCAACGGCACCACCAACTTCATCCTCACCGAAATGACCGCGGGCTCGAGCTACGAGCAGGCGCTCGCCGAGGCCCAGCGCCAGGGTTTCGCGGAGGCCGATCCCTCCGAAGACGTCTCCGGTCGCGACGCCGCCGCGAAGATGGCGATCCTCGCGCGGCTCGCCTTCTCCACGCCCGTCCACCTCGACGAGGTGCCACACGAGGGCATCGAGCACCTGCAAACCGACGACATCCAATACGCGCGAGAGCTCGGTCTCGGCCTCAAGCTCATCGGCACCGCCGAGCGACGCGACGGTGGCCTGTCGGTGCGCGTGCACCCCGCCTTCCTCTACTCCGGACACCCGCTCGCCTCGGTCAACGGGCCCTTCAACGCAGTCACAGTCGAGTCTGAGGCGATCACCGAGATCACCATGTCCGGTCCCGGCGCCGGCGGTCCTCAAACCGCGAGCGCGGTCCTCGGCGATCTCGTCAGCGCCATGCTCCCGCTGCCCGCTCCCCCGCCACCGGTCGCTCCGCTCCCGCTCGTACGCGACGTGGCGAGCGGCTTCTACATCCACATGGAGGTAGCCGACCGACCGGGCGCCCTGGCGGCGGTCGCGCAAGTGCTCGGCGAGCACGGCGCCTCCATCAAGTCGGTCGTCCAACGCGGACTCGGCGAGCACGCGCGCCTGGTCATGGTCATCCACCCACTCGCCGAATCGCGCCTACGCGAGGCGCTGGCTCGCGTCGCCTCGCTCGACTTCCTGCGCTCCACACCGCGCGCCATACGCGTAATAGAAGAGGAGTTCATGTGATCGTCCGCACACCCCAACCGGTGACAGGCATGATCGTCCGCGCACAGCCACCGGCGGGACGCATCTTCACAGCGAGGTTCATGTGACCGTCGTCCAATCCCGCCCCTCCCTCATCGCCCGCTACCGCGAACACCTGCCCTTCGACGCCGACGATCCCGTGATAAGCCTCGGCGAGGGCGCCACTCCGCTCGCCTACGCGCCGATCGTCTCGGAGATGGCCGGCGCGGAGGTCTACCTCAAGTGCGAGGGCGGCAATCCCACGGGCTCCTTCAAGGACAGGGGCATGACCTGCGCCGTGTCCGCCGCCGTCAGGGAAGGCGCCGAGGCGGTCATCTGCGCCTCCACCGGCAACACCGCCGCCTCCGCCGCCGCCTACGCGGCCCGCGCCGGGATCACCTGCGCGGTCATAATCCCCGAGGGGAAGATCGCGATGGGCAAGCTCGCGCAAACGCTCATCCACGGCGCCCGCGTCGTCTCGATCGCCGGCAACTTCGACAAGGGTCTGGAGTTCGTGCGCGATCTCGTCGAGCGCCACCCCATCTCGCTCGTCAACTCCGTCAACGAGTTCCGTCTGGAAGGCCAGAAGACAGCCGCCTTCGAGCTGATCGAGGACATGGCGGGCGGTCCGGAGCTGCTCTGCATCCCCGTCGGCAACGCCGGCAACATCACCGCCTACTGGCGCGGCTTCCGCGAGACGGGCGTCGCGCCCCGGCTGTTCGGCTTTCAGGCGGAAGGCGCCGCGCCGCTCGTGCTCGGACACCGCGTCGAGCATCCCGAGACGGTCGCCTCCGCGATTCGCATCGGCAACCCCGCCCGCGGCGAGCAAGCGCTGGCGGCCACCGCCGAGTCGGGCGGCTCCATCAGGGCGGTGAGCGACCGGGAGATCCTCGCCGCCTACCGGCTGATGGCCTCCAAGGAAGGCATGTTCTGCGAGCCCGCCTCGGCTTCCTCGGTGGCGGGTCTGTTGAAGTACGGAGCCGACGGCGCCTCCACGGTCGTGTGCGTGCTCACCGGCCGCGGACTGAAGGACCCCGAGACGGCGATCGAATACAACGACGGCGCCGTCATCTCGTGCTCGCCGGAGATGGGAGCGATCGAAGAGGCGGTCCTGGGGTGATCCAGGCCGCGAACGCGGGTGAGGCGCTCACCGGTTGGCGGCTTGCTCGGCGGCGGGAGCTCGAGTGATCCGCAGGCGGGTCGTTCGGGTTCCAGCCTCATCCGCGAACCTCGGCCCAGGCTACGACTGCTTCGCCGCGGCGCTCGGCATCCACCTCGAGCTCGAGGTGGAGGAGACAGGCGGCTTCGCCGTTCACACCGACCTTCCCGTATCGCGCACACACGAGAACCTCTGCGTGCGCGCCTTCGCCACCCTTCACCCACCCGAGGACTTCACCTTCACCATCCGCTCCTCCATCCCCCTCTCAGGTGGACTCGGCTCGAGCGCGGCGGCGATCGTGGCGGGGCTGCTCGCCGCCGACCACCTGTTCGAGCTCGACATCGACCTGCTCGAGCGCGCCACCGCGATCGAGGGCCACCCCGACAACGTCGCCGCGGCCATCCACGGCGGCTTCGTCGTGTGCGCCGACGGCGTCGCCTCCCGCTTCGACCCTCCCACGGGCCTCGAGGCGATCGCGGTCGTTCCCGAGCAGCCCGTCCGCACCAGCGACGCCCGGCGCGCGCTACCCGCGCGCGTTCCCATCGAGCAGGCGGTCTTCAACGTCGCCCACGGCGCCCTGCTCACGCTCGGACTCGCCCGCGGCGACTGGGACCTCGTCGCGCGCGGGCTCCACGACAGGTTGCACGAGCAGCGCCGCTCCCACCTCTTCCCGCGTTCCTACGAGCTGGCGCGCAACGCGCCCGCCCTCGGCGCCCTCGGCGCCACCATCTCCGGCGCGGGACCCACCGTGCTCGTGTGGTGCTTCTACGAGCAAACCGGCGCCGTCGTGGAGGCCCTGCGTCCCGCCGTCGAGGGTTGGGCGACGCTTCTGCGCGCGCCCTTCGAGCTACAGGGCGCCTACGTCGCGGCGATGTAGCCCGCTCACTCCAAGTGCGCCAGCCGCTCGCGCGCGCCCGTCATGCCCGGCAGTCGCGCCAGCAACTCGTCCGCCAGCGCGAGATAATCCGCTCCCAAATCGCGGCGATGGTCGAGGATCGACACCGCCCGCTCGGCCGATTCGGCATACGCGATCGAGGAGCGAATCGTGGTGTCGAACAGCTTCTCCCCGAAGCGCTCCTTCAGCGATGCCTTCGCCTCGCGCGAATGCACCGTCCTCATGTCGGCGAGGTTCAGCAGCACCCCCACCAGTTCCAGCTCGTCGTTGAGGCTGTCTCTGGCGACTTCTATCACCTCCATCGCCTGCTCCACCCCCTGGAGGGCGAAATACTGCGCCTCCGCCGTCACGAGGGCGTGGTCGGCCGCCACGAGCGCGTTCACGGTCAGCAAGCCCAGCGAGGGAGGGCAGTCCACGAGCACGATCTCATACTTGTCCTGAATCCCAGCGAGCGCGCGCCGCAGCGTCATCTCGCGGCCCATCTTCCCGCCGAGCATCAGCTCCGTCTCGGCGAGATTCAGGCTCGCCGGGATCACATCCCCGTGTATCGCCTGCTCGGCGCTCGCCGACCCGCCCAGCACGTCGGCGATCGTCGGCTCGCTCTCGGGCGGCACGTCGAAATAGTCCGACAGGTTGCCTTGAGGGTCGAGGTCCACCGCAAGCGTCCCCACCCCGATCCGGCGAAGCACGTCCGCGAGCGTCCTCACGGTCGTCGTCTTGCCGGTTCCGCCCTTCTGCGAGAGCACCGCGATCGTCTGTGCCATTCCCGCGCATAGTACGTGGAAAGCGCCTCGTGACGCGGGGGCTCAGCCCGCGGCTTGAGCGGGCACGTCGGGCGCCGCCGCGCCGTCTGGCGAGCGCAGGCTCACGAACGTCAGCCTGTAGCGGCCCACGATGATCTCATCGCCGTCCTCCAAGGCCCTCCACTCGACGCGCTCGCCGTTCACGAACACTCCGTTGAGGCTCCTGTCGTCGAGCACCCTCACGCCGTCCGCCTGGCGCACCACGAGCGCGTGGCGTCGCGACACCGTCGGGTCGTCGAAGCGCACGTCCGCCGCGAGGCTGCGCCCGATGCGCGTCCACTCGCGCGTCAACGCCACCGCCTTGATGTCGCGGCCGTCCTCGTAGAGCACATACTCGCCCGGAGCCCTCAGCGCCCGTCGAGCCCCCTCCAGCCACTCCCGCCGGGGTTCCACCGCCTCTGTCTGCCGTGTCGGCACGTCCGCGTCACCCCGCGCGGCGTTGAAAAGAGAAGCCCTCGTGAAGTCCCGCCCGCCACACCCGGGGCAGTCGCGCAGCGCATCCAGCGAGGTGAGCGTCAACACGTACCCGCACCGTTGGCAGCGGAAAGATCCGGTCCCAGCCATCGTTCCCGAAGTGAGCGACTCCATGCCGCGCATCCCTTTCCTCTCGTTCCCGCATCGTCGGGGATTTTCCGCAAGGTGGAACCTGGTGGCAATCATAGTCATGGAATCCAAGAGGTTGTGAAAAATCTCCGCCCGCGCTCCCGCACAGCCGAACAGGCCCGCTCAAAGTCGCGTAATTCGAGGCTACCCGCCCCCCTGAGGGGCCAAACCGGCCGGCGTGAAGAAGCGGTGATCGACCGCAACACAAACCGCGCGCGGCGGCTCACACACGCTCGCGGCCGTCTGTTCGACCCTCGGCAGGAGCCCGCCAGGGCGTGGCGAAAGTAAGCCCATGGCCTTCCTCCATGCCGACGTCGAGCAGTTCGAACGCCACCTCCTGCGGCGCGGCGTGCACTCGCTCACCGCCGACCGCCACCGTTGTGTCGACTGCTCGCGCACGCCACTGGTGGGCGAGCGCGTCCACCTCTACGAGCGGCTCACCGGCATCGTCTGCGAGCTCTGCCGCCCCCTGCGTCGGGGCGAACCAGCCGCCACCGAGATCGTCCGCCATTCAGAGCTCGGCCACACCGTGCGCCTCACCGCCCGCGCGGCGTAGTCAGACGCTCATTACTTAGACTGCCGGCTGTGGACCCCGTCACAGTCTCCACCGTCATCAGCGCCCCGCGCGAGCAGGTGTTCGACTACCTGCAGGACATCGCCAACCACTCGGAGTTCACCGACCACTATCTCGTCGACTGGCGCCTCACGCGCGAGGATTCGATCGGCCGCGGCGCCGGCGCTCGCTACCGGGTGAAGGCGCCGGGGAGCCGATTCAGCTGGGGCGACTCCACCCTCGTGGAGGTCGTCCGTCCGCATCGCATCGTGGAGGTCGGACGCACAGGCAAGGCCAACCGCATCCGCACGCTGGGGGTCTACGAGCTGGCGCCCGCGCCTGGCGGCGCCACGCGCGTGGAGTTCACGCTCGAGACCCAAGCCTCCGTCCTATCCGACCGCCTTCAGGAGGCGCTCGGCGCGCGCGCTTGGCTCAAGCGCAAGAACGAGAAGGCGATGCGCCGGCTGCGTTCGATCATCGAGTCAGGCGAGGGGCGCGGAGCGCGTGTCACCCTCGCCGGCGGATAAACTGCCCGCTCGCATGATCCCGGCCAGCCCGACCACCCGCTCAGCGGGCTCCATTCATCCGCGCACAGGCGCAACGGACGCCGTCGGCGCCAAGGTCGCGCCGGGCGCGTCGGACGCTCGCCCGCGCCGCGCCGGCGGGCGAAGCCGCGCTAGCGCGCTCGCCAGGCTGTCGTTGCTCGCCCTCTTCGTAATACTCGCGGCCGGGCTCACCGCTTGCTCTGACAACTCCCACACGTCCGTCACCACGGGCACCTACGCGGGCGAGTCGGGCCAGAACGCCCCCTATCTGAACGTCGGCCCGCTCATCTACGAGGTGCAGCTCTCGCGAGAGCTCAACCCCGCCGACACGGAGGACTCCTCCTACCTCGCGGGCCTCACGCCCGCCCAACGCAGGCTGGGTCCCGGCGAAGAGTGGTTCGGGGTGTTCCTGCAGGTCTACAACGAAAGCTCCACACCCCACCCGACCGCCACGAGCCTCACGATCAGCGACACCCAGAACAACGTCTACACCCCCATCGTGCCGGCTCTCACCAACGAATTCGCCTACCGCGGCGGCCTGCTGGCGTCGAAAGCCCGCATCCCCGCCCTCAACACGGTCGCCGCCGACGGTCCCACGCAGGGCGCGCTGCTGCTCTACAAGATCAAAGTCGTCTCGCTCGACAACCGTCCGCTCGAGCTGAAGATCGTCGACCCGCTCGACCCCTCAAAGACGGCTTCCGCCGAGCTCGACGTCTAGCTCGCTATGGCTCCCCGGCCATCCTCCCCCCGAGCGGGCGGGTCCGACAAGACTTGAATAGGGGGCAGATCGGTGGTGGTGGCTAGCGCAACCCCGCCTCGAGCACTTCGCGTGCCACCGGCGCGGCCGTTTCGCCGCCGGCGCCGTCTTTCACGAGCAGCACACCCACGGCGATCCTCGGTTTGAGCGCCGGCGCAAACGCCGCAAACCATGCGTCCGTGTTCCGTGGGTCTTTGCCGCCGCTCGGGCAGCTTTCACCGCTCTGAGACTGTTCTTCCCCGCCGCTCGTTTCGCCTTCTTTCGAACCCGATTCGCTTTTGGCGCAATGCTTTTCGCCCAGTTCCGCCGTGCCGGTCTTGCCCGCCACGGTCACGCCGGGGATGGCCGCCGAGGTTCCCGTGCCCTCGCGCACCACGTCGATCATCAAGCGTCGCACCGTATGGGCGGTCGCCGCGGCGATCACCCGCGGGCGCGCCGCCGAGCCCGGCTCGAACCTCGGCGCCGGCCGCCTGCCGCCGTCGGCGACCGTCGCCGCGATCCTCACCATCTGAAGCACGCTCGCCTGCACCTCTCCCTGCCCGATGGCGGTCGACCCGAGGTCCAGTTCCCCCTGTATTTCCGAAGCTCGCGGCAACGTGCTCTCCACGGCGCCTTCCACGCCCGTATCGTGGTTGAAGCCGTACCGTTCCGCCGTTTCCACCAAGCGGGCCGCGCCCACCTTCACGCCTAGTGGCGCGAACACCGAATTGCAAGACACCGCGAAGGCGAGCGCCAGGCCGCCCCCACACGACTCGCCGTTGGCGTTTTCGAGCTTCACGCCGTCGAGCGTGGTCGAGGTCGCGTAGGGGAACGTGCTCTTCTCGCTCGCCGCTTTGCCTTCCAGCGCCGCCGTCAAGGTCACCATCTTGAATGTCGATCCCGGTGGCTGCACGTCGTCGATGCCCAGGCCCGCCACCGCCAGGATGTCGCCGTTCACGGGGTTCATCGCCACGATCCCGCCGAGTTGCCCGCCGAGCGCCAACGCCGCCGTTCGCTGTAGCGCGGCCGAGATGGTCGTACGTACCGCCGCGCTCGGTCTCGCCACGGCGCTCGCGAGCACGCGTTTGCCCGCCAGCAATTCGCCGCCGGGCGTCCCGCGCAGGCGCCGGTCCAACGCGCGCTCCAGGCCCGTCACCCCCACGATCGCGTTGGGGGGAACACCTTCGGCTTCCAGTTCGCCCAGTCGCGACGCCGGAATCGCTCCCACTTCACCGATCGCCGCGTCCGCCGCCGCGCCGAGCGGCGAGCTTCTCGTGCCCGACTCGGCGGCTTCGCCTTCGGCCAGCACCGACCCGTCGCTTGCCTCGATCCTCGCGCGCGCGGGCAGTGCTGTCTGTCTGCTCAACGCCTCACCCGCTCTGAGCCCGGGGAACACGAGCGCTCGCGACCACCTCACCCGCGATCCCCCTTCTTCCTCCACCGCCCGCATCCGCAACCGCTCCTCGAGCGTCCCCCACAACCGCGTCCTCACTTGCACCGGCACCTCTATCGTCCCGTCGGGCTGGCTGTGTGCCGCGCCCACCACCGTCACGCCGGTCTCCGTCGCCGTACGCGCCGCCTCCCGATAGGCGCTCGCAAGCGCGCTCGCCGACAGCTCGCGCCGGGACGGCGCGTCGATGTCCGCGTACATCTCCGCGTAGTCACCGCGAGCCCACGCCTTCGCGAAGTCCTCCGCCACGCGCGCCTGGGGCGAGCCTTCGTGTCCCGCGCCGAAGATCGCGCCCAGCGCAAAGGCGATCGCCGCGAGCACTATCACGGGTCTCGCACGCCGGGCACGCACGCCACGCTCACTGGGGCTTCTCACAGCCCGGGACGGTAGAACATGAGAAGTGTCTCGGCTCGACTGGATCATCGTCGTGTTCGCTGTCCTGCTCGCCTTCTTCGGGTTCCGACGCGGCTTCATCGTCGCCGCGCTCTCATTCGGCGGCTTTGCCATTGGTTCATTCATCGGAACACGGCTCGGTCCTCTACTGCTTTCGCAAGGACACTCCTCCGCCTACGCTCCCGCCTTCGGCCTGATCGGAGCGCTGCTCGCCGGCGCGATCCTCGCCACCGGCTTCGAGGGAGTCGGCCTGCGGCTGCGCCGCATGCTCGTCCTGCCGGGTTTCGGGCTCGTCGATGGGGCGCTCGGGGCGCTGCTCAGCGCGGCGCTCGGCCTGGCGATCGCCTGGGTCCTCGCCGCCATCGTGCTCCAAGCCACGCCCACCGCACGGCTGCGCGCCGACATACAGCGCTCGGCGATCCTGCGCGAGCTCAACCAGCTCCTACCGCCCACCGGCCCGATCCTCAACGTGCTCGCGAGCCTCGACCCGCTGCCCTCGATCTCCGGACCGCTGCCGAACGTGGGTCCGCCTCCGCTCGCCATCGCGCACGATCCGTCCGTGCGCGCGGACTCGCGCAGCGTCGTGCGCGTGCTCGGCACGGCCTGCGGCCTTGCCATAGAGGGCTCGGGATGGATCGCCGCGCCCGGCGTCGTGGTCACCAACGCCCACGTCGTCGCGGGCGAGCACGACACCACCGTGGAGCCTTTCGGCCGCGAACCCTCGCTTTCGGCGTACGCCATCGCCTTCGACCCCACCGACGACATCGCCGTGCTGCGCGTCCCCGGCCTCGACCTCCCGGCGCTCACGCTTGCCTCGAACCCTTCGTCGGGACGCGCCGGCGCCGTGCTCGGCTATCCGGAGAACGGTCCCTTCGACGCGCGCCCGGCGCGCATCGGCGAAACCCAGCGCGTCATCACCCAGGACGCCTACGGCCGCGGCCCCGTCGCGCGCCTGCTCACGCCGCTGCGCGGGCTTGTCCGCCCCGGCAACTCCGGAGGTCCGCTCGTCGACGGTTCTGGCGCCGTGCTCACCACCGTCTTCGCCTCCACCACCGGCGGCGCCACGCCCGGCGGCTACGGCGTAGCCAATGCCACCGTCTCCCAGGCGCTCTCCCACACGGGCCCCATGGTCGGCACCGGAGAATGCAGCGCCGGGTGAGCCGCTCGTCGAGCGTGTCCGTATCCAAGACCGGTGACCCCGTGTGCGCGCACGCAGGGACCGCGACGGGCTAACGCGAAGTGCTGAGGACTTCAGGCCGTGGAGGGGCGGGCGCTGGGGCGCGGCCGCTTCCCCTTCGCCGCCTCCGAGGTCCTGGCCTGGTCCGCGCCCTTGGCTTTCGCCGCAACGGCGCTCCTCGCCGTCTTGCGCGTCCTTGGGGCGCTCTCGACGCGAGCCGGCGCCTGGAACAGCGCCTCGGCTTCCGCCAGGCGACGCACGAGTCGCCCTCGCACCCGCTCCAGATCCTCGACGCTCAACAGGCGCGGACCGGCATGCCTGGAGGCCTTAGCTGGCGCGGGTATCAGGCTGGGGTTGAGGGCCTGTACCTCCGAGAGGGTTCCCTCGAGCGCCGCTATCTGATCGCGCAGCTCTCTACGGCGCTCCGCCGCCTGTGTGCGCGCCCGCGTCAGCGCGGCCGGCGGCGTAGCGCGAGCGGGAGCCTCCGAGGCGCGCGGCGTAGCGCGAGCGGCCTCCGAGGCGCGCCTTGGCTGTGCCGGCGCGTCGGAGGCGCTCCCGCTTGCCACATACAGAGCGGCCGCCACCTCGCGCGGGTCGACGCCGGTCCTGCGTGCCTGCCGGGCGGCGTCGGCCGCGATCCGTCCGACCGCGGAGGGCTCGTGGGCGGCGCTCGCCACGAACGTGCCCGTGCCCTGCCTGCTGTCGATCAAGCCCTCCTGCTCGAGGCGCTGGTAAACGGCGCGGGCCGTGTTCGCGTTGATCCCCACCATCTCCGCGAGCTCCCTCAGGCCGGGGAGCCGCTGCCCGGGGACGAGCCGGCCGTCGCCGATCCTCGCCCGCAGCGCCCACGCGAGCTGCACCCCTATCGGAACCTCGCCCTCGCGATTGACTTTCAGATCGTCGAGGTCTATCTGCGCTCCAGTCACCCACTCAGATTAGTCGCTCCCACGCCAAAAAACATAAAGTGCTAGTGAACTAGTACATTATGGTTATGGGTCAGTTGGGTAGTGGGATGAGTCTCGACCGGGCGCTGCTCCCCACGAGGAATCTGCTCGAGCAGGTCGGCGACATGATGATCCTCACCGGCAAGACGATCTCCGCCGCGCTACGACCGCCATATCCATACGGGGGCGAGTTCGTCTCGCAGTTTCTCTTCACCCTCCGAATCTGCTGGCTGCCACTGCTAGTTTCCACGTTCGCCATCTCCTACGGCGCCGCCGGCTTGCAGGCGGCGAACATCCTCAACCTGCTTGGCAATCTCGATCGCCTCGGCGGGTTCTTCGTGCTCGCGGCGGTACGCGAAATCGGACCGATCATCACCGCGGTCATGGTCGCCGGCGCGGCCGGCACCGCCATCACCGCCGATCTGGGCGCGCGCAAGATTCGAGAGGAGCTCGATGCCCTGCAGGTCCTCGGCGTCGACACCGTCAAGAACCTGGTGGTGCCGCGTTTCCTCGCTTTGATGATCGCCACCTCGCTGTTCAACATCTACGCGGTCCTGTTCGGCCTCTTCGGCGGCGTGCTCGCCGCCGTCGTCAACCACCAGCCGCTGGGGCCCTTCTGGGCGACCTTCTTCGCCAATACCTCCACCACCGACCTGTGGGGCTCGACGCTGAAGACCGCCGTGTTCGGGGCCATCATCGCGATCGTCTGCTGCTACAAGGGCATGACCGCCTCCGGTGGCGCCGAGGGGGTCGGACGGGCGGTCAATCAGGCCGTCGTCACCGCGTTCTTGACGTTTGGCGCGTTCAACTACGTCTTCACCCAGATGCTGCTCGCCACGCATCCCAATCTTCTCTCGATCAGATGAGCCGCGGCCACACCCGAAAAGGATCACACCCCCCACGTGGGGCATGGGTTGGGGAGTCGCGCGGGAGGGAGACACATCGCGCGCGACGCGGGTTGGGGAGCGGGGAGGAGGTCCTATGACCGAGCCCGCCGCCAACCCGAGCGACTGGCTGGCGTCGGCGGGCGAGATCGGTCAGTTCACGGGCCGTATCGTGCGCGATGTCTGGACGCTGCGAGTGCTGCGCTTCTTCGGTGAGACCGTGCGTCAGTCGGGGATCTTGATCGTCTCCTCGACAGCCGTGTTGTGGGTGATGGTGTTCATCATCGGGCTCGGCACGTGCGGGATCGAGGGCGCCTATTTCGCCGAGGCCCAGGGCGCGCCAGCGGTGGCCGGCATCTTCGCGGCCTGGTGCGACCTGCGCGAGGCGGTCCCCTACGCGTTTGGCTACATGATGGCCGCGAAGGTCGGCACCGGCATCGTCGCCGAGCTCGGCGCGATGCGCATCAACGACGAGATCGACGCCCTGGAAGTGATGGGTGTCGACTCGATGCTCTTCCTATGCGCCACGCGCCTGCTCGCGAGTTGGATCGTGCTGCCGTTCATGTACATCGCCGGCGTCGGCGTGGCATACCTGGCCTCCTACATCGCCGTCGTGCGCCAGGTCGGCTACGTCACCTCGGGCGGCTAT
>DATBTP010000240.1:0-12636 GCA_036559185.1 Solirubrobacteraceae bacterium | reverse complement strand
AGAGTTCCTGTTCACCTCCGAGTCGGTCACGGAGGGCCACCCCGATAAGATCGCCGACCAGATCTCAGACGGCGTGCTCGACGCGGTCCTCACAGACGACCCCTACGGCCGTGTGGCCTGCGAGACGCTCGTCAACACCGGCCTGATTGTGGTTTCCGGCGAGATCTCCACCGACACCTACGTCGACATCCAGGAGATCGCGCGCGAGACGGTCCGCAAGATCGGCTACGACAACGCGCTCTACGGCTTCGATTGCGACACCTGCGCGGTCATCAACGCGATCGACAAGCAGTCGCCCGATATCGCACAGGGCGTCGACGCGGCGTATGAGACGCGCCACGACCCCGCCGACGAGGACGAGCTCGACGTGGCCGGGGCGGGCGACCAGGGGATGATGTTCGGTTACGCCTCGAACGAGACCGAGGAGTTGATGCCGCTGCCGATCTCCCTCGCCCACAAGCTCTCCAAGCGTCTCGCGGAGGTGCGCAAGGGCCAGGTGGTTCCCTATTTGCGCCCCGACGGCAAGACCCAGGTCACGGTGCGCTACCAGGACGGCCGTCCCGTCGAGATCGAAAAGATCCTCATTTCCACCCAGCACGCCGACGGCATCGACTCCGAGGCGCTCATCAAGCCGGACTTGTTCGAGCACGTGCTGCACCCGGTGCTCCCGGCTGAGCTCTACGACGAGAAGAAGTTGATGAAGAACTTCCTTGTCAACCCCACGGGGCGCTTCGTGATCGGCGGTCCGATGGGCGATTGCGGGCTCACCGGGCGCAAGATCATCGTCGACACCTACGGCGGCATGGCCCGCCACGGCGGCGGCGCCTTCTCCGGCAAGGACCCCTCGAAGGTCGACCGCTCCGCTGCTTACGCCGCGCGCTGGGTGGCCAAGAACATAGTCGCCGCCGGCCTCGCCGACCGCGCCGAGGTGCAGGTCGCATACGCGATCGGCGTCGCCCACCCGGTGTCGGTGATGGTGGAGACGTTCGGTACCGAGAAGATCGGTCGCGGACAGATCGCGAAGCTCGTGGACGAGCACTTCGACCTGCGTCCCGGGGCGTTCCGCGAGGAGCTCAAACTGCACCGGCCGATCTACCAGAAGACCGCCGCTTACGGCCATTTCGGTCGCGACGACCACGATTTCACGTGGGAGAAGACCGACAAGGCGGAGGCTCTGCGCGCGGCCGCGGGGCTCGTGGCCGCGGGCGCGACGGCCTGATACCGGCGGTACCGGCGATCAGCGGCGTTCGCCGGCGGGCGGCGCCGGCCCGGCCGCGTGGTCCGGCGCTGGGTTTAGTGTTGGCCAGTGTCAGCGATCGCCCAGGTTGAGCCGATGACGACGGCCCGCGCGTTGCGCGGGCCGTTCGACTATCGCTTGCCGCTGGAGCTGATCGACGAGGTGAAAGTCGGCTCGATGCTGGTCGTGCCGTTCGGCCGGCGCGAGATCCTCGGCGTGGTCACCGCCTTGACCGACCACAGCGAGGTTTCGCGGGAGAAGCTGCTCCCGCCTGTGCGAGCGCTGGACGACGGTCGGCCCACGCTCCCGGTCGACCTCGTGGCGCTCGCCGAATGGCTTGCGGAGGAGTACTGCTCGACGCTCGCCCGCGCGCTGGCGCTCGTGCTGCCACCCGCGGCCGCGCGCCGTCTCAGCGGGCGCAAACGGCGCGCGGCGCCGGAGCGCCCGGAGCACATCGTGGTCGGGGCGCGCACGGCGGGCGTGCCGGCTCTCACCGACGAGCAGGACGCCGCGCTCTCCGAGCTCTCGCGCGCGCTGGCGAGCGGAGCCTCTCAGACTCGACTGCTTGCCGGCATAACCGGGTCGGGCAAGACCGAGGTCTATCTGCGGATCGCGGCCGAGGCGCTCGAGCGGGGACGGGGCGCGATCGTGCTCGTTCCCGAGATCGCGCTCACGCCGCAGATCGTCGGGCGCTTCGTGGAGCGCTTCGGCGACACGATCGCCGTGCTCCACTCGCGTCTCACGCTCGCCCAGCGTCGCGAGGAGTGGCGGCGCTTGCGCGTGGGGGAGGCGCGCGTGTGCGTGGGCCCTCGCTCGGCCGTGTTTGCCCCGATCGAGCGGCTCGGGTTGATCGTGATCGACGAGGAGCACGACGCCTCCTACAAGCACGAGGGCGACCCGCGCTACGACGCGCGCACGGTCGCGGCGCACCGCGCGCGTGCGGGCGGCGCGCTGCTGCTGCTCGGTAGCGCGACGCCCCGCCCGGAGAGCGTGCGCGCGGCCGCGCCGGGGACGGAGGGCGTGTTGCGCCTCTCACGGAGAGTCGACGGCCGTCCGCTGCCCGAGGTCGCGGTGCTCGACATGCGAAACCACGCGCACGGCCTGCACCCGCTCACCGCCCAGGCGCTCGCCGAGGTGCGCGCGTCGCGGAGCAAGGCGATCGTGCTGCTCAACCGGCGCGGCTGGTCGAACTTCTTGACATGCCGCGCCTGCGGGCGCGTATGGAGCTGCCCGGAGTGCGATGTTTCGCTCGTGCTTCACCGCGCAGAGGCGCGCGTGGCCTGCCATCACTGCGGGCACTCCGAGGCGGCGCCCCGCCGTTGTGAGTGCGGCTCCGCGTCGGTGGCTCGCCACGGCGCGGGCACCGAGCGCGTCCAGCACGACCTCGCGACCGCGCTCGAGGACGGCGACTTTCCCGTCTTTCGCCTGGACGCCGACACCGCCGGCGAGGCTCACGGGGCGGGCGGTGTCGGCGCGTTGCTCGCCCGCTTTCAGGAGGCGTCCGCGGGTGTTCTGATCGGCACGCAGATGGTCGCCAAGGGCCACGACTTCCCGGATGTGACGCTCGGGGTGGTGCTGGACGCCGACGCCACTCTGCGGTTCCCCGACTTCCGTGCCGAGGAGCGCACGTTCGCGCTCCTCACCCAGCTCGCGGGTCGCGTTGGGCGCGGCAACGACGGTCGCGTGCTCGTGCAGACGATCGCCCCCGACGCCCGCTCGATCGTGCGTGCGGCCAGGCACGACAGCGACGGTTTCCTCGCCGGCGAGCTGCGGCGGCGCGAGGCGCTCGCCTACCCGCCCTTCTCGAGCCTCGTGCGGGTTGTGTGCGCGTCCGAGCACGCCGCCCGCGCGCACGCCGCCGCCGAGGCGGTGCGGGCGGGGATCTCGGGCGGGGGGGTGAGCGTGCTCGGACCGGCGGCTCTGTTTCGCCTGCGTGGCCGCGAGCGGCGGGTGCTGGTTGTCAAGGCGCTCCCGGAGCATCGTTCGGGTGCGATCCGCCAGATCGGCGAGGCCGTCCGGAGGGTCGCCAGGGTCCCCGCCCACTCGCGCGTGAGCTTCAGCGTGGACGTCGACCCCCAGTAGCCGCGCGCGCCGGCGCGTGCCAACCGTGGGCCCTATCCTTTGGCGGGATGAGCGACGAGGAGATGATGGACGCGGAGGTGGAGCCCGAGGAGGGCGCGCCCACCGCGGCCGAGCTCGATCCGGAGACCAGGGCGCGCCGCGACGCGGCGCTGCGCCATGTGCGCAAGTTCGGCGACCCGGTGCTGCGCGCGACCGCGCTGCCGGTCGAGCGCTTCGACGCCACGCTCGCGGAGGAGATCGAGCGCATGGGGGAGCTCATGCACGACGCTCTGGGTGTGGGGTTGGCGGCTACCCAGCTCGGCGTGCTTCACCGCGTGCTCGTCTACCGCGCCTTCGTGGAAGATCCTCTCACCGCCCTCGTCAACCCCGTGATCGAGTGGCGCAGCGAGGAGCTGGAGGCCGCCGAGGAGGGCTGTCTCAGCCTGCCCGGCGTGCACGTAGAGGTGGAGCGCCCGGCGCGGCTGCGCGTCCGTGCGCGGGACGCCCGCGGCGAGGGGATCGTGGTGGAGGCCGAAGGCCTCGAGGCCCGCGTCATCCAGCACGAGGTCGACCATCTGGACGGCATCCTCATCCTCGACCGCATCCCCCGCGAGCAGCGCAAGCAGGCGATGCGCGCGATGCGCGAGGCCGTCACCGCCGCGAGCGTGGCGTAGGCGCGCGAGCGCGCCAGCCCTCAGAGCACGGATAGGCCGCCGGTACCAGTGCGCACAGTATTCCTCGGTACGTCCCAGTTCGCCGCCGGCGTGCTCTTACGGCTGGCCGGGGACGTCGAGCGCCCCGGACCCTATCGTCCCGCGCTCGTCCTCACGCGCCCCGATCGTCCCGCCGGCCGCGGCCGCAAGCTCACCTCGCCACCGGTCGCCGATCGCGCTCGCGCGCTGGGCCTGGCGCTCGCTCAGCCCGAGTCGGTCAACGATCCCGCCGCCCGTGAGGCGATCGCGAGCGTTGCGCCCGATGTGCTGGTGGTGTGCGCGTTCGGCGCGCTCGTGAAGGAGCCGTTGCTCTCCGAACACGAGCCGCTCAACGTGCACCCTTCGCTGCTGCCGCGCTGGCGCGGCGCGGCGCCGATCGAGCGCTCCATCCTCGCCGGCGACTCGGAGACTGGGGTGTCGATCATGCGCCTCACCGCCGGCCTCGACAGCGGGCCGGTTTGCCTGTCGGCGAGGGAGGCGATCAGAGCGGATGACAACTACGGGTCGCTGGCGGCGCGCCTGGAGCGGCTGGGGGGCGAGTTGCTGCTGAGCGCGCTCGACACGCTCGAGCGCGGCGAGCCGCTTACGTTCGTCGAGCAGGAGGAGGGGCTGGCTACCTACGCGGAGAAGATCGCGGCGCCCGACCGGCTGCTCGATCCGCGCCGCCCCGCCGTGGAGCTGGAGCGGCTCGTGCGCGCGCTTTCCCCGCATACCGGCGCTCGGGTGGCGCTCCCGGACGGCGCCATGCTCGGCGTCGCCGAAGCGGCGCTCGCCCCGCCTGAGGTCCCGGTGGGAGACGGCGTCTACGAGCACGAGGGTCGCCTGCTGCTCGCGTGCGCGCCGGGGGCGCTCGAGCTGCTCACCGTCCAGCCGGCGGGCAAGCGCCCGATGGACGCGGGGGCATACCTGCGCGGACATGCCGGCTGAGGCGCGCATATGCGCATATGCGGTGATACGCCGGGTGTTCGAGCGGGCCGCCTACGCCGACCGCGCCCTGCAGAGCGAGGCGGCGTCGCTCGACGCTCGCGACCGCGCGCTTGCGATGCGGCTCTGCTTCGGCGCGATCCAGCGTCGCGGCACGCTCGACTACCTGATCGAGGGTCTCGCGCGCCGTCCCGCCGAGCGGCTCGACGCGCCGCTGCTCGCGGCGTTGCGTCTCGGTCTCTACGAGCTGCTCTACACGAGCGGCGCTCCCGACCGCGCCGTCGTCGCCGACGCGGTCGAGCTAGCCAAGCTACACGGTCGTCGCGGCGCGCACGGCTTGGTCAACGCCGTGCTTCGTCGCGCCGCGCGGGAAGGTCGCGAAAAGCTCCTGGGCGATCTGCGGGAGGACACCCCCGAGCACGCCGCCGTCGCGCACTCGCACCCGGAGTGGATCGCGCGGCTGTGGTGGGATGAGCTCGGTGGTCGGGACGCCAAGGCGCTGCTCGCGGCCGATAACGAGCCCGGCGAGTTTGCCCTGCGGGTGAACACGCTGGTCGCCGATCCGGGCGAGATCGCTCGAACGCTCGGCGCGCCGCTCCACACCGACCCGGAGCTGCCGGAGGCGCTCGTGCTCGACGGTCCGTTTGACCTGCGCTCCTGCGATGCGTGGCGCTCGGGCGCGCTCATCGCCCAGTCGCGCGCGGCGATGCTCGTCGCGCGCGCGCTCGGCCCCGAGCCGGGCGAGCGCGTGCTCGACCTGTGCGCCGCCCCTGGCGGCAAGAGCACCCACCTGGCCGCGTTGATGGGCGGCGAGGGGGAGGTGCTGGCGGTCGAGCGCAACCCCGTTCGCGCCGCCGCGCTCCAGGAGACCGCGCGGCGGCTTCACGCCGGCAGTGTGCGGGTGCAGCTAGCCGACGCCGCGTCGCCCCGACCGGAGGGAGCGGCGTTCGACCGCGTGCTCGTGGATCCGCCCTGTTCCGGCCTGGGGACGCTGCAATCGCGCCCCGACCTGCGCTGGCGCGTCACCCCCGAGCATGTGCGGGAGATGGCGGCGATCCAGGAATCGATCCTCTCCGCGGGCGCGGCGGCGCTCCGTCCGGGCGGCGTGCTGGTGTATTCGACGTGCACCATCTCTCCAGCCGAGAACGAGCGGCAGGTAGAACGATTCCTGGATAGGAACTCCGACTTCGCGCTCGATGACCTCACGCACGGCCAAACGATCCACGCTCATCCACGGGCGAGCAAGCTCTTGCTGACGATGCCCCATCGCGAGCGCACAGCCGGATTCTTCCTCGCGCGCATGCGGCGAGCGGGCGACGCCTTCACGGGTAGGCTCTGAGAATGGAGGAAGGCCATCCAACGTCCGCAAAAGACCCGGTCGACCTCGGACCGCTGTGCCCGCACTGCGCCGAGCCGTGGCTTCGCCCCACCAACCTCCCGGGACGCTACCGCTGCGTGTACTGCCTGCACCGTTTCGAGCTCTCCTCGGTGTGCCCCAACTGCGGCGAGCATTCGACGATCGTGCGCATGTCCTCCACGGCGATCCTCAAGTGCAATAACTGCGGCGACTCGATGCTCATGCCCATCTGAGGGCGTGGACTGAAAGGATCTGAACGTGGCAACCGGAGATCTCCTGCGCGAGGTGCGTGTGGCGCCGTCGATCCTGTCGGCCGATTTCTCGCGGCTGGGGGAGCAGGTGCGGGAGGTGCTCGACGCGGGCGCGCGAGTCATCCACGTGGATGTGATGGACGGCCACTTCGTGCCGCCCATCACGGTCGGGCCCCTCGTGGTGGCCGCGTTGCGTGAGCAGGCAGAGCGGGCGGGGGCGGTGCTTGACGTGCATCTCATGATCGAGCGTCCCGAGCGCCAGATCCCGGAGTTCCTCAAAGCCGGCGCGCACTCCATTACCTTCCACGCCGAGGCCACCCCGCACGTCGCGTACGCCGCGAGCCTCGTCCGCGACGGCGGCGCGAGCGTTGGCGTCGCGATAAATCCCGCTACCCCCGTGGGCGCGCTCGCCGAGGTTTCCCACGCGATCGACCTCGCTCTGTGTATGACGATCAATCCGGGCTGGGCGGGGCAGCCGCTGATCGAGCACACGCTCGAGAAGGTGACGCGCCTGCGCCACGTGCTTGGCGAGGGTGTGGCACTCGAGGTCGACGGCGGCGTGGATCGCCATACGGCGCCCCATTGCCGTGCCGCCGGCGCCAATCTCTTCGTCGCCGGCTCGGCGATCTTCGGGGCCTCCGACCCGCCGGCCGCCTACCGCGCGATCGTGGAGGCGACGGGCGCGGTTTGAGGCGCCGGTGCTCCGCGCCGGTATAGCGCGCCCAACATGAGCGCCAGCAGGCTCGTCGCGCCCAGGTAGCCGATCTCGGTGCGCAGCAGTTCGTCGCTCACGAGCGGCGTCAACATCCAGGCGACGAAGGCGATCGCCGCCACAACCCAGCAGATGGCCGCCCGGCGGGCTTCGTTGCGCGCTAGCGCCGCCTGGTTGAGCGCCCCGGAGGCGAGGTGCATGCCCATCCCGAGGCCGATCAGCGCGAGTCCCACGCGACCGTATTGAAAGCTCTGTCCGAACAGGGCTTTCATGACTGGCGGCCCGATCGCCAGCAGCCCGAGCGCTACCGTCAACGCGAATGTGGCGATCGCGAGCACCGTCACGCGGATCGCCCGCGCGAACGCCTCGTGACCCCGCGTGGCCTCCAAGCCGGTCAGGTGCGGAAGCAGCGAGGTTTGAATCGCTTGGAAGAGCTGCAATGGCGCGCGGGCGATCAACAGCACGTTGAACACGATTCCCGCGAGCGCCACATTCACCGAGGTTATGTCCACGGTGAGCACCGCGGCGTTGAGCAATGTCTGCTCGGAGAGCATTACCCCGGACACGGCGAACGCGAAGCCCGACCCGCGCCGCAGCGAGAGCTCGTCGGCGGCGACCGCCTCCTCGACGCTCTCGGTGCCGGGTCCCGCGAGAGCCGCGTCGAGCTCCTCCATCTCGGGGGTCCCGTGCGGTTCGCCCGAGCGGCGCGAGAAAGCCGCGGGGACCACTACCAGCGAGACGAAGGGCGCGGCGGCGATGCCCAGCGCAACGGCGGTCTGGCCGCTCGTGATGCCGATCGCGGCCGCCAAGGCGAAACAGAGGCGCGATATCGACTCCATAAGCACCAGCGCGCCGAACAGCCCGAAGTACTCGTGGCCGGCCAGCCACCCGCGCGCGAAGTAGCTTGCGGCATATGCCAGCGTGCCTACGACGAGCACGTAGTAGAGGGCCGCGGAGTGCCCGAACACGTTGTCGATCAGCTCTTCCCTCAGTGCCAGCGCGACGATCAGGAAAGCGAGCGCGAACCCGCCCTGGATGGCGATCGGCACCTTGACGGAGTGCTGCACGTGACCGCGCGCCCTGCGGTCGGCGATCGTGCGCGAGAGCAGTTGTTCGATCGGCCGGTAGATCACCGAGATGATCACGAACATGATCGACCACAACAGGTCCACGCGCTTTGCCTGCACTTCGTCGAGCACGTGGCTTGCGATCGAGAAGTAGGCGAACGTCAGCAGGCCCGTGCTCGCGATGCCCACAGACAGAAGTCGCGCCCCGCTCCCGTAGGAGCGCTCCCGCTCTACGGTCTTCGACTGGCCCTCGGCCGAGCGCGCGGAGGTTGGTCTCGCCGTCGGGTCCTCAGAGCTGGACAAGCAGCATCGTCCAGGGGAACGGCGAGCGCGCCCGCACGACCTCCCCGTGCTGTGAGAGCAGGCGCACGAAGGAGCGCTTGGACCAGTGGTTGAGGTGGCCGGGGGTGTTGCCGAGGTCTTTCCAGTAGGCGCCCCTCGCCATGTTCAACATCCGCCATAGTGGCTCGCGCGGGACCGATACGAGCAGGTGGCGCTCGGCGCAGCGCGCCATCTCCGCGAGCGTGTGCGCGGGGTCGGGGACGTGCTCGAGCACCTCGATCGCGCACGCCACGTCGAACTCGTTCTCGGCGAACGGCAGGTTTTCGGCTCGGTCGGCGCGGCCGGCTCGCATCACGCGGTATTCGAGGTTCGGCGCTTGGCGTCGCGCCCAACCTTCCTGGATCGAGCGCTCCTCCAGATCGATCCCCACCACGCGCCGCTCGCCGAGCCGGCCGGCCCACTCGTGCACGAGCACGCCCTCGCCACAGCCCACGTCCAGCAGCGATCGCGGGTCGGCTGCCGTGAACAGCTCGTCGAGAGTGTTCTTGAAGCCTCCCATCATGCGCCGCACGAGCGGGTTGGTGGAGCCGTACTTGTCGTAGGTGTTGCCGGTGACCACCCCGTCCTTTGAGACCGTCAGTCCCGCGCTCACACCTCCACCGCCTTGCCCGCGGTCCGATCCTCCGCGGTGGCCGGCTCGCTACCGCTCGCGACGCTCGCCCTCTGGCCCGACGCGGATCGGCTCGGGCCGAGATCGGGCGTTCCCGCGGTTGGGTGCGCGGGGTTCGATTCATAGTGGGAGGGCGCAACACCGAGCCGCAGCTCGATGCGGCGCACCCGCTCGAACGTCTTCTGCGTCATCACCCGCTGAGCGGCGAGCAGGTCGCCGATCACGCCCAGCGCCCACAGCACGACCGCCGCGATGAAGAGCACGGCGCCGAGGATCAGCGACTGCACGTGACCCTTGCCGTTGCCTTCGGCGTAGGCGACCACGAAGCGAATCCACACGGCGAGCGACGCCAGCCCGATCGCGGCGGCCAGGCTCCAGAACACGCGCAGAGGCTCGTATTGCGCGTAGATGCGGAAGATGGAGATCGAGTTTCTGCGCACGTACGCCCACATCGAGGGGAACAGGCGCGACTCGCGCGTCTTGGGGTTGGTGCGAACCGGCACGTGATCGATCGCCACGAGGTGCTTGCCGGCCTGGATGATCGTCTCGAGCGTGTAGGTGAATTTCGAGACTACGAGTATCTGGATCGCCGCCTCGCGGTTGTAGGCCCTGAAGCCGGATGTCGTGTCGGGCACGTCCGTGGAGGACGCTTGGCGCACGACCCACGATCCGAGTCGTTGCAAGCTCTTCTTCAGCGCCGAGAAGTGCTCGATGTTCGTCACCTCGCGGTCGCCCACCACCATGTCGGCGCGACCCTCGATGATCGGTCGTACGAGCTTGGCCACGTCGGGTCCGTAGTACTGGTTGTCGGCGTCGGTGTTCACCACGACGTCCGCGCCGAGCTTCAGGCACGCGTCCAAGCCCGCCTGGAAGCCCGCCGCCAGGCCCTTGTTGTTGGTGAGGCGGACGATGTGGTCGATCCCGTGCGCGCGCGCCACGGCGATCGTCTCGTCGGTCGAGCCGTCGTCCACGATCAGGAGCTCCACGGCGTCGAACCCGTCCACCTCGCGAGGGAGGTCCGCCAACGTTCGCGGCAACTGCTCCGCCTCGTTGAAACAGGGGATCTGGATGATGAGCTTCATCGCCGACAGCCTAGTGCTAACCCCGGCCCCCATTCGGGGGCCGGCGCCTTGGGAGGGAATGGTGCTTCACCGCCGACAGCCTAGTGCTGCCCCAGGTCCCGCGGCGGGGGCCGGCGGCTTGACTGGAGTAGGAGCTTCACCGCCGACAGACTATCTCTCTAGGCTCTACGGCCGGATGGCAAGCGCAACGTTGACCGAAGCCGCGCCGGGGAGGAGCCGGCTGGCTCAACTGCGCGCGACGCCCGCCTCGACGTGGGCGAAGCTCGCCTTCGGGGCGATGTGCGCGCTGGCGCTGGCGGGGTACTTCGCGTTCCCGACATACCCGACGTACGATTCGTTCTACGCGCTGTTGTGGGGACGCGATCTGCTGCACTTGCATCTCCCCGATTTCAGCGTCTATCGCGGCCCCACCGAGCATCCCCTTGCGATCGCCTTCGGCGCCGTGTGCTCGATCTTCGGGCAGTACGGAGCGCGCCTGGTGGTGTTTGGGTCGATCGCCTCCTTCGTCGCGCTCGTCGCCGGCTCCTACCGGCTGGGGCGGCTTTGCTTCGGACCGGTGGTGGGGGCCGTTGCCGGGCTGCTCGTGCTCAGCCGCTTCTTCGTGGAGAACCTCGCCGCGCAGGGGTATCTGGACATCGCCTACGTGGCGCTCGTGGTGTGGGCGGTGGCCTTGGAGGTCGAGCGTCCCCGCAGGGGCCCGCTCGTGTTTGCGCTGCTCGCGGCCGCCGGTCTCCTGCGCCCCGACGCGTGGGTGTTGAGCGGCGTGTACTGGCTGTGGTGCGCTTACCCCGCGAACTCTCGCACGCGCCTGCGCTATCTCGCTCTCGCGGCGATCGCCCCGGTCCTGTGGACCCTGCTCGACGGGCTCGTGACGGGGGACCCGCTCTATTCGCTTCACTCCACCTCCGGTTTGGCCGCCGAACTGGAACGCACGAAGGGCTTTTCGGCGGTGCTCTCCTCGACGTGGTCATACGCGGTGAGGATCGACAAGCTGCCGGTGGTGCTAGGCGGCGTGGTGGGGCTGCCGCTGGCGATCTGGTTGGCTCCCAGGCGCGTGCTCGTCCCGCTGGCGGCGCTCGCGTGCCTGCTGTTCGTCTACCTCGCCGAGGGCGCCGCCGGGGCGTCGGTGGTGGATCGCTACATGGTGGGCAGCTCGATCGTGCTGCTCGTATTCTGCGCGCTCGTGCTCGGCGGCTGGTCGATGTTGCGCCGCGGCGCGGCGCTGAGGCGCGTGTGGATCGGGTTGGCGGCGGCGTTGGCTGTGTATGGCACGGCTTCGGTTGCCACCACGTTGAGCCTCAAGAGCCTGCGCAACACGCTCGCTTACCACGAGGATTTCCACGAGGGGCTTGCCGCCGCGCTTCACTCTCCCGCGGTGAAAGTCGAGTTGAGACGCTGCCCGCTGCTCACGCTGCCCAACAACAAGCTGATACCCGACGCGCGCTGGATCCTTGACAGCGTCGGTCAGCGCGACATCGTCGCGCGCTCGCAGGCGAGCGCCGACCGCGAAAAGGGGGCGTTGCGGCTCGAGCGTCGCATCCAGGCGGGCAGCGTGGCCGTCTACCCGCTGGGCGCGGCGGTGTTCTTCGAGGCGATCGTCGACGTGGGCGACGATCCGCGCGACCAGGCCCCGCCGGTCGGCTTCAAACGCGTTTACACGAGCCGCTATTACGCGGTCTATGCCCACTGCTGAGTCCAGAAACCGAGCCTGGCTCGGTCTGGGGCTCGTACTGCTCACGGCTCTCGGCCTGCGCCTGTGGGGCGTGAGGTCGGGGCTGCCTTTCATCTACAACATCGACGAGGCGGGGCATTTCGTGCCGAAGGCCGTCGCGATGTCCTCCGGCGGTCTCGACCCCCGCTACTTCGTCAACCCGCCGGCGCTCACTTACGTGTTGCACGTGGTCTTCGTCGTGTTCTTCGGCGGCGACCACGGGGTGTTGCGCGCCTACGCTTCGCATCCGGACCGCGTCTTCCTGGTGGCTCGCGTGGCGGTCGCGCTGCTGGGCACGGCGGCCGTATGGCTGCTCTACCTGGTCGGCTCGCGCCTGTTCGACCGCCGCGTTGGGCTGCTCGCCGCCGCTATCGAGGCGGTGGCTTTCCTGCCCGTGTTCTACGCGCACTTCGCGCTCAACGACGCGGCTACGCTTCTGCCGCTCACGCTCTCGCTTTTCGGCAGCGCCGGCGTGTCGCGTTACGGGCGCGGGCGCGACTACGCGCTGGCCGGACTGGGCCTGGGGTTGGCGTGCGCGAGCAAGTACACGGCGGGCATAGCCGTCGTGC
>DATBTP010000239.1:0-20779 GCA_036559185.1 Solirubrobacteraceae bacterium | reverse complement strand
GCCATCGCCTTGGAGTGCGCCATCTCGAAGGTCGCGAGGAACGCCTCCTCCTTGCTCTCGAAGTGCTCGTAGAAGGTTTGCAGCGAGATCGCCGCTTCTGAGACGATCTCCTCCAAGCTGAGCGCCGGGTAGCCCTTCGCGGCCGTGAGGTTCGCGACCGCGTCGAAGATGCGCTCGCGCTGGTTGTGCGCCACGAAGCCCTTGGGCAGGTTGTGCTCGCCGCGCGGCAACCCCCTGGGGGCCCACCGCGGGGACGGGGAGAACGTCCCCGGCGCGCGCCCCCCCTGAAGCTGTGCGTGGCGGCGCGAGCGGGGGCGCATCGGGATCGCGGCGGGGGCGGGGTAGTAGGAGGCGATCCACGCCACGAGGTCGGGGGTGAGCTTCTGCAGTTCCGCTTTCAGCGCCCTGCTCGAGCGCCCGCGCCGCACGCGCGCGTAGAGGATCGTCCTCAGCGCGCCCACGATCGCCCGCACGATCGGCTCGGGGAGCGCTCCCTCCCCCGGCGCTCGCTCGAACACGCCGCCGATGAAGCGCGTGAGCTGCTCGGCGTCGCGTGCCCAACGCTCGATCCCCACCGGGCCCGCCGCGCCCATCTCGACCGACACGAGCCGGGCGGCGTCGGGGCGGTCGCTCGAGGCTTCGAACACCGCGCGCACGATCTGCTCGATCTGCGCCGTCCACTCGTCGCGCGGGTTGTACGTATCGGCGATGCGCGCCACGAGGCGCTGGATGAGCGCGTCGTAGGTCGCCAGCAGGCACTCCTCCTTGTTCTGGAAGTGCTCGTAGAAGCTGCGCCGCGACACCCCCGCCCCGGCCACCAGGTCGGAGATCGTCGTCGCGACGAACCCCCGCTCGTTCACCGAGCGGATCATCGCCTCGTAGAGACGCTCGCGCTGATCCGCGGCCACCTCCTCCGGCGGCAGCGCCTGCGGCCCCCTGGGCAGTCCACGCTCCCGGTCTTTGCGCGGTCGTGTCCGGTCAGCCATCCCTATACCTTAGCTCTTGACAAGATGCGTAATGATTGATTTATTTGTTTTCTGGACGGGATGGCTCAGACCCGCAAGGAGGCATTTGACATGAGCGACATCGAGGTCCTGAATACGGTGCAAACAGTAGTTCGAGCATCTGGGGGAGTCCATTTCCGCGACCCTTTGGGTGTCCATAGTGTACCGCCGTTCGTTGCCGCGGATAAGTACCTTTCTGTAGGAATCGTACTATTAGATATGCGATACGGCAAATGGGGTATGCGACCTTTGGACGAGATGTCCAAGCGTCTCGGAGGAGGTCGGATAGACATGGAGGTTGGATGACATGAGAGGACTCGTCTGCGAGCAGAAGTTGATGGTTCGCGCGCTCCATCCGCGCTGGCCCTACCGCCGCTCGCACTGCCGCCACGACCTGCACTGGCTCGTCCGCGTGCAGCGGCGCAGGCGATGGTGCTCGCGCGGGAGGCGCCACTCTGTGGCCGGCTTTCCGCCGCGCCGCCGCCGCCCCTACGTCGGCTGACCCGCTGGCCGCGCTCGCCGCCGGGATCGCGACCAGCCCCCGCGCCGGCTGACCCGCGCGCCCCGCTCGCCGCTAGGATCGCAACCTATGGCGGTGACCCCCGAGCGCAACGCTCAACCTCCGTCCGCGCTGCCCGAGGAGGAGCGCGAGATCCGCGCGCTCTCGATCGACACCGTTCGCGGTTTGGCGATGGATGCCGTGCAGAAGGCCAACTCCGGCCACCCCGGCACCGCGATGGCGCTCGCGCCGCTCGCCTACACGCTCTACCGCCACGTGCTGCGCCTGAACCCCGCCGACACCGCCTGGCGCGACCGCGACCGCTTCGTGCTGAGCGCCGGGCACGCGTGCGTGCTGCAATACGCGCTCACCCACCTCTGCGGCTTCGACCTCTCGCTCGAGGACCTCGAGCGCTTTCGCCAGTGGGGCTCGCGCACGCCCGGCCACCCCGAGCGCGGCCACACGCCCGGGGTCGAGGTCACCACCGGCCCGCTCGGTCAGGGCGTCGCCAACGCCGTCGGCATGGCGATGGCCGAGCGCTTCCTCGCCGAGCGCTTCAACCGGCCGGGCCACGACGTGGTCGACCACCACACCTACGCGATCTGCTCCGACGGCGACATGATGGAGGGCGTCTCCCAGGAGGCCGCCTCGATCGCCGGCCACTTCGGGCTGGGCAAGCTCGTCGTCTGCTACGACGACAACCGCATCACGATCGACGGCACCACGTCGATCTCCTTCGACACCGAGAATCACGTCGCGCGCATGCACGCCGACGGGTGGCACGTGCAGCGCGTGGAAGACTCCGAGGACACCCAGGCGCTGTACGAGGCGTTGACGGCGGCGCGCGCGGAAACAGAGCGCCCCTCCTTCGTCTCGGTGCGCTCGCACATCGCCTACCCCGCGCCCAACGCGGTGGACACCGCCAAAGCGCACGGCGCGCCGCTCGGGGAAGAGGAGGTACGCGCCACCAAGCGGGCGATGGGCTTCGACCCCGACCTCGCCTTCCACGTCGAGGATGGGGTCTATGAGCACATGAGCCTGCGCGAGTCGGGCGCCGCCAGCCAGGAGGCCTGGGAGCGAGGCGAGCGCGAGTGGCGCGAGCGCTACCCTCAGCTCGCCGAGGAGTGGGACCGGGCATGGTCGGGACGCCCGCGCGAGGGGTGGAGCCGGGCGCTGCCGAGCTTCGCCGCCGGCGAGTCGATCGCCACCCGCTCGGCCGGGCAGAAGGCGATGGCGGCGCTCAACCCCTTCGCCCCCACGATGGCCGGCGGCGCGGCCGACCTCGTGGAGTCCACCAAGACCGTGTTCGAGGGCGCGGGCGAGTACTCGCGCGCGCACACCGGGCGCAACATCCCCTTCGGCATCCGCGAGCACGCGATGGGCGCGATCGTCAACGGGCTCGCCGCCCACGGCGGGATGGTGAAGCCCTACGGATCGACCTTCCTCATCTTCTCCGACTACATGCGCCCGTCGGTGCGCCTCTCCGCGCTCATGGGCCTGCCGGTGATGTGGGTGTGGACCCACGATTCCGTGGGGCTCGGCGAGGACGGCCCAACCCATCAGCCCGTGGAGCACTACGCCGCGCTGCGCGCCATCCCGCGCCTGTGGGTGATCCGCCCGGCCGACGCCAACGAGGCGGTCGTTGCCTGGCGCGTGGGCATCGAACGCCAGGACGGCCCGGTGGCGCTCCTGCTCTCGCGCCAGAACCTGCCGGTGCTCGCGCGCTCCGCCGCGCCCGGCGGCGCGCCGTCGGAGGCACAGGCGAATGGCGACGCCGATGACACGCCGTGCGCGCCCGCCGAGGGCTTGGAGCGCGGCGGGTATGTGCTGTGGGAGTCCCCGCCGGAGGGCTCGTCGGCGGAGGGCTCGTCGGCGGAGGGCTCCTCGCCGTCCGGCGGCGGCTCCTCGCCGTCCGCCCCCCAGCTCGTCCTCATCGCCACCGGCAGCGAGGTAGCGCCCACGCTGCGGGCGGCTCGCGACATCGCCGCGCGGGGCACGCGCGCGCGGGTCGTGTCGATGCCCTGCATGGAACTCTTCGAAGCGCAGCCGCCCGACTACCGCGAGAGCGTCATCCCTCGCGAGGTCCCCGCCCGGCTCGCAGTCGAGGCCGGCGTGAGCATGAGCTGGTGGAAGTGGGTGGGCGACTCCGGCGAGGTGATCGGCATCGATCGCTTCGGCGCCTCCGCCCCGGGCGCCAAGGTCTTGGAGGAGCTGGGGTTCGCCGCCGACTCGATCGCCGCCCGCGCGCGGGCGCTGCTCGACCGCGTAGGCTGACTGTATGTCCTCGGCGCCCTCGCCGCTGCACAGGCTCTCCGCGCTCGGCCAGAGCGTGTGGATCGATTCGCTCTCGCGCGAGTGGATCCGCGGTGGGCGCCTGCGAGAGCTGATCGACGACGACGCCGTCGTGGGCGCCACGTCGAACCCCACCATCTTCCAGAAGGCGATGAGCTCGGGCGACGCCTACGACGAGCAGTTGCGCGAACTCGCCACGAGCGATGCCGAGCAGGCGTTCTGGGCGCTCGCCGAACAGGACATCAGGGAGGCGTGCGACGCCTTCCGCTCCACCTGGGAGGAGGGGCTCGGCCGCGACGGCTACGTGTCGATCGAGGTCGATCCCCGTCTCGCCTACGACTCCCTGCAAACCTTCCGCGAGGCGATGCGCCTGCACAAGGCCATCGACCGCCCCAACCTGCTCGTGAAGATCCCCGCCACCAAGCCGGGGCTGGCGGCGATCGAGGACGTGATAGCCGAGGGCCATTCGATCAACATCACGCTCATCTTCTCGCTGAAACGCTACGCGGAGGTCGCCGAGTCCTACATCCGCGGCCTCGAGCGTCTCGTCGCCGCGGGCGGCGACCCCTCCAAGGTGGCTTCGGTGGCGAGCTTCTTCGTCTCGCGCATCGACACCGAGGCCGACCGGCGCCTGGACGAGTCGTCTCCCGCCCACCCCGGCCGCGAGGAGTTGAAAGGGCGCCTGGCGGTGGCCAACGCAAAGCTCGCCTACCGCCACTACCAGCACATCTTCCAGGGGCCCCGCTGGGACTACCTGGCCGGCAAGGGCTCAACGCCCCAGCGCGTCCTGTGGGCGTCCACCTCGACCAAGAACCCCGCCTACCCCGACACCCTCTACGTCGACGAGCTGATCGGGCCCGACACGATCAACACGATGCCCGAGGAGACCGTAAACGCGTTCCAGGACCACGGTTCGCCGCGACCGTCGCTGCACGAGGGCCTCGCCGAGGCCCAGGCGGTGTTCGACGAGCTCGCGGCGGCGGGCGTGAGCTACGACGAGGTCACCGACACGCTCGAGCGCGAGGGGGTCGAGAAGTTCGAAGCCTCGTTTCGCGAGCTGCTCGACTCGCTTGGCGCGAAGCTGGGCTCGCTGGCGCTAGCCTGAGGCAGTGCGCTATGACGCCAACGTGCCCCAACCGGGCTCCGAACGCGGGGCCTGGGCCGCGGCGATATCCCTCGGCGCGCTCGGCGTCGCCGTGCTCGCGCTCGCGTTGAGCGGCGCCGTCGGAGGCGCTTCGCAAACGAGTCCCTCCCCGCCCCCGGTGCTGGCCGTGACCCCCACTCCCGTGGCCGCCACCGCGCCTGTCGCTCGCGGCGCCGCCACGGGTCGCCAAGCGATCGTCAACGATCCCTCGAGCCTCCAGGCCCACCGCGACTTCGCCGCCTATCAAGCGCTCACCGGCACCCACATCGCCGAGCTGTGGATGCGCTCGTTCTACCCGATCTACGCCACCGCCCAGAGCGCGTTCGGGGTCAACTGGCTGCTGATCGCCTCGATCCACAAGCAGGAGACCGCCTTCTCCACCGCCCCCTCCACCTACAGGGGACTCAACTTCGCCGGCTGCTGCGGCGGGCCGATGCAGTTCAACGTCAAGAACGGTGACCCGTCCAGGGGGTTCAGATCCACCTGGGCGCTCGTGAGCGACTCCTACCGCTACGGCGGGCGGCCGGCGTCATACGGGCACAGAACCGCAAAGCACCCCTCCATCTACGACGACTTCGACTCGATCATGGCCGCCGCCCACCTGCTCTCAGCCGACGGCGCCTCCTACGCGCTCGACGAGACGGCGTGGAACGCGGCCTACGACTACTACGGCCACGACCCCACCGGCGTTGCCTACGCCGACCAGGTGCTCGCGCGCGCGATCGGCTGGTCGCAGCACGGCTTCTGCGTCAACTGCGGGATCGAAACGAGGTTGGTGGAAGCGGTTCACGCCGCCTACGGCGCGCCCGTGGCGGCCTCCTTCGAAACCGCCACCGCCGCCGCCGCTCGACCCCGTTCGGCTAGACCCCGCCCGGCTAGGTCCCGCCCGGCCAAGCCGGGCGGGGGTCGCTAGCGGTCAGGCCGCGTCGGCCTGGGCGATCAACTCCCCCGCCACACGGTCGGTAGCCGCGCCGGTGCCGCCGAGCAGGCGGCGCGAGAGCTGCGCGCGGCGGAAGTAGAGCGGCGCGTCGTGCTCCCACGTCGCGCCGATGCCGCCGTGCACGGAGATCATCGTGCGCGCGCCGTAGTCGAGCGCCCTGCCCGCCACCGAACGCGCGGCGCTCGCGGCGAGCGCAAACTCATCCGGCGCGCCCTTGCGCGACCAGCCCGCGTAGTAGAGCAGCGAGCGGCCGTTCTCGAGCTGACGAAGCACCTCGGTGAGGGAGTGCTTCACCGCCTGATAGGAGCCGATCGCGCGGCCGAACGTGAAGCGCTCCTTCGCGTACGACACCGACATCTCGAGTGCCGTCTCCACGCTGCCCAGCGACTCCGCGGCGATCAGCGCCTGCGCGAGATGCCACGCGCCGGCCAGCTCGCCGAGCCCGGACGATCGGTCCTCACCCGCCTCGAGCAGCGTCGCGCTCGCGTCCTTCAGCGTCACGTGTCCGAGCGAGCGCGTGGCGTCGTAGCGGCGCACCGGCTCCACCGCCACGCCCGCCGCGGACGCCTCGACCGCCACGCCCACCGGCCTGCCCTCGAGTAGCGCCACGCCCACATACACATCCGCGCCGGGCGCGTCGGGAACGAACGCGATCCTCCCGCTCACAAGCGCGCCCTCGCCCTCGCGCGTAGCTTGCGGCGCCGGCGGGCGCGTGCTCCCGTGGGTCGCGTCCACCGTCCACCCATCCGAGAGATCGCCGGGGGGCATGCTCGGCAGGTACGCCGCCCTGCGCTCGCCGCTCGCGAGCGGCTCGAGCAGCGCGCCGGCGCTCGGCGAGTCGCCGAGGATCGCGGTCGCGGGCAGATGCCCGAGTAGCGGTATCGACGCGAGCACGCGGCCGCACTCGCCGAGCACGAGCATCGCGTCGAACGCGTCGAGTCCCGCGCCGCCGTGGGCCTCGTCGATCAACAGTCCCGGCCAGCCCGCCTCGCGGGCCGTCGGCCACAGGTCGGGGAGCGCGTTCTCCTCCCCATCGAGCGCCGCCCTGGCGGCCTCCAGCGTCTTTACGCGCGAGAGCGTCCCGCGGGCCGCCTCGCGCAGGAACTCCTGCTCGTCTGAAAGTGCGAGATTCATGCCGTCGCCTCCGAGGGTGTGTCCGCGCGCCGCGCGCGCGCGGGGCGGGATGCGTTCGCCGCGATCATGCCGCCGCCCCTTCCTTCGAGCGCAGCTCCGAGAACGGGATTCCCTTGTCCAGCCGCGGCTCGGGCGGCAGCCCCAGCACGCGCTCGCCGATCGTGTTGCGCAGGATCTCTTCCGTTCCCCCCGCCGACTTCAAGCCGGGCAGGAACGAGATCATGTAGGCCCACTCGCTGTCCCCGTCCAGCGCGTCGGGGCCGAGCACGTCGGCGATGAGGTCGCCCGCTTTGATCGCTCCGTTCACGATCGTCACCTTCGCCAGCCCCGCCTCCGGACCGGGGATCTGGCCTTTCTGCAGCGCCGTCAGCGTGCGGTAGCCGGTGAAGCGCACCGCCAAGAGCTCGCTTGCGATCTCGCCCAGCTCCTTGCGCACCTTCGGGTCGCGCCGGCCGTGCTCGTCCGAGGCGATGCCGCCGGCGAAGCGCACCGAGTTGTAGCCCAGCCCCTCGCCGCCGAGACCGATCGTCACACGCTCGAACATGAGCGTCGTGAGCGCCGTGCCCCAGCCGTTGCCCACGCCGCCCACAACCGCGTCGGGGGCGAGCTCGACGTCGTCGAGGAACACCTCGTTGAACTCCGCCTCCCCGGAAATCTGACGCAGGCCGCGAACGGTGACGCCGGGGGCGTCCATCGGGAGGATGAACATGGTCAAGCCCTTGTGCTTGTGCTGCTCGGGGTCGGTGCGCGCGAGCAGCAGGCCGTAGGAGGAGAACTGCGCGTTGGTCGTCCACACCTTCTGCCCTGTCAACCGCCAGCTCCCGTCCTCGGTTTGGCGCGCGCGGGTTTGCACAGCCGCCAAGTCGGAGCCCGCGGCGGGCTCGGAGAAGAGCTGGCACCACACTTCGTCGCCGTGCAGCATCGGGCCGAGGTAGCGCGCCTTCTGCTCATCGGAGCCGTGGGCGATGATCGTGGGGCCCAGCATCCCCACGCCGATCGCGTCGAGGATCCCGGGCACGCCGGCTCGGGCGATCTCCTGGTTGCAGATGACCTGCTCGATCGGCCCCAACCCCTGGCCTCCGTACTCCCTGGGCCACGTCACTCCGGCGAGACCAGCCTCGGCGAGCTTGCCCTGCCACGCGCGCCTGGCGGAGACGATCTCCGCCTCGTCGGTAATCGCGTCCGGGTGGGTGGGGTTTCCTATAACCGGCGCCGCTCCCTTGTTCTGCTCGAGCCAGGCGCGCACCTTGGCGCGGTGCTCCGCCTGCTCCGGCGTGTCGTCGAGGTCCACGATTCTCCTTTGGCTGACTGGCCAGTCAATGTCTGGTCAGACAAGGCTACTCCTCGCGAGGCCGGGGCGTGTCCGGCCCGAGCCCGCCGGCACCGGGTGTGCCGGCTATCACCGCCCCGCCGGTATCGGTGGAGCGGCGAGGTGGGGCTGGCCGTAGACGTCCTCGAAGCCGCGGTCGAGCAGGTACTCGGCCTGGCGGCCCAGTTCGGGGGAGTGCAGCAGCACGACGCCGAGTCGCACGCCCTCGCGCTCGGCCGTCCCCACGAGGCACAGGCCGGCCGCTTCGGTCTCGCCGGTCTTCAGGCCCGTCGTGCCCGGATAGCCGTAGCGCAGCAGCGGGTTGTTGTTGTAGAGGTAGAGCTTGCCTCCCTTGATCGGGAAGGGCAGCACGGCGCTCGCGCTGCGCGCCGCCGCGGCGATTCGCGGCTGCGCGAGGTCGGCGGCGGCCAGCTCGGCCAGGTCGGCGGCACACGAGCTGTTGCCGTTGTCCAGGCCGTCGGGGGAGGTGTAGCGGGTGCACGCCAGGCCCAGCCGCGCCGCCTCGACGTTCATGCGCTCGACGAACGCGTGGACGCTTCCGGCGACCGCCTCGGCGAGCGCGATCGCCGCGTCGTTGCCCGAGGGGAGCAGCAGACCGTAGAGCAGCGTCTTCAAGAGCACGTGCTTGTGCAGCGGGAGCAGGCCCACCTTCGAGCCCGAGGCGTCCACGGCGTCGCGAGTGATGGCGACCTCTGCTCCGGATGGGCGCGAGCGGACCACGAGCAGCGCCGTCATCATCTTGGCGAGACTCGCGATCGGCAGCGCTCGCGTCGCTTCGCGCCGCCACAGCACGCGCCCGCTGTCGAGGTCGAACAGAAGCCCCGCTCGCGGGGGGTGGCGGAAGGAGACCCGCACCGGATCGCCGCTCGCGCTCAAATCGAGCTCGAGCGGCGGGCGGCCGAGCGCCAGTCCGAGGCGGGAGCGGGTTGGGGTCCTCAGGGCGGCGCGGCGCGCCTGCCCGCGCGCGCCCCTGGAAACGGACGCCGAGCCGTGCGTGGCCGCCGAGCGCGAAAGCGCGAACACCGCCGCCGCCCCGGCGAGGATCGCCAGCATCGCGGCCGCCGTCACGCGCCGGCGTCTGCGCCTGCGCATTTTCGCTTCGCGCGCGCGCAGCGCGCGGGCGCTTCGCTCCAGGAAGGGCGAGCGGTTCATGAGAGACCTCTCATCGACCTGGAGGATTGCGCAACGCCCCGACGATTCCCACCGTGAGCAGCACGAGCACGAACACCGACACAACCGCCTCGAACGTAAAGCCGTACTGCTCTATGCCCGAAACCGTCAGAAACGCCAGCCCCACGATGAACGCCAGCGCCACCGCCAGCACCGCGACGCGCGTCATGTGGCGAGGCCGAGGTAAGCCTGCGCGCCAAGCCACACGCCGAGCAGCGCCACAGCCGGGACCTCGACGATCGTCACGAGGAACGGGACGAGCACCAGGGTGAGCATCCGCGCGCGTGGGAACAGCCCCACGTAGCCCGCCACCGTCGCCATCGTCGCGCCGACGGCGGCGAACGCGATCGGAGCGTGGGAGCCTCCGGCGGCTCCCACCGCCAGCGCGATCAGGGCGCCGAGCAGGCACAGCGCGGCGAGGCGAGCGTGACCGAGCCGCGTCTCGAGGCTAGGCGCCAGCCAGGCGAGCAGCGCCACGTCGAGCAGAGCCGGCGCCAGGCCCAGCCCGTGCGCGGGCAGGGCGTAGGCGAGCGCGTTCGCAAGCGCCAGCGCGAACCCCACGACGGGCAGGCGCTCGTGGGGGAGATTGTCCTTGATCGGCAGGATCCGGCGAGACTATCCGCTCGCGGCGAGCGGGCCCACGCCGGGCCGCGACTGCGCCACGTGCCGGTCGGCGTGGTAGGAGGAGCGCACCAGCGGACCCGCCGCGACGTGGTCGAAGCCGAGCGCGTACGCCGCCCGCTCCAGCGCCGCGAACTCGTCGGGGTGCCAGTAGCGCACGATCGGCAGGTGGCGCTCGGAGGGACGCAGGTACTGGCCCACGGTCAGCACCCGCACGCCGTGCTCGCGCAGGATCTCGAACGCCTCCACCATCTCGGCGTGCGTCTCGCCGAGGCCCACCATCAAGCCGGACTTGGTGATCACCTCGCCTTCGCCCATCTCGGCGGCGCCGCGCAGCACGCGGCAGGAGCGCAGGAACTCAGAGCCCCTGCGCGCGAGCGGGTAGAGGCGCGGGACGACCTCCACGTTGTGGTTGAACACGTCGGGGCGCTCCGCGATCACCCTCGCCAGCGGCATCTCCTGGCCCTGGAAGTCGGGCGTGAGCACCTCGATCTGGCAGCCGGGCGCCTGCTTGCGCACCTGGCGGATCACGCCGACGAACGCCGAGGCGCCCTTGTCGGGCAGGTCGTCGCGGTCGACGGAGGTGACGACCGCGTGACGCAACCCCATGCGCGCGATCGACCGTGCCACGCGCGCGGGCTCCAGCGGATCCTCCCACGTGGGCTTGCCGGTCTTCACGTTGCAAAAGCCGCACCTGCGCGTGCAGGTGTCGCCGAGGATCATGAACGTGGCGGTGCCGCGCTCCCAGCACTCCCCCACGTTGGGGCACGCCGCCTCCTGGCAGACGGTGTGGAGGTTCTCCTCCTCGATGAGCGCCGACAGCTCGCGGTAGCGCCGCCCGCCGGCGGCCGGCACTTTGAACCACGGCGGCTTGCGCTCGCGCAGGGGGCGCACGTCGGAGCCGAGCGCCTTCAGCACATCCATGCCCCCGGGGTTTGAGCGCGAGCGAGTCGCGTGCTCGCGCTCGCCGGTGGCGCTTCGGGGACTCCTCATGCGCTCACCAGCGTTTGGCTCGCGGCGACGAGGGTCTGGGGGGAGACGCTCGGCACGCGCCGGCCGTGGGTCTCGCCGAAGCGGCGCGCCACGACCTCTGCGAACCCTGCCAAGCCGCCCTCGGGCGCATCGCCCAGCTCCCGCTCGACCGAGGTCATCCTCACGCCCGGCAGCCCGCACGCCACGATCCACGAGAACGGCTCGAGGTCGTTGACGACGTTCACGGCGAACCCATGCGTGGACACGCCGCGCGAGACGTGCACGCCGATCGAGGCGATCTTGCGATCCCGCACCCACACGCCGGTGTAGTCGATCCCCTCGTCGCAGCGCGAGCGGGCCTCGATGCCGTACTCGGCGAGCGCTGAGACGATCGCCGCCTCCATCGCGCGCAGGTGCGCGCCGATGTCGCTCACACGCACGATCGGGTAGCCCACGAGCTGGCCGGGGCCGTGGTAGGTGACGCGCCCGCCGCGGTCGGTCCTCACGATCTCGATCCCCCGCGCCCGGTAGAAGCCCTCGCCGAACGGCAGCTCTCCGTCAAGCGAACGCCGCCCGCGCGTGTACACGGGGGGATGCTCCAACAGCAACAGCGTGTCGGGGATCTGGTCGGCCTGGCGCCGGGTTTGGAAGTCGGTCTGGATCGCGACGGCCTCGTGGTAGGGAACCGACCCGAGGCGACGGATCCGGATGTCAGGGGGGAGCGGGCGATCTTGCTTCATCTACCGACCCTAGTGGTAGCACGATTTGCTCGCCATACGCTGGAGGCGAAAAAACTACAAAGTCAACGCGGCCGGCTCTTCGAGCAGCTCGCGAACACGTGCCAGGAAGAGAGCCGCATCCGCGCCATAGAGGATGCGGTGGTCGCACGCGAGCGTGACGCTCATCGTGTGCCGGGCGACGATCTCGCCGTCGTGGTCGCCGTAGCCGACAACGGCCCGGCGCGCCAGGGCGCCAACGGCGAGTATCGCCGCCTGAGGCGGGTTCACGATCGCCGTGAAGCTCGTGATCCCGTACATGCCCAGATTCGACACGGTGAACGTGCCGCCGTTCAGCTCGGGCGGCGTCACGCTGCCGTCACGTACCCGTTCCGCCAGCGCCCGCGTCTCGCGCGCGATCTCGCCGAGCGCCTTCGTGTCCGCGTCGAACACCGTCGGCACCACAAGCGCTCCCGCTGTGGGGTCTACCGAGGCGACCGCCACCGCCACGCCCACGTTCACACGCGAGTGCAGCTCGAAGCGGCCGTCTCGATAGCTCCCGTTTGCGCGGGGGTGCTCACGCAACGCCAGCGCGCACGCCTTTACGACCATGTCGTTGTACGTCGGCGCCACGCCACCATCCCCGCCACCGGTGGTCGCGCCCCCACCCGCGCCCGGATGGGACAGGCGCTTCAGCTCGGCCCGCAGCTCCACGCACGCCTCCATGTCCACATCGGCGCTCAGCGTGAAGTCGGGGATCGTCGCCTTCGACTCCGCCATCCGCCTCGCGATCGTGCGCTGGGTGCGTGTCAGCTCGACGCTCTTTGTCTCGCCCTTTGCGCCCGCCACGCCCTCCGCGGCTGGGCTTGCGCTCACCGATGCCTCCCCCACCGCCAGGGTCTCGGGTGGGGTTGGCGCGGAAGCCGAGGGCCGCTCCGGCGTGGCGGTAGCGGGAGCGCTACGCGAACCCGCGATCCCCTCCACGTCGGCCTTCACAATCCGTCCGCCCGGCCCGCTGCCGTGGACGCCGCCGAGGTCCACGCCCGCCTTCCGGGCGACCCGTCGCGCCAGCGGCGAGGCCTTCACCCGTTCCTGGCTTCGATCCATCGACGCCCGCTCGGGCACACCATCGGAGCGCTGCTTTCCCGGCTCGGCACGCGCTCCCGCCTCCTCGGTGGCGGTGTGCGCCGCAGGCGCCCCACCACCGTCGCTCGCGCCGATACGCGCGATCAAATCTCCCACTCTCAGCGTGTCTCCCTCGCTCGCCACGGTCCGCAACGTGCCTTCGAGATCGGACTCGTAGGTCATGTTCGCCTTGTCGGTCTCGATCTCCACGAGCTCCTCACCGCGAGCCACGTGCTCGCCGTCGCGCTTGAGCCAGCGCAGGATCGTGCCCTCCTCCATCGTGTCCGACAAGCGCGGCATCACCACGTCGGTCATCGCCGCGCCTGCGCTTGGGCGGTCACGCTGAGCACGGCCTCCACGATGTCGGGCTCGTGCGGGAAGGCGATTTCCTCGAGCGGCTTCGAGTAGGGCATCGGCGTGTCCGCGCCGCTCACCCTCACCACCGGCGCGTCGAGGTCGTCGAAAGCCTGTTCCGCCACGAGCGCCGCGAGGTTCGCGCCCACGCCGCCGTGCGGCCAACCCTCCTCCACGACCACGCAGCGGCTCGTCTTGGCCACCGACGCGAGGATCGTGTCGAGGTCGAGCGGGCGCAGCGTGCGCGGGTCGATCACCTCCGCCTCGATCCCATGCTCGCTCGCGAGCCGCTCGGCGGCGCGCTCGGCGGTGAGCGCCATGCGCGACACGCCCACGATCGTCACATCGCTCCCCTCGCGCGCGATGCGCGCCTGCCCGAACGCGAGCGGCTGCTCGTCGCGCTCGTCCACCTCGCCCCTCACCCCATACAGCGACTCGTGCTCGATGAATATCACCGGGTTCTCGTCGCGGATCGCCGCCTTCAACAGCCCGCGCGCGTCAGACGGCGTGGCGGGCACCGCCACGAGCAGGCCCGGCACGTGCAGGAACATCGCCTCGAGGCTGTGCGAGTGGGTGGGGCCGAGTTGATGGCCCGCCCCCTGCGGCATCCTCACCACGAGCGGCACGCGCGCCTGCCCGCCGAACATGTAGTGGATGTGGGCGGCGTGGTTGACGATCTGATCGAACGCCAGCAGCGCGAAGTTCACGGTCATCAGCTCCACCACCGGGCGCAACCCCACCATCGCCGCCCCCACGCCCATCCCCACGATCGTGTTCTCGGAGATCGGCGTGTCGCGCACGCGCCGCTCGCCGAACTCCTCGAGCAAGCCGGCGGTCACCTTGAAGGCGCCCCCGAACACGCCGATGTCCTCGCCCATGAGGAACACGCTCTCCTCGCGCGCCATCTCCTCGCGCAACGCCAGTTTCAGCGCGTCGCGGTAGCGCATCTCCGTCATCGCCATCCCACCCGATCCGCTCGAATGCTCGCTACGGCCCTGAAACCGGCGGGCAAGCCGGTGTCGGGCCCCAGGCGGGTCTGGTCGGGGCCGCTCATCGCGCCGTGCGCCCGGAGCCGTGGTAGTGGCCGTGGACCTGCTCGTCGATCACATACACGTCCTCATACAACGCGCCCGGCTCGGGGAAGGGCGAGCTCTCGGCGAACTCCACCGCCTCCTCCACGCGCCGCCTGGCGTCGCTGTCGATCCGCTCGCGCTCCTCGGCGCTCAGCAACCCCTCGCGCTCGAGCAGATCGCCAAACGCGGGGATCGGATCGCGCTCGCGCCACCGCTCCACCTCCTCCTTGGTGCGGTAGTCCTCCGGGTCCGCCATCGAGTGGCCGCGGAAGCGGTAGGTCACGGCCTCCACCAGCAGCGGCCGGCGCTGCTCGCGCACGCGCTGGAGCGCTTCGCAGAGGACCCCGTGGGTGTCCAGCACATCCATGCCGTCGCACCGCATGCCCGGAACGCCCAGCGACTCGCCCTTGCCACGCAGGTCGGTCACCGCCGAGTGGCGCGCGAGCGAGGTGCCCATCCCGAACTGGTTGTTCACCACCATGAACACCACCGGCAGCCGCCACAGCGCGGCGAGGTTCAAGGTCTCGCCGAACGTCCCCTGGTTCGACGCGCCGTCGCCGAACGTGCACAGCGTCACCTCCTCGCCGGAGATGGCGCGGGGGCTCCTCGCGCCGTTCCCACCGCCGTCCGGGAGCGCCATGTGGCGGCGCTGGTCGCACGCGAGCGCTATCCCCGCCGCGATCGGCAGGTTGCCGCCCACGATCCCGTAGCCGCCCATGAAGCGCCGCTCGGCGTCGAACATGTGCATCGAGCCGCCCCTCCCTTTCGAGCAGCCGTCCACGCGCCCGTACAGCTCCGCCATCACGCGCTCGGGGGGAGTGCCGCGCGCGATCGCGTCGCCGTGGGAGCGGTAGGTGGACACGAGGTAGTCCTCCTCGCGCAACGCGCGCGCGCTGCCCACGATCGTCGCCTCCTCGCCGATCGACAGATGCAGGAAGCCGCCGATCTTCGCCCGCGCATACATCTCCCCGGCGCGCTCCTCGAAGCGGCGGATCAGTACCATCGCCGCGAGCCACTCGCGCGCGACCTCTGGCTCAGGCAGAGCGGGGCTCATCCGCCGCCGCGCGGGCCTGGCGCGGTCGCGCGCGGGGCGGGCAGGACGCGGCGGGCGTGCGAGCGTGCGGTCACCATCAGTCTTCCACGGTACTCCAGCGGGCGAGAAAGTCCTCGCGATCCATCCTTCCCAGATCCTCGCGCAGTTCGCGCGCCTGGCGGGAAGCCCTCTGCGGCGGGCAGTCCCAGAAGAACACCACCTCGCCGCCGTCTATCTCCACGACCTCGAGGTGATCCACGCGGTCCGGGCTCGCGAGGAACGCCGGCACGAGCCCGCCGCGGCGCACGATCAAGCGAAAGCAGCGGCCGGCCCTCATGGTGTGCGTCCCCTCACGTGTGTATCCCCTCACGGCGTGCGTCCACCTCATGGCGTTGCGTCCACCTCATGGCGTGCGCTCCCTCGCGGCCTCGCCGCCCAACCTTGCGGCGAGCGCCGCCGCATCGGTCGACTCGCATATGCGTGCGTAAGCCGCCGCTTCCTCCAGAGAGCGCTCGCCGTGGAAGACGCGCCCGCCGACGCTCACCGCCGGCACGTCGCCAACTCCAAGCGCGGCGGCTTCGGCGGTGGCGGACGACAGGCGCTCGCCCACCGAGCGCAGCTCCGCGCTCTTGAGCACCGCCGAGGGGTGCATCTCACACGCCGCGGCCGCGATCAACACGTTGTCCTTCGCGTCGAGCGCGCGCCCGCCGGCGAACGCCTGACGGAAGGCGGCCTGGGCGAAGGGCACGACGCGGCCGATCGACTTCGCGTACGTCGCCACCCTCATCGCGAAGGTGCTCTCGAACGGGAACCGCTCCGGCCAGCGCGGCTCCTGCAGCCCGAGCTCGCCCGCGCGCCGCTCCACCTCCGCGCGGAAGATCTCCTCCTCTTCGCGGCAGCGAAACGCCTCGAAGGACTCCGCGGCGGGCAGCTCCACGGCGAGCACCGGTCGCCACTCGGTGGCAACCGGCATCGCCTGCATCACGCGCTCGGCCGCGAGGTACGCAAGCGGCGAGGCGAGATCGAAATAGAAGGCGGCGTCCGTGTTGGACATCGCTTCGAGGTTAACCGTGTATCAACCAGGAGTCGGCGGCGCGGGCGGCCTCCATCACGGCCTCCGACAGCGTGGGGTGGCCGTGGACGATGCGCGCCACCTCGGCGAAGCCGCCCTCCAGGGCGCGCACGTTGACGAGCTCCTGGATCAGCTCGGTGGCGCGCGAGCCGACGATGTGCCCGCCGAGCAGCTCTCCGTACTTCGACTCGCCCACCACCTTCACCAGCCCCGTACGATCGCCGTAGACCGTGCCGCCGCCCACCGCGCCATAGGGCACCTTGCCCACGACCACGTCATAGCCCTGTTCCCGTGCCTGCGCCTCCGTGAGCCCGAACGAGCCGACGTTGGGCGTGCAGAACGTGGCGCGCGGGATGTCCACGTAGGAGAGCGGGTGCGTCGCCATGCCCGCCGCGTCCTCGACGGCGAGGATGCCCTCGTCGGAGGCCTTGTGCGCGAGCGCGGGGCCGTGCACGAGGTCGCCGATCGCGTATACGCCGGCGGCCGTCGTTCGCTGGGCGCCGTCCACGCGAATCAAGCCGCGCTCGTCCAGCTCGACGCCGGCGTCCTTCAAGCCGAGCGCGTCCACGTCGGGGCCGCGGCCGGCGGCGATCACGAGATAGTCGACCTCGGCCGACTCCGAACCGTAGGCGAAGCTCACCGCGCTCTCGCCGCCATCGACGCCCTCCACCGGCGTGCCGGTATGAATCTCCACGCCCTGGCGCTTCAAACCTCGCTCCACCAGCCGCGAGATGTCGGCGTCCTCGGTGGGCAGCACGCGCTCCAGCACCTCGAACAGCTTCACCTCGCTGCCGAGCCGGGCGAAGCCGGAGGCGATCTCGGCGCCCGAGGCGCCGGCGCCCACGACGGCCAGGCGAGCCGGCAGCTCGGGCAGCGCCCACGCCTCCTCGGTGCCGATCACCCGTCCGCCGAACTCCACGCCCGGGATGGAGCGCTTCACCGACCCGGTGGCGAGGATGACCGTCGGCGCCGCGATCCCGCGATGGTCGATGCGCACGCGGATGGCCTCGCCCGCGCCGCCGCCACCGCCCTCGACCCGGCCGTGCAGGGCGGCCTCGCCCTCGACGAGCTCGATGGCGTTCTTCTTGAACAGCCCGCCCACGCCGCCGACGAGCGTGGAGACGACCTTCTCGCGGCGTTCCTGCACGCCGGCGTAGTCGACCTCCACGCCGCTCACGTTCAAGCCGTAGTCGCCGGCCTCGCGAATCTCGGAGAGCAGGTCCGCCGAGCGCAACACCGCCTTGGCGGGGATGCAGGCGTAGTTGAGGCAGCGCCCACCCACCTTGTCCTTCTCGATCACAGCGGTCCTCTTGCCGAGCTGAGCGGCGCGGATCGCGGCGACGTACCCGCCGGGACCGCTGCCGATCACGATGCAGTCATACGCGCTCTCAGCCATAGGGGCGCGAGCCTATCGCACCCCGTGCACAAGCCCGACGCCGGCGCGGTGGAGCTAGGGCACCGCCGCATACGAACCCGACGCCAGCGCGGTGGAGCTAGGGCATCGCCTCGCCCGCGCCGCGCTCGCTCGCCTGGATCCGGCCCATGACCCGCACCAACGTCCAAAACAGCCACCCCGCGAGCCCGATCGAGAGCAGGCAGAGCCCGGCGGCGAGCAGCGTCTCGGCGACCACCAGCGCGAGCGAGGTCACGATGATCTGGAACGCGAGCAGCGCCTGGAAGGAGAGCACCGCCCAGTAGCGGCGCCGGTACATGCCCCACGCGAGCATCAGCAGCACGCCCGCGAGAAACAGCCCGCCCGGCAGCGAGCCGCCATGGCGGGCGAGGTCGTCGACGGTGAGAACGCTCACGAGCACCGCGAGGGCGAGCGCGCCCGCGACGGCAACGGCCGCCAGCAACGCCCCAGGCCGCTCGCGTGGGTCGAGCGGTGACGGGACGGCGCTAGCGTCGCCCATCGCCGTCCAGCAGCGGCCGCGGCTCGAGCGCCGCGCGCAACGTGAGCGCGGCGCGCTCCGGGTCGCGGGCGTCGGTGAGGGCGCGCAGCACGCACACGCGCGAGGCGCCCGCGTCGAGCGCCGCGGCGATGTTCTCGCTGTCGATCCCCCCGATGGCGAAGAACGGGACGTGGGCGTTGGCGGAGGCGTAGCCGACAAGCTCTGTGCCTACGGCGGGGCGGCCGGGCTTGGTGGGTGTGGCGTAGACCGGGCCCACGCCGATGTAGTCGACGTAAGGTGTGCCGTCGGGCGCCGCGGGCAAGGCGGCGTCGATCTCGGAGGGGCGGTGGGTGGAGAGCCCGACCAGCATGTCGGGGCCCACGATCTTGCGCGCTTGCGCCACCGGCATGTCGTCCTGGCCGACGTGCACCCCGTCGGCGCGCACGGCGGCCGCGATGTCCGGACGGTCGTTGAGGATGAACAGCGCGCCGTAGGCGTCGCAGGCGTCGGCCGCCACGGAAGCCGCTTCCGCGAGAAACTCGTCCTCCAGGTTCTTCTCGCGCAGCTGCACCACGTCTACTCCTCCGGCGATGGCGGCGGCGAGAAACTCCGAGAGGTCGCGTTCGCCGGGCATGCAGTCGCACACCAGGTAGAGACGCGCGGCGGCAAGGCGCGCGCGACGCTGCTCGCCGGTGGGATCGGGAACGGGCCGCAGGTGGGCCATGCGCGCAGTCTGACACTTGCGGCCCCATCTCCCCGGGTGGCCGCCGCCGGTCGAGCGTGAAGGCGCGCTCCTCGAAGTCTTCCCGGGCGAAGAGAATCGCGGCGGAGCGACGTCTAGCATCAAAGCCATGCGCGCAGGCGAGAGCTCGACGGTGGACGTGGCGATACTCGGCGGCGGGATCATCGGCCTGTCCGTGGCGTGGCGCGCGCGCGCTCGGGGGATGTCGGTGGCGGTACTCGAGCGCGGGGAGATCGGCGCGGGCGCGACCCATGTGGCGGCGGGGATGCTGGCGCCGGTAGCGGAGGTGGAGTTTGGCGAGGCCGCGCGCGGAGTGCTCGAGCTCGGCTTGCGCTCGGCGGAGATGTGGCCTTCGTTCGCCGCCGAGCTGCAGCGCGACTCCTCCATCGACGTGGGGCTGCGCCGCACGGGCACGCTGGTGGTGGCGCGCGACGACGACGAGGCGCGCGAGCTGGAGCGCCAGTTCGCCTTCCGCGAGTCGCTCGGCCTGCGGGCGATGCGCATGCGTCCAAGCGAGGCGCGCGAACGCGAGCCGGCGCTGGCGCCGACGGTCCGCCTCGCGTTGCACGCGCCCGACGACCACAGCGTGGACCCCCGCAACGTCGTGGCCGCGCTGCTCAGCGCGTGCGAGCGGGCGGGAACGCGGCTCAGCGAGCACGTCTCCGCGCTCGACGTCCGGCTCGACGCGGGCGAGAGACGGGTCACGGGAGTGGGGGACTTGCGGGCGCGCAACGTGGTCGTGGCCGCCGGCGCTTGGAGCGGCGAGATCGCCGGCCTGCCCGCGGGCGCGGGCGTGCGCGTGCGTCCCGTGAAGGGGCAGATCATGCGGCTGCGCGACCCCGCGGGGCCGGGCCTGCTCGAGCGGGTCGTTCGCTTCGAGGGTGGCTATCTGGTTCCGCGAGGCGACGGGCGCTACGTGCTCGGGGCCACGATGGAGGAGCGCGGCTTCGATGCCGACCCAACCGCGGGCGGCGCCTACGAGCTGCTGCGCAACGCGCACGAGCTCGTGCCCGGTATCGGCGAGCTGCGGATAGAGGAGCTGAACGTCGGCTTCCGACCCTGTACGCCCGACAACACGCCCATCGTCGGGCGCGGCAAGCTGGACGGGCTCGTGTGGGCCACTGGACACCATAGAAACGGTGTTCTGCTCGCGCCGCTCACCGCGGAGGTGGTGGTGGAGGCGCTGTGGTCTTCCTGAACGGCGAGGAGCGGGAGCTTGGTGAGAACGAGTCGGTGATCGCCGTGCTGGCCCTGCTCGAGCTCGCGCCGGACGCGCGCGGGGTGGCGGTGGCGGTTAATGGCGAGGTCGTGCCGCGCGCCGGTTGGGCGACGTTCGCGATCCCCCAGGGCGCGCGCGTGGAGGTGCTCACGGCGATGCGGGGAGGATGATTGGGGAATGGCTAGCGCGCAGACCCACACCGATGCCCTCACGATCGCCGACCGCACGCTTGGCTCCCGCCTGCTGCTCGGCACCGGCGGCTTCCCCTCGCTCGCGCTGCTCGCCGAGTCGATCCGCGCGAGCGGGTCGGAGCTCGTGACGGTGGCGTTGCGGCGGGTCGATCCCACGGCGCGGGGCTCGCTCGTGGACGTGCTCGAGAGCGAGGGCGTCGAGCTGCTGCCGAACACAGCCGGGTGCTTCACGGCACGTGACGCGATCCTCACCGCC
>DATBTP010000238.1:0-6118 GCA_036559185.1 Solirubrobacteraceae bacterium | reverse complement strand
CAAGCTCGGCTGGGACGCCATCCACCCGCGCCTTGGCCTGACCAAGCCCTTCTACGGCTGGTTCACCCCCGCGATCGCCGCGAGCGATTTCGCGCTACGACCCGCCGCCGAGTCGGACCTCGACGAGGCGCTGGACTTCATCGCCGTCTGCCGCCCGTGACTCGTAACCTCCTCGCACCGGCCACGGCCATAGAGCCGTGATCCGTCGCCTCCGGCTCTCTCCTGACAGTCTTATGGTCAGAACGCCATGAGACGGTCCTCCCCGGTGGGGGAGCTTGCCATCGTCCTCCACACCCACATGCCCTATGTCGAGGGCTTCGGCACCTGGCCGTTCGGCGAGGAGTGGCTGTGGGAGGCGATCGCCGGCAGCTACCTGCCGCTGCTCGACCTGCTCGACGAGGGCGCGCCGCTGACCGTGTCGTTGACACCGGTGCTCTGCGACCAGCTCGAAGCCGAAGGCGTGGGGAAGCGTTTCGAAGCGTTCGTGGACGAGGTGAGGCGCCGCACGCACTCCGAAGACATCGTGGGTCTGCGCGAGGGCGGCTCCGAGGTGCTCGCGCGCGAGCTGGAGCGCTCGTGGGGAGAGTACGAACAGGTCCTCCAACGCTTCCGCGAGCGGCACGGCGACCTGCTCGCGGCGTTTGCCCCCCACGCGCAGTGGACCTCCTCGGCGACGCACGCGGTGCTGCCGCTGCTCGCGACCGACGCCGGCGTGCGGGCGCAGGTGCAGAGCGGGGTGGACTCCCACAGGGCGCGTTTCGGCGAGCGTTGGGGTGGGGGCTTCTGGCTGCCCGAGTGCGCTCACGCTCCTCACCTGGAGCCTTTGTTGGAGGAGGGAGGGGTTCGTGCCGTGTGCGTCGAGCTGACCTCACGTCAGGGCCTCGGCTCGCGCGATTGTCTGCGCGTGCTCGTAGGGGAGTCCGGGGTTGTTCTCGTTCCGATCGACCGCCTCACGATCGCGCGCGTGTGGAGCGACGGGGGATACCCCGCGCACGGCTCGTATCGCGACTACCACAACCACACGATTCACCACCACAAACCGTGGGGCAACGACGGTAAGCCATACAGCCACGAGCTGGCGAGCGAAACGGCGCGCGGGCACGCCAAGGAGTTCGTGGCGGCCACGATCGAGCGTCTGCGCTGTGCCAACGAAGCGTCAGCGGGAGGGGATCCCCTTCCGGGCGGTGGGCTGGTTGTGTGCGCGCTCGACACCGAGCTGCTCGGGCACTGGTGGTATGAGGGGGTTCACTGGCTGCGGGCGGTGGTGAACGAGTGCTCGAAGCAAGGCTTGAAGCTTGTGCGCCTCGACGACGCGGCGGCGCTGCGCGATCCCGCCCCCGTCGAGGACGCGGAGTGGGCGCCCAGCACGTGGGGCAAGGACGGCGACCTTTCGACCTGGTCGGCCCCCGCGGTGGCGGACATGGCGTTTGCGACGCGGGCCGCGGAGCTGCGCACGCTCGCGGCAGGCCGCGACGTGGGCGATGGGGCGATGCGTGAGCTGCTGGCGCTGCAAGCCTCAGACTGGCCTTTCATGGTGTCGCGCGACCTCGCGGTGCCGTATGCGCGCGAGCGCTTCGCCGGGCACCGCTTAGCGTTGGAGCGCGCGCTCGCGGACGGGGAGGAGGGCTCGACGCGCAACCTTGCCCCACACGCCCACGCCAATCTGCTGCTCGGCCCCTGAGCAAGCGGTCGGCGAAGGTCGTCCCGAGCCGGCTCAGTGGAGTGAGGCTATTCCCATCGAAGCCTGGTCGGCTCCTCACGCATCCGCAACACCCGTGCCGGCACACCGCCCACGACCGCGTTCTCGGGCACGTCCCTAGTGACGACGGCGCTCGTGCCGACGATGCTGTTGTGCCCCACGCTCACTCCTCGCAGCACGCACGCGCCATACCCGATCCAAACGTTGCTGCCGACCCGCACGTCGCGCTTGTAGATGCCCTGCAGGCGGATCGGGCGCTCCACCTCGACCACGCCGTGATCGAAGTCGATCAGCATCACGCGGTCGGCGATGATGCACTCCCGTCCGATCGACACGTGCTGGTAGGCGGAGATCGTGCACTCCTGACCCATCACGGTCTTCGCGCCGATCGACACTTCGCCCTCGTGCACGCGGATCTTCGAGCCGTGGCCCACCCACGACCAGCGGCCGACGCGAAGAGTCGCGTGCCGGCCGATCTCGAACTTCACGCCCGGGCAGATGAAGCACATGCCTTCTGTTCGAAAGCGCTTGCCGTAGCGCAGCTTCAGCCACAGAAAGCGTGCTCCCAGCACCGCGTAGTGGCGGTTGAGCATATTTTTCTCGCGCATCCAACGCCATGTGCGTAGGGCTTCTCTCGGTCGTCTCACGAGCGGGCATCCTAGAGCGACGCGCCTCGTCGCGGACGCTGGGGCCGGCGAGTGCGTCGAGGTCCCTATCGGAGATACTTCCCGCGTGTCACCCACGCTCGCCCAGCGCCTGCTAGCCGGCGACCGCCGCGCGCTGGCGCGCGCGATCACGCTGGTCGAGGACGACCGCCCCGAGGGGTGGGAGCTCGTGCGCGAGGTCTACCCCCACACCGGCAAAGCCGCCGTCTACGGCTTCACCGGTCCGCCCGGCGTCGGCAAGTCCACCCTCATCGGGGCGCTCACCAAGGCCCGTCGCGAATCGGGGCGCACCGTGGGGGTGCTCTCCATCGACCCCTCCTCGCCGTTTACCCAGGGCGCTCTGCTCGGCGATCGCATCCGTCTCACCGAGCACTTCCTCGACCACGGCGTGTTCATCCGCTCGATGGCCAACCGCGGCGCGCTCGGCGGGCTCTCCGAGGCGGCCCTGCAAGCCGCGCTGCTGCTCGACGCCGCCGGGCGCGAGGACGTGTTCGTGGAGACCGTCGGCGTGGGCCAGGCGGAGATCGACATCATCGACCACGCCGACACGATCGTCCTGGTCCTGATGCCCGGCTCGGGCGACTCGATCCAGGCGCTGAAGGCCGGAGTCATGGAGATCCCCGACGTCATAGTCATAAACAAGGCCGACCATCCGCTCACCGACACGATGGTCCGCGAGATCCGCGGCGTGCTCTCGCTGGCGAACGTCAACGGCGACACGGAATCGAGTCCCACCCGCCCGGCCTGGCGCGTGCCGATCGTCAAGACCGAGGCTGCCCACGGCAGGGGCGTCGTCGAGCTGATCGAGCGCTTGGACGAGCACCGCGCCCACATCCTCGCGGAGGGCACGCTGCAAGAGCGCCGAGGGCGCAACCTGCGCAACGAGGTGCTCGCGATCGCCACCGCCCGCATGCGCCGAAGCCTGGAGGAGGAGCTGCGCGAGGATCCCGACTTCAAGCGGCTCTTGGCCGAGGTCGTCGAGCGGCGGCTCGACCCCGCCAGCGCCGCCACGGCGCTGCTCGGGCAACGCCGAGGCTGAGGCGACCGACACCCTCAGTCCGAGCGGGCCGCCCGGTCGACCCGGGTCGCGCGCTCGTGCCGGCATGGGCCCAGCTACAGCCGGCGGGACCAATATGAAGCCGCTGTTCGTCTATGTCTCGTAGCTGAGCAACGAATGCGTCTCGTATGGGGCGAGGCGCTCGCGACCGCCCAGGAAGGCCAGCTCGATCAGAAAGCCGCAACCCACGACCTCGCCGCCGAGCTGCTCCACCAGGTCGCACAACGCCGCGGCGGTGCCGCCCGTCGCGAGCAGGTCGTCGTGGACGAGAGCGCGCGCGCCTTTGCCGATCGCGTCGCTGTGCAGCTCCAGCTGGTCGGAGCCGTACTCGAGCAAGTACTCGGCGCTCACGGTCTCATACGGGAGCTTCCCCGGCTTGCGCGCCAGCACGAAGCCCGCGCCGAGCTCGAGCGCCAGCGCGGGCCCCAGTAGGAATCCGCGCGCCTCCGCCGCGATCACGCAGTCCACGTCGAGCGGCCGCGCGTACTCGGCCAACCCCTTCACCGCGAGCGCGAGCGCGCCCGGGTCGGCGATCATCGGTGTTATGTCCTTGAACACGATCCCCGCTTCGGGGAAGTCGGGGATGTCGCGCACGAGACCGCGCAAACGTCCGACCTCGATATCGGTGATCGCGTCTGACACCTCGCGGCGATGCTAGCCCAACGCGCCCGCCAGAAGGCGCTGGGCGGGCTCGCGTCACGCTTGGATATAGAGTGTGGCCGCAAATGGCCACCGACTATCTGAAGTGGGCCGACCGCAACTGGGGCTTGCTCGCCCGGTTGATGGGCGGGCACGCGAAGATCTACCGCACCACCCACGGGCTCGTCGGCCACCGCGTGCCGGGCGTGCCGGAGATGCTGCTGCTCGACCACGTGGGCGCCAAGAGCGGCACGCGCCGCACCACACCGCTCGTGTTCGCGCGCGACGCGGAGAACACGATCCTGATCGCGTCCAAGGGCGGCTACCCCAAGAACCCGGCCTGGTATTACAACCTGAAGGCCAACCCCGACACCACCATACAAATCGGCTCGAAGGTGATCCCCGTGCACGCGCGCGAGGCCGAGCCCGAGGAGTACGACCGCCTGTGGAAGCTCGCCGTGGCGGTTTACAGCGGATACGAAGCCTACCGTCGGCGCACCGAGCGCAAGATCCCGCTCATAGTGCTCGAACCAGCCTCTTAGCGGTTCGCCGGTCGAGCCGGGCGACGCGGGGAGCGTTGCGCACGAGCGAGCGATGACGGGGGCCGGCGATGTGCCGGCGGGCCGCTAGGCGCCGAGCGCGCGGGCGATCACCATCTGCTGCACCTCGTCGGTGCCCTCGCCGATCGTGAGGATCTTGGCGTCGCGGTAGAAACGGCACACCGGATACTCCTCGATGAAGCCGTACCCGCCGTGTATCTGCACGGCCTCCTCGGCGCACCGCACCGCCAGGCGTCCCGTCTTGAGCTTCGCCTGGGCGGCCGTGAGCGTGAAGTTGCGACCGGCGTCCTTCTCGCGGGCGGCCTTGTACACGAGCAGTCTCGCGGCCTCGATCTCGCTCGACATGTCGGCGAGCTTGGCTTGGATCGCCTGGAACTTGGAGATCGGCTTGCCGAACGCGCGCCGCTCCTTCGCGTACGCCAACGCCTCATCCAGCGCGCCCTGCGCGAGCCCCACTCCCATCGCCGCCACGCCGATGCGTCCGATGTCGAGGATGTGCAGGAACTGCTTGAACCCCTGTCCGCGCTCCCCGAGCAGGTTCGTCTCGGGCACCCGGCATTCGGCGAACGTGAGCGGGCGCGTGTCCGAGGCGTTCCAGCCCATCTTGCGGTAGGGCGCGCCCTGCTCGTAGCCCGGCGTCCCGTTGGCGACGATGATGTTGGAGATCTCCTTTACGCCCGTGGCGGAGTCGGCGGCCGAGGCGCCCGTCACCGCCGTGATGCACACGACGCCCGAGATGTCGGTCCCGGCGTTGGTGATGAACTGCTTGGCGCCGTCGATCACCCATTCGCCGTCTCGCAGCTCCGCGCGGGTGCGCGTGTTGCCCGCGTCGCTGCCCGCCTCCGGCTCGGTCAACCCGAACGCCCCGAGCTTCTCTCCCGAGCACAGTCGCGGCAGCCACTCGCGCTTCTGCTCCTCGCTCCCAAACAGGTATATCGGCTGCGTTCCCAGCGAAGTATGCGCGCACAATGTGATCGCCACCGAGGAGTCCACGCGCGTGAGCTCCTCCACCGCGAGCGTGTAGGCGAGCGTGTCGCCACCACCCCCGCCGTACTCCTGGGGGAAGGGAATCCCCATCATTCCGAGCCCCCCGAGCTTGGCGACGATCTCATAGGGGAACGCCTTGGTGCGGTCGAGCTCCTCCGCCACCGGCGCCACCTCCGCCCGCGCGAACTCGCGCACCGTGCGGCGAATCAGCTCGTGATCGGGGGAGAGGTCGAAGTCCATCGTGCGGAGGCTACTTGCAAGGCGTATGACACGCCTCGACGCCAGCCGCGCCCACACCGTCAGCGGCTATCTGTCCTAGCAGTAGTACTCCGCAAAGGTGGCGAGCATCCCGTGCACCGCCGTCAACAGCGGGCTGCCCACATGCGACACCACGCCCACTCGTCCTCTACCGTGAAGCTGCCGCCATCGCGCGCACTTTCGAGGTAATCCTCGTGAGGTTCGGGAATGGGCGCTCGACAACCAAGTCGGACATGTTCGCGCAAGCCGGCGC
>DATBTP010000237.1:0-7520 GCA_036559185.1 Solirubrobacteraceae bacterium | reverse complement strand
GCGATTGCGCGGATACGCCAGGGGCGAGATTCGTGTGCCGAGTTCGGAAGCCTCATAATCATACTCGATCCATACGATGCCGTATGGATATTAGACAGATCGCTTGCATCTGTCAATACGGTGCCGTATAGATATGTCGATGGGGCGTGTCCGGACTCCACGCGGCGCTTGGATCGACGCGGCGCTGCAGGCCCTCGCGGGAGGAGGCCCGGACGCTGTGCGGGTAGAGGCGCTGGCCGCGTCCATGGGTGTGTCCAAGGGTGGCTTCTACTGGCACTTCGCGGATCGTCAAGCGCTGCTCGAGGAGATGCTCGACACCTGGGAGAAGGCTGTGGTCGACGACGTCGTCGCACGCGTGGAGAGCCAGCCGGCCGACCCGCGCGCCAAGTTGCGGCAGCTATTCGAGTTGGCTTCCTCAACCGACGTGCTTGCGGCCGATCTGCTTGCCGTAGAGCTGGCGCTTCGGGACTGGTCGCGCCACGACAACGATGTCGCCGAGCGACTGAGTCGGGTCGACAACCGGCGTATGGCGTATATGCGTTCGCTGTTCGGACAGTTCTGCGTGGATGAGAGCGATGTCGAGGTCCGCTGCATGCTTGTCTTCTCGCTGTTCATCGGCAGCTACTTCATCGCGGCGCAGCACGGTGAAAGGACCCGTTCCCAGGTGCTGGGACTCGCGTTCGGTCGACTGCTCAGCGAATCGTGGAACTGATACGGCCCACCACGCCGAAAGCCGCCCGTAGCGCAGTGGTTATATCGAAGTGGACTTCACCTACCCACTGATTGGAAACCAGTCGATGCCGTCGGAGTGCTCCGGCAAGGTGTCATTCACCGGCAAGCTGGCCTAGCAGGTCAAGCTAGCGGAGTTGGTCCTGTTTGGTGTTGGCAGCCAAAGGCCGAGGTCGCGTGCTCGAGGTCGGTCCGCCGCCTGCTCATCGCGGCAGCCGATTCACGGCTGCCGCGAATAGCGTTGGGTCTCGGAGGGGCGGGCCGTGGCCGAAGCACACCAGCGCCGGTTCGAGCGCCGCGAGTCGGCGGGCCGACTCGCGGTTCAGCCGCGGATCTGGATTTATCCAAGGTAGGTGGCGAAACGGCTCATGGATACCTCCAGTCATCAGGAATGGGTTGTAACCCCACATGACGTCGCCGCAGACGAGTACACGGTCAGTCTCGCGCCAGAACGACACGTGGCCGGGTGAATGGCCGGGGGTGTCGAGCACGACGAAGCCGGCGAGCTCATCGCCCTCTCTCAACGCCCGATCGACCGTGTGAGCCTTGGCCCCCGGCGCTGGCACGAGGCGTCCGCTCGGTCCCACCATCTTGCCGGCCTGCACCGCTTCGACGTCGGCGGCGCCGCACCAGAGCGGGACGTCCAAGCGTTCGCAGATCGCGTGGCTCGAGCCGTAGTGGTCGAAGTGCGCGTGCGTCAGCGCGTGCGCGGCGATCTCGCGGTCGGCGATTTGGCGCAGGATCCGTCTGTGGTGGAGCCCGAGGCCGGAATCGACGAGCACGTCACCGAGCACGTAAACGTTGATGTTGTTCGACGGGAAGCCTGAGAGCTGCCACACGTCGTTGGCCAGTTCTTTCATCGACACGAGACCTGGAGAATCAGTGATGGAGCACGTAGGGGTTTGCGGATCCATCATATGTTCTCGACAGGGTGGCGGCTGGAGGAGCGCCCCAGCGGGTCGCCGAGCGGGTCGTCGAGGACGCTAAGCGCCGCTACGGCTTGCCCGCCCGCCGCTCGAGGCTCCCGCGGGTGTTAGGGTCGGCGCGTGGCTACCCGAGTCGACTACGAGCGCCACGGGCGGACATATGCGCGACACCGGCGTTCGGATCCTCGCATCGCGGCGCGGATTCATGCGGCGCTTGGCGATGCGCGCACCGTGCTGAACGTGGGCGCGGGCTCCGGCTCCTACGAGCCGTCGGATCGCCGGGTGCTGGCGGTCGAGCCGAGCGCGACGATGCGGGCTCAGCGCCCCGTCGACGCCGCTCCGGCGATCGACGCGCGCGCCGAGGCGCTCCCGTTCGACGACGACGCCTTCGACGCCACCATGGCGTGCGTCACGATCCACCACTGGTCGCCCGTCGAGGCCGGCCTTGCGGAGCTGCGCCGCGTGTCGCGTGGGCCGGTGGTGGTGTTCACGTTCGACCTTCACGCCCTGCCGGCATGGCAGCTCGAGTACCTGCGCGAGGGGGTCGAGAAGGAGCTGCCGCGGTTTCCGGAGGTAAACGACGTGGCGGCGGCGCTGGGTGGGCGTGTTCGCATCGAGCGCATCCCCACCCCCGGCGACTGCACAGACGGATTCTTCGAGGCGTTCTGGCGTCGCCCCGAGCGCCTGCTCGATCCCGAGGTGCGCAGTGCCCAATCGGTGTGGGCGCTGCTCGAGCCGGGGGTGGAGCAGGGCATCGTGGAGCGGCTCGCCGACGCGCTCGATACGGGCGCCTGGGATGCCGAGCACGGCTACTTGCGCGACCGCGAGAGCTTCGACGGCGCCCTTCGTCTCGTCATCTCCGAGCGTCCCTGACCGATGCGCTTGGCGCGAAGCGGGCCGGCTCTAGCCGTACGGCAACCACGCCCGTAATCGCCGGCTACTTGACGGTGTGACCGGCCGCGTCGATCGCGTACCAAGTCCCGCCGAAGGCTTTTTCTCCGACATACGATGTTTCGCCAGGCCCGCTGTCGCCGCTGTAGATGTAGAGCGGGTGGCCGGCATAGGTCACCTGTCTGGCGCCGCCGCGCAGCGTGATCGTCGACAGTAGCGACGCTCGCACGCCGGGTCCCGCGGTCGGTCTGCCGCTGGTCCTCAGCGGGGGCCATATTTCAGAGCATTCTTTGATCTTTACGCAGCTATCGCTGCGCACGTGGTCCTTCGTGAACTCGTAGAGCGTGCGGCCCGCGGAGTTCACGAGGATCGTGCCGATGCCCGTGTGGCGCACCCCGATCTTGACCGCACGGCTCGCGTCGGCTCTGGGACTAGTGGACTGAGCGAGCGCGACCGTCGACGCGCTCGCGGCGGCAAGCGTAAGGCAGAGCAGGAGAGCGTAGGTGCGCTTCACGGTGGTTCCTCCAGGCTAGGAAATTTGAGCGGTCACAGACGATTGTGGCGGTCGGTCGTGGCGGTTGCGAGGTCGTGGTGGTCTCGACATCAAGACGAGGTCGTGGTGGTCTCGGTCGTGGCGGTCTCGACAATCAAGACGCCACCATCGCGCACACCCTTCCCCAAAATCGCAACCATACCTTCGCCGTGGTGTCTTTCACGTATGGCGGTAACGCCGAATACGACCCTGAAGCTTGTCCCGCGGCGTTTGCTCGGCGCGCTGGCTCTCATACTCGTGGGAACCGTCGCGGTCGGCGAAAGCGACGCTTGGAGCGCCGGCGCTCGCGCGAGTTTCGCTCGTAGCGCGCGCCATCGCTGCGTACCGGTGAAGTCGGAGGTCATAGCCCGACATGGCGCTTCGCTGCTTTTCATACACCGCACCGGGCCGAGCGACTACAAGTACGGCGCGCCGCACGCGCTCTACGGATGCCGCTCCGCTCACCAGGCGCCGACGTTGCTGTTCGACTTCGAAGACGGCGACAGGCCGGAAATCGTCATCGCCGCCTTCAACGGCTCCTACGCGGCGTTCTTCCTCGGATGGCAGTCCTCCACGTGTTCCTTCTACGAAAGCGCCGGCGCCATCGACTGTAGCCAGTCGCTGTTCGAGAGCGTCAACCTCGGCGGCGCTCGCGGCGGTGTGAGCGTCACCAACGAGGATCCCAACTTCACCGAACCGCCGAGCGCGCTGGTGGTCACCCATGCCGGCTGGATCGCGTGGGCCGCCCGTCTGAGCCGAACCTCCCAACCGCTGCTTGCGCGGGACTCCAGAGGCGAACGCACGCTCGACGCCGGGCCGATCGACGCGCGCTCGCTGCGGGTGAGTGGGAAGAACGTCCGCTGGAGCGACGCCGGCGTCGCGCACTCGGCAGTGCTCGGCTGAAAGCGCCCAACGCCGACGGCGCGCGCGGTGTCGCGGCGACCTGCTTGTTTGAACAGATCGTCTTTTCGGGCATCCCTTAAGCGGCAGGTGAGCCAACGTGGGCGGCATCGGTGGGAGAGCGTGGTCATGAGGGGCATCTCGTGGCCGCCCTCAACGCGCTCCCGTGGCGTCGTGCTCGCGCTCGGCGGCTACCTGTTCGTGTACCTCAGCTGGCAGTTCCTGCACTGGCTCCCCGGTAAGCAGCAGCTCGGCCAGGCATTCCTGGTGCCGATGGACTTGGTGGCGCTCGCGGCCGCCTTGCTCGCCGCGCGGCGCTGCGAGGGCTCCTCCGAGCTGCGCTCGTTCTGGCTTGCCATGTCGGCGGCAGTCGCGTCGGAGACGATCGCCGATGTGCTCCTGTTCGCAAACGACGCCGCTTACGCCAATCCGCCGTTTCCCTCACCGGCCGACGCCTTCTTCCTGGCCTTCTACGTGCTGCTCTTCTACGCCCTGCTGCGCGTGCCAGTAGCGCGCATCACGCGCACCGCACGCCTGAGGACGTTGCTCGACGGCGCCACGATCGTGATCGGCGGGGGCGCGGTCGTGTGGTACCTGGTGCTCGGCCCCACCGCCCAAGCGGAATCCGCCACCACACTCGCGAAGGGGGTGTCGCTCGCCTATCCGATCGGCGACCTCGTGCTGCTAGCCGGCTTGGCCACCGTCCTGTTGCGCCAAAGCCCGATAGTGCTGCGCACGCCACTGCTGCTCATCGCCTGCGGGATGCTCGTCTCGATCGTCGCCGACCTCGTCTACGGCTACGGCACGCTGCACGGCACCTATACGGGGGGCGACCCGATCGACACGCTTTACGTACTCGAGTTCCTGTTCTTCGCGCTCGCGGCCCTCTCCCAGCGGGCGATACCGCGCGGCGATCCGATCGCCGAGGTGGGGGAGTGGCGCCAACCCACCGTGCGCGTGAACTGGCTGCCTTACATCACAGTGCCGATCGGCTTCGGGCTGTTGATCGGCGTGGAGTGGGACAAACCGTTCTTCCCCGACCTCAGCCTCGTGTTGATCATCACCGTGATCGGCGGGCTCGTCGCGGCTCGCCAGTACCTGGCGTTGCGCGAGCTGGCGAACGCCGAGGCGGAGCTGCGCGAGAGCGAGCGCGTCAAGGATGAGTTCATCTCCGTTGTGGGGCACGAGCTGCGCACCCCGCTCACCTCGATCCGCGGATCGCTTGGGCTCCTGCAAGCCGGCCTGCTCGGCGAGCTCTCGGGGGACGCCGCCGAGATGGTGGATCTCGCGGTCGCCAACACCGACCGCCTAGTGCGACTAATCAACGACGTGCTCGACATCGAGCGCATGGATGCCGGGCGGATGACCTTGGAGGTAGTGCCGGTGAAGGTCTCGGAGCTGGTCCGTCAAGCCGCTCAGATCGTCCAGATGACCGCCACTCAGGCGAAGGTGACGCTCGCTGTCGAGGTGGAAGACGACCTCGTGGTGTCGGTGGACCCCGATCGAGTGATCCAGGTGCTCGTCAACCTGCTCGGCAACGCCGTCAAGTTCTCAGACCGCTGGAGTGTCGTCACGGTGACGGCCGTCTGTGACCGCGTGCAGGCGCTGTTCGCGATCAACGACACGGGGCGGGGCATACCGGTCGGGTTGCAGGAGACCATCTTCGAGCGCTTTCGCCAGGTCGACGCCTCGGACGCTCGCGACAAGGGCGGTAGCGGCCTCGGTCTGCCGATCGCGCGTGGCATCGTCGAGCACCACGGTGGGCGCATGTGGGTGCGCAGCACGCTCGGCGGGGGCAGCACGTTCAGCTTCACGCTCCCACTGGCGAGTGGCAGGGCGAGCCGTGAGCGGGCGGAGAGGATGACCGCGTGAGTCGCCGTCTCTTGCTCGTAGACGACGATGAGGCGATTCGCAGGATCGCCGCCATCAGTCTCGAGCGCATCGCCGGATGGAGCGTTATCGCGGCCGCCTCCGGGCAGGCGGGGCTCGAAGCCGCGCAGGACGACGGTCCCTTCGACGCGGTGCTGCTCGACGTGATGATGCCCGGCCTCGACGGGCCCGCCACGCTGCGGCGCCTGCGCGAAGGCGTACTCAGGCCGGAAGTGCCGGTCGTCTTTCTCACCGCCAAGGTGGGCGATCAGGAAGAGGCGCGTCTGCGCGCGCTCGGCGCCGCGGGCGTCATCGCCAAGCCGTTCGATCCGATCGCCCTCCCCGAGGAGCTCCAGCGGATCGTGGGCGTGTCGCGCGACGACCGACAGCAGACTTAATCGCTAAACACGATCGAGTTTGTGGTATTACTATGCGATCCTGTAATCCTCATGTCTTCGATTTAGAAAGTGGCTATGCGCAACCGTACGATTCCAGCAGTCCTTTCGGCCCTCACACTCCTCGGGGCTTTGCTCGGCCTGGCCGCGTGTGGCTCGTCGAGCTCGAACAAAGGGGTGACGCTAGTCGCCTACTCGACACCGCAGGGGGCCTACACGTCGCTGATCCCGGCGTTCGCGGCCACGAGCGAAGGCAAGGGCATCACATTCAGCCAGTCATATGGCCCCTCGGGCGACCAGAGTCGCGCGGTGGTGGCGGGCTTGAAAGCTGACGTCGTGAACTTCTCGCTGGAACCGGACGTCACGCGGCTCGTGAAGGCCGGGCTCGTGTCGCCCAACTGGAACCAGAACGTCACGCACGGGTTCGTCACCAACTCGGTGGCTGTCATCATCGTCCGCAAGGGCAACCCTAAGCACATCACCGGCTGGAGCGATCTCGTCAAGCCGGGCGTGCAGGTGGTGACGCCCAACCCCTTCACCTCCGGCAGCGCCCGCTGGAACATCATGGCCGCCTACGGCGCGCAGATAAGGGAAGGCAAGACGCCCGCCGAAGCGCAGGCCTATCTGACGTCGCTATTCCACAACGTGGTGAGCCAGGACAGCTCGGCGCGCAACGCCCTGCAAACGTTCCTCGCAGGGAGGGGCGACGCCTTGATCGACTACGAGGACGAGGCGATCGCCGACGAGAAGAAGGGCTCGCCGATCGAATACGTGATCCCCAAGTACACGATCCTGATCCAGAACCCGATCGCGATCCTCAGCGGCGGCAACACCGCCGGGGCGCAGAAGTTCGTCAACTACCTGCTCTCCCCCGCCGGCCAGAAGATCTGGGCTGAAAAGGGCTACCGCCCGGTCGTCGAAGGCGTGGCCTCGCCTGGCGAGTTCCCGACACCAGCCGGTCTCTTCACGATCGACTCGCTCGGCGGGTGGAAGAAGGTGGCAAAGGAATTCTTCGAAACCGAAGGCACTTCCGGGATCGTGACGAAGATCGAGCAGTCGCTGGGGGTGTCCACGGCCAAATGAGCCCGGAGAGCGCATCGCGGGCACTCGAGCGCTCGGCTGCCGGCCTGCGTGCGCTCCATGGGCGTTCCGGTGGCAGCGGTTCGGGCAGTCGTGCCCTCCTGGGCGGCCGCGCGGGCACTGCGCTTGGCAGCGGCTTGCTCGGCGTGTACCTGTCGGTGCTCGTGCTGCTACCCATCGCCGCGCTGCTCGACAGCG
>DATBTP010000236.1:0-4287 GCA_036559185.1 Solirubrobacteraceae bacterium | reverse complement strand
GACGACGTCTTCCAGCTCGTCACCCCTCCCGAGCGTGCCCCCGACGAGAGCGAGGTCATCGAGGTGGAGTTCGAGCGCGGTGTCCCGATCGGCTTGAACGGCGCGCGCATGGAGCTGGTGGCGCTGCTCGAACGCACCGCTGAGATCGCTTCCCGCCACGCCGTCGGCATCGTCGACCACATCGAGGACCGTATCGTCGGACTGAAGGTGCGCGACATCTATGAGACACCGGCCGCCGCCGTCATCCTGCCGGCGCATCAGGAGCTCGAGAAGCTCGTCTGCACGATCCACCAGAACCAGTTCAAGGCCGGCCTCGACCGCCAGTGGGCCTACCTCGTGTACGCCGGCCTGTGGTGGGAGCCGCTGCGCGCCGACCTCGACGCCTACATGGAGTCGGTCAACGCCCAGGTCACCGGCACGATCGGCGTCAAGCTCTACAAGGGCCACGCCCGCGTCGTCACGCGCTCCTCGCCCAACGCCGTCTACGACCAGTCGCTCGCCTCCTTCGGCGAGTCCGGAGGGCTCTTCTCGCAAAGCGCCTCACCCGGTTTCATCGAGCTATGGTCGCTACAGTCGCGCATGGCTTGGCGTCTGCGCAACAGCTGATCCGGCCGCTCCTCGCGTCCCCCCGGCACCGTCCCGAAGCCCTTACCCCTCCGCGTTCCGTCGCGCTCGCCGACGCCGTCCGGGAGCCCCTTTAGGCTCATGGGCCGATGATCGAAGAGAGCAGCGAGACGCCCGACATCGGCTCGCCGGTCGAGGCCGGCGGAGACGTGCTGGCGCAGCGGCGCGCGCGGCGCGCCCAGGAGGGCGATCCGGCGGTGCAACGCCGCGCCGACGCCGCCGAGGCCGCGGTGCGCAACCTCGAGACCCACCTCGCCGCGCTCGAGCAGCGCCTGGAGGAGGTCGGACGCGAGCGCGAGCGTATCGCCGAGCAGCTCACCCAGCGCGAATCCGACGTGAGCGAGGTCAAGCAACGCGAGTACGCCGCCCAACAGCTGCGGGTCGAGGCCGAAGACAGGGGCGAGCGTCTCCAGCGGGAGCTACGAGCAGAGATAGAGGCGCTGAGCGCACGTCTGCAGGACACGGAGACGCACGTCCGCGAGCTCGACGCCGAGCTCACACGACTGCGTGAGCGCGACGCGCGGCTCACGCCGATCGTGCGCGAGCTGATGGACGTCGCCGCCGGCTTGCGCAGCGGCTTCGAGCGCGAGCTCGCGGCGGTCCGCGAAGAGCTGCAACGGCAGGTCACTTGGGAGCGCGAGACCTATGTACGCGAGCTCACCGCGATGGGCAATCGCATGGAGGATCTCCGTTTCGAGCTCACCCGCACCGCCGACGACCTCCGCGCGCAACTGTCCGCCGAGCCCTCCGACGCGGCGTCGCTCCCGCACGTCACAGAGCCCGAGTCAGAGCGCGAGGCCGTCCACCGCCGCGAGATGGCCGACGCGCTGGTAGCCGCCGTCGAACGTCTGCGCGCCCGCGTCGCCGAGGTAAAGGCGGTCGAGGACGAGCAGGCGCTCGAGGGGTCGCCTGCGCAGGAATCGCCCGTCACGGTCAAGCCGGACGCCGCCGTGGCGTCGCCCGCCGAGGAGGGCTCGCGCGCACACAACGCGCCGGCAGTGGATGTGCCGGGCGCGGTCGAGCCGGACGCGGTCGTGGCGTCGCCGGCCGACGAGTCGGCGCCCGCATTCGATGCGCCCGCGTCAGAAGCACCCGCATCCGATGGACCGGTGGCTGACGTGCCGGTGGCTGAGCAGCTGGTCGAGGTCGAGCCGGACGCGGTCGTGGCGTCGCCGGCCGAGGAATCGGCGCCCGCGCCCGAGGAGCCGGTGGCTGAGCAGCTGGTCGAGGTCGAGCCGGACGCGGCCGAGGAGTCGCCCGCGTCCGAGGAGCCGGTGGGAGGGGAGCCAGTCGAGGGGGAGCCGGACGCGGCGGCGGAGCTTTCCACGGAGCGCGACTCGCTCGCGCCCGAGCAAGAGGCTCCTGCCGCGGAGCAGGCGCCGGTGGAGCCGCTGACCGTAGCGGTTTCGCCGAGCGCCGATCTCGGCAAGGGGGATGTGATCGCTCCCAGGGTAGTCACCTCCGAGCCGGTGGCTTTGCAGTCACGACCGCTCTCGGTGCCTAAGAAGCGGCCCTCGTGGCTGGCGCCCGCGATCCGTCGCCTCGCCGCTCAGCGTGACGCGAAGCTCGCGGCGGAACTCGTGATCGAGTTGATACCCGCACAGGCCGACATCGTCGAGCGCCCAGTCAACTACGAGATCGACATCCAGGAGCTCGGCACGTTCTATGTAACTCTCGATCCCGGCCATGCGACCATCTCGAGGGAAGCCGGCGGTGCGGTCGACTTCTCGCTGGAGGGTTCGGTCGCCGCGTTCAGCGAGCTTGCCGCGGGCGGCGCCTCGCGCAGGCAAAAGGGCCTTCGCGTACGCAAGGGCAGGCGCGGCGCGCGGCGCTTCCTCAGGCTCCGACGCCAGCCACTCGCTCTCGCCGATCTCGCGGCAGCCGGCGTCGACGTTTGGCCGGGTCTGCTGCTGCTGGCGATGGCCGAGGCGATAGAGCCCTCCTGGACCACGGGTCGTCGCTTCGAGCTGGCGTTCGAGATAAAGGGGCATCCGGGCTTGACGATCTACGTCCGCGTGTGCGACGGCGAGCCGCTGCACGTCAGCCGGACGCAGACAGGGCAGCCAGTGGCGACAGTGGCGCTCAGCGGTCACGCGCTCATCTGTCTCCTAGCGGGTGCTCCCGCGGCGGTCGAGCACACTCCGCTCGTAACCGGCGACGCGACCTCGGTCGACATGTTCCTGCAGTGGACAGCCCGCGCCCAGGGCCTCTCGCTCGCAAGCCTCTAACGCGGAGTGCGCTCACAGGTCGGTCCGCCGCCGTGAGGCATACCATCCATCGTCGGTGACCGTTCCCGCCTGCGCCCACTTGCACGTCCACTCCGAGTACTCGCTGCTCGACGGGGCATGCAAGATCGATGCGCTCGCCAAGCGCGCCGCCGAGTTCGGGCAACCCGCGCTCGGGCTCACCGATCACGGCGTCATGAACGGCATGGTGGAGCTCCATCGAGCCTGCGCCAAGCACGGGGTCAAGCCCATCTTCGGTTGTGAGATCTATCTAGTGGACGACCACACGGCCCGCGGGGGGAGTGGGCACACAAAGAAGGAGCGCAACCACCTCACACTGCTCGCCACCACCGACGCGGGTTATCGCAACCTCGTGCAACTCTCCTCGGCGGGCTTCCTAGAGGGGTTGCACCGGGGTAAGCCCACGCTCGATCTCGCCCAGATCGAGCGGCGTTCGGAGGGCATCGTCGCGCTCACGGGTTGTCTTGCCTCGCGCTTCTGCCAGCGCCTGCTCGACGACCGTCCGCGCGACGCCCGTGCTCACGCCGACGACCTCGCGCGCATCTTCGGCCCGGAGAACCTCTATTTCGAGGTGCAGAAGAACGGGCTCGCCGAGCAGGACAAGTGCAACGAAGGGATCGTCAAGATCGCGCGTGAAATGGGCGGCCGACTGGTGGGCACCGGCGACGTCCACTATCTGCGCCGCGAGGACTACGACCACCACACCGCGCTGCTCTGCGTGCAAACCAAGAGCACGATCGCCGCCCCGAAGATGACCTTCGACACCAACGAGTTCTTCCTGCGCGACAACGCCGAGATGGCGGACGCCTTCGCAGAGTGGCCAGAGGCGATCGCGAGCACCCTGGAGATCGCCGCGCGCTGCGAGGTAAAGCTAGAGCTCGACAAGCAGCTGATCCCCAAATACCCCACGCCCGACGGGGTCTTCGAGGGCGATTTGCTGCGTTCCCAGGTCGAGTCGGGTCTGCGCGAACGCTACGGCGATCCGCCACCGGCCGAGGCGCTCGCGCGGATGGAGATGGAGCTGGGCGTGATCGACCGTATGGGCTTCAACGCCTATTTCCTGATCGTGTGGGACTTCGTCAAGTTCGCCAAGCAGAATGGCATCGCCGTGGGTCCAGGACGCGGCTCGGCGGCGGGCTCGATCGTCTCCTACTGCCTTGCCATCACCGACGTCGACCCGCTCCGCTACGACCTCCTGTTCGAGCGCTTCCTCAACCCCGAGCGCGTATCGATGCCGGACATCGACATCGACTTCTCCGTGCGCGGGCGCGAGCGGGTGATGCGCTATGTCACCGAGAAGTATGGGCGTGAGTCGGTCGCGCAGATCGTGACGTTCGGCAAGATGTTCCCCCGCGCGGCCACGCGCGACGCGGCGCGGGTGCTCGGCTACGACTACGGCGCCGGGGACCGCCTGGCG
>DATBTP010000235.1:0-7971 GCA_036559185.1 Solirubrobacteraceae bacterium | reverse complement strand
ATGCGCACGGCCTCCTCGGAAAACCAGCGCAGGAACTCGGCGGCGTAGGAGATCTCCGCGCGCGATTCGCCGAGCGCCTTGCCCATCTCGAGCGTCATCACGAGCGCGAGATCCTCGACGCGCGCGAGCAAAAGCTCGTGGGCGCGGCGCAGGATCTCCCCCCGCTCGCGCGGGGCGGTGGCGGCCCAGGACGCCTGCGCATCGGAGGCCGCGGCAAGCGCCGCTAGGGCGTCCCGCGGCGTTGCGTCGGCGACCTCGATCAGCGGCTCGCCGGTGGAGGGATCTTCGACGGGAAGCGTGGCGTTAGCCGTGGCGGGCCGCCACTTCCCGCCGATGTAGAGCCCGGAGGGGAGCCGGTCGAGCACGGCCTGCTCCGCAACACGAGCGGCGCCGCCGCCCGCGGCAGCGCCCGCCCAGTCGCCCTCAACGGCGCCCGCCCGATCGCCCGGAGCGGCGCCCGCCGGATCGCCCGCCCCCCGCGATGGCGGGCCCCCAGGCTCGGGGGGCGCGGCCCCGGCGATTGGCGGTAGCTCGCGATCGGGTAGGCCGGTCATGTGGGCTCCTCTCGGCTTGCGGGATTCATGCTCGGTGGGCGTATGTCCGATTCGACTCATGTGGAGTGTGCCATCCAAAGAGCCGCCCTCACGGCGCTCGCCTGTCTCTCCCTTTGCGGAGTGCCATCGGCCAGCGCATCGACGCTCGTGATAGCCGGCGCGGGCGATGGGCACGGCGTGGGCATGAGCCAGGACGGCGCGCTCGGATACGCGGAACACGGCTGGGCCTATGGAGCGATCCTCGCTCACTACTACCGCGGCACGAGCATCGGGCAGACGCCCGCGCACACGGTCGTGAAGGTGTTGATCGGCATCCGGGTGAAGCGCATACCGCTCGAAACATACGTGCGCGGGGTGGTATCGGCCGAGGTGTCTTCGAGCTGGCCGATGGCGGCGCTGGAAGCGCAGGCGGTGGCCAGCCGCACGTATGCGATCACCGCGCATGCGGGGGGGTCGCGGTTCGACGTGTATCCCGACACGCGCTCGCAGATGTATCTGGGCAAAGCGGCGGAAACGCCGCGCACCAACGCCGCCGTGGCGGCGACAACCGGCCAGATCGTGACCTACGGCGGAAAGCCCGCGATCACCTACTTCTACGCGGACTCGGGCGGGCACACCGAGAGCGTGCAATACGGGTTCCCGGGCTCCACGCCACAACCTTGGTTGGTGGGCGTGGCCGACCCCTACGACAACGGACCGCTGCGCAGATGGACCGTGTCGCTGAGCTTCGCGGCGGCCGCCGCGAAGCTCAGCGGATTGGTGAATGGCTCGTTCGAGGGCATCGAGGTGCTCAGGCGCGGGAGCTCGCCGAGGATCGTGTCGGCGTATGTGCTGGGCTCGAAGGGACGGACGCTCGTCGGCGGCGGTGAACTGGCTGCCCGGCTGGGGCTGTATGACACGTGGGCCTACTTCAGTGTGAGGAACTCCCACGGGACGCGCCCCGAGCCCGACGCGAGCGGGAAGACGAAATCCGCGCCCGCTCCACCGCCGCCGGCGCAACCGGCGGCGGTGGGCGGCTCGCCGCAAGGCGTGGGGCAGGCCGGCGGCTCCGCCGCGACGCCCGAATCCGGAGCCGCCCCGCCGAGCGGAGTGAGCGGCCAGGGAGGCGTGCCCGCCGGGTAGCGCCCCACTGGCACACCGCCGACCGCGCGCACGGCACACCGCGACCGGGCGCGGCGCGCGCGGGTGCCCTACCCTCAGCCGCAGGGTGAGCGCGCCGCTTCTCATCGCCGACGTGCCGTGGCTGTTGTATCGCTCGTTCTTCGGCCTGCCCAAATCGATCAAGGGGAGCGAGGGGAAGCCGGTGAACGCGCTGCTGGGCACGGCGAACGCGCTGCTGGCCGCGATCGAGGCGACGGCGCCGCGCGCGGTGGTGGCGTGCTTTGGCGCGGAGGAGGCGCGCTACCGGGTGGAGCTGTACGCGCCCTACCACGCCCACCGCGAGCCGATGCCAGATGACTTGCGGGCGCAGTGGGAGCGCGCGCGGGCGCTGCTGGCGAGCTTCGGGTGGATCGTGGCGGATGCGGGCGCGCTGGAGGCAGACGACGCGATGGGGTCCTACGCGCGCGCGGAGTCGCGGGCCGGGGGGCGTGCCTTGCTGTTGACCGCCGACCGCGACATGTACCAGGCTGTGGACGAGCGAGTGGCGGTCTTGGATATGGGGAAAGGAGGATCGTTCTCCGCGATCGGAGCGCTCGAGGTGCGGGATCGCTATGGCGTCGCGCCCGAGCGAGTGCCGGATTTCATCGCGCTGCGCGGCGACCCCTCCGACGGCCTCCCGGGAGCGCCCGGGATCGGCGAGAAGACCGCGGCGGAGCTGCTGCGCAAGCACGGAACCCTGGAGGCGCTGCTCGCCGAGGCGGAGCGCCAGCGCGAGAATGCCGGCATTGGCGACCTGCGCCCGCGGGTGGTGGCGGCGTTGACTGACAACGCGGAGCTGCTGCGCACGTTCAAGCGGGTGGCGACGCTCGTGGAGATCGAGGTGGAGCGCCCTCCCGACACGCCCACCGACCGTGCGGCCGGCGCGGCGGCGGCACGCGGGCTTGGCATGAATCGCCTGGCTGAGCGGCTCACCGCCCACGCCCCGTAAACCCCAACCTCCATACGGGGGTTGGGGAGCCCGCGGCAACTGGCTAGGGAGTGAACTTCACCGTGATGACGTCGCCGTCGCGCATCGGATAGTCGCGGCCCTCTAGGCGCAGCGTTCCGCGCTCGCGGGCGCCGGCGTAGCCACCCGCGTCCACCAGCTCGCGCCAGCCGACGACCTCGGCGCGGACGAAGCCCTTCTGGATGTCGGTGTGGATCTGCCCGGCGGCGTGCCAGGCGGTGAGACCGTCGCGCAGGTGCCACGACTGCGCGGGCTTAGCGTCGCCGGCGGTGAAGAAAGCGATGAGCCGCAGCAGCGAGAACGCGCCTCGCACGATCCGCTGCAGTGAGGATTCGCTGACGCCCAGCTCCGCCCTCATCAATGCCGCTTCTTCGTCGTCGAGCTCGGAGAGCTCGGACTCGATGCGCGATGACACCGCCACCGCCCCCGCCCCCTGCGCGGCGGCGTGGGAGGCGATCGCCGCCGGGATCTCCTCCGAGCCCTCGTCGACGTTCGCCACGAACAGCACGGGCTTCGCGGTGAGCGAGCCCAGGTCGCGCAGAGCGTTTGGGGCATCCTCGGGCGGTGCGACTCCGCGCGCGGGCCGCCCCGCTTGCAACTCGGCGATCACCTCGCGCAGCCATCCCTCCTCGGCGATTGCCACGCGGTCGCCGCTCTTGGCTTGCTTTGCCACCCTGTCGACCCGCCGCTCGGCCTGCTCGAGGTCGGCGAGCACCAGCTCCGTCTCGACCGTCTCGATGTCGGCGAGCGGGTTCACGCGGCCCTCGGGGTGCACGACCCCTTCGGCGGTGTGCGCGCGCACGACGTGCACGATCGCGTCGGTCTCGCGGATGTTGGCGAGAAAGCGATTGCCCAGCCCCTCGCCTTTGTGGGCGCCGGCCACAAGACCCGCGATGTCGTGGAAGTCGATCGTGTCCCACACGATGTTCGACGCGCCCACCGTGTCCGCCACCTCGACGAGGCGCTCGTCGAACACGGGCACGACCGCCACGTTGGGCTCGATCGTGGTGAACGGGTAGTTGGCCGCCTCCGCGCCGGCCTTCGTGAGCGCGTTGAAGAGCGAGGACTTGCCGGCGTTGGGCAGCCCCACGATGCCGATGCGCGTGCTCATGCGGCCGCGAGCCCGGTCGAGGCCGACGCGAGCGCGCCGGCGTGAGCGTTCGCGCGCGCACATACGGGCGCTCGCCCAGGCGAGCTACGGGCGGGCGGGCCGAAGAGCGCCGCGATCGCCGTGCCGAGCAGGGCGCCCGCCGCGATGTCGGAGGGGTAGTGCACGCCCAGATACAACCGCGACAGAGCGAGCGCCTTCGCCAGCGTGTAGAGCGGGACACTGGGCAGGCCCGAGCGGCCAAACGCCAAGGCCGCCGCGAAGGAGGTCGAGGAGTGGGCGCTGGGGAAGCTATAGCGCGTGGGCGTGCTCGTGAGCGGCGGCAGGCCGGCGAGCCGCGGGCGCACCCGCCGCACCGCCAGCTTCAGCGCCGTGTTGGCGGCATACGTTCCCGCCACGGTCGCGGTGGCGCGACGCCACCGCGCGCGGCGCGCTCCCTTCGAGAGCAGCCACTCCGCGCCACCCACCGCGAGCCAGATACCGGCGTGCTCGCCGAGCATCGAGAAGCGCGCCACCGCGCGATCGGCCGCGGGCGAGTGCCCACACGTGCGCGCGACTCGCACCAGGCGCTCGTCCAGCGACATCGAGCTACGCGGAGAAACCCACGCGCGGGTCGCTGTCCTCGATGCGGACGTACACGACCTGACCGAGGTACAACCGCACCGGGCCTTCCTCGGTTTCCAGCTCATGCCAGCCACCCTCGCCGAGCCCCCTGTGGAGCTCCTCGAGCTGCTCCTCGGTGACGCGCAGGGCGAGCACTTGGCCTCCTTGAAAACCGACGCTCACGCGCCTGTGGTGCACAGCCATCAGTGAACCTCCACGGTTTGAACGAGCTCGGTGAGCACCCGCCCGGTGTCTTTTGGCTCCAGGAACGCGACGAGCGCCCCGCGGATGCCCACGCGCGGGCGATTGTCGATCAAGGGCTGCCCGGTCTCTCGCAAAGCCGCAAGGGTCGCTTCGATGTCGGACACCTGGTAGGCGACGTGGTGAAGCCCAGGTCCCCGCTTGGCGAGAAACTTACCCACCGGCGTGTCGGGCCCAAGCGGCGCCAGCAGCTCCACGTGGTTCTCGCCGACGTCGAGCAGCACCGCCTCCACGCCCTGCTCCTCCACGATCTCGCGGTGGGCGACGTCCATGCGGAAGGCGTCGCGGTAGAGCGCGAGCGAGGCCTCGATGTCCTCGACAGCCACGCCGATGTGGTCGATTCGGTTGAACACGCCCCGCAGTGTAGTGTCTCCGCGACTTCAATCGACGGCGGGCGCGGCGTCGATGGGTGTCGCCGCCACGACGCGCAAACCGACGCCTGGGCGGCGTTCCAAGCGTGGGACGCCAGCCATGATGCGTTCGATCGCCTCGCGGTCGAGCACCTCGCTCTCGAGCAGCTCGCCGGCGAGCGCATCCAGCTGCTCGCGGTGGCCGACGATCATGCGACGCGCCGCCCGGCGGGCCTCCTCGACGAGCTCGCGGCGCTCCTCGTCGCGCAGGCGCAGCGTCGTCTCCGACAGGCGCACGTCGCCATCGGGCGAGCGTCCCACGCCGGCGCTGCCCATCGCGTAGTCGTGCACCATCGAGTGGGCGATGTCGGCGACGCGCTTGAGATCGTCGGAGGCTCCCGTGGTGATCGCGCCGAACACGATTTGCTCGGCAACGCGGCCGCCAAGCAGCACGGTCATGTAGTCGAGCAGCTCCTCGCGCGTCTTCAGATAGCGGTCCTCGGCGGGCAGGTTGAGCGTGTAGCCGAGCGCGCGCCCGCGCGGCACGATCGAGATGCGATGCACCCGGTCCACCGACGGCAGGAGCTCGCCGCAGAGCGCGTGCCCGGCCTCGTGGAAGGCCACGACGCGCTTCTCGTGTTCGTTGAGAACCCGGTGCGACTGCACGCCGGCGATCACGCGCTCGAGCGCCTGATCGAAGTCGGAGCCGGCGATGTTCTTCGCGCCGCGCCTTGCGGCGAAGATCGCGGCCTCGTTGCAGATGTTCGCGAGATCGGCGCCAGTGAGGCCACTCGTCTGCGCCGCCACGAGGCCGAGATCCACATCGCGCAGGGGCTTGTTGCGGGTGTGCACGTCGAGCACGCCCTTACGGCCCTTCACGTCGGGCGGCGTGACGAAGATCTGGCGGTCGAAGCGTCCCGGGCGCAAGAGCGCCGGGTCGAGCTTCTCCAAGAGGTTCGACGCGGCGATCACCACGAGCCGCCCGCTCGTGGAGAAGCCGTCCATCTCCACGAGCAGCTGGTTGAGCGTTTGATCCTTCTCGCCGGAGAAGTCCGCGCCGCGCCGCCCGCCCACGGCGTCGAGCTCGTCGATGAAGATGATCGCCGGCTCGTGCTTGCGCGCGATCGCGAACAGGCGGCGGATGCGCGCGGCGCCCAGCCCCGCGAACATCTCCACGAACGCGGCGGCCGACTGCGCGAAGAACTGCGCGCCCGACTCGTGCGCCACGGCCTTGGCGAGCAGCGTCTTGCCGGTGCCGGGCGGCCCGTGCAGGAGGATGCCCTTTGGCACCTTCGCGCCGAGCTTCTCGAACTGCCTGGGGTCGCGCAGGAACTCGACGATCTCCTGCAACTCCGCCTTCGCCTCGTCGACGCCGGCGATGTCCTTCCACGCCACCGACTGGCTGGAGTCGGGCTTGATCTGCTGCGGCTTGACCCGCGGCATCACTTTCAACGTGCGCCACATCAGATAGATGAGCGCGGTGAAGAACAGGATCATCACCACGCTGGACCACTGATAGGCCCATTCTTGGATGTCCTGCACGAACGATGTCGCGATCACTGCCGGCATTCTTTGCGCCTCACCTTCCCTGGCTCGGTAATTGGATGCATTATGGCGTATATCCCAGGATGTGGAAATGCCCTCGCGAACGCCCCTACCCGAGCACGCGCAGCGCCATGTCGCGGTAGAGCTCCGCGGCAAGCGCCAGGTCGCGCGCGTCGATGCGCTCGTCGGGGGCGTGAATCAAGGCCTGGGTCTCGAGCAGCGTCTGGTGGCGCTGGGGGAAGAAGCCATAGGCGACGCATTCGGGAAACGCGGCGCGGAAGTGGCGCGAGTCGGTGAACCCGGGCAGGATCGTCGGCACGGTCTTGGCGCCGGGGTCCCGCTCTGACACCCACTCGCCTAGCAGGTCCATCAGCGGGGAATCGATCGGCGAGCGGTTGCCGGTCACGCGCTCGGTGAACTCGATACGCAGACCCTCGATCCCGCCGAGCACCTGCTCGATCGCCAGCTCGGTCTCCGCTTCGCCGAGCCCCGGCGGCACGCGACAGTCGACGCGCAGCTCGGCTTTTGAGGGAATCACGTTGATCTTCTCCGACGCCGACACCTTGGTGGGGGCGAACGTCACCCCGAACATCGGCTCGAACATCGTGAGCAGCCGCGAGTCGCGCTCGCCGAGGCGGCGCAAGGCGGCCGCGGGATCGCGCTCGTCCTCGCCGATGGCGCGCAGGAAGGCGAGCGGCTCGGCGGTCGCCTCGAGCGTCGGCTGGCGCGTGGCGAAGCGCTCCAGCACGGGGGCCATCTTCAGGAGGGCGTTCTCGCCGAGCTTTGGCATCGAGGCGTGGCCGGCCGCGCCCTCGGTGGTGACGGTGAAGCGGAACACGCCCTTCTCCGCGCAGCACACGCCGTAGTAGCGCCCGCCGTCGAGCTCGAAGCACGGCCCGCCGCCCTCGTTGAGCAGCATGTCGCAGCGCACCTTCTCCGGGTGGGTCTCGGTCAACCACTTCGCCCCCAGCTCGCCGCCTGTCTCCTCGTCGACGACCGCCACGATCAAGAGCTCGCCGCGGGCCGGGCGCCAACCGTCGCGGGCGAGCCGTGCGGCGGCGGCGACCTCCGCCGCAACCTGCGACTTCATGTCGAGCGAGCCCCTCCCCCAGATACACCCCTCCGCGATCTCCCCCGACCACGGGTCGCGAGTCCACTCGTCGGCGTCGGCGAGCACGGTGTCGATATGGCCGAGATAGCAGAGCGTCGGACCGCCTTGCTCACCGTGAGCGGCCTTCAATCTCGCCACGAGATTGGGGCGCGCGGGCTCGGCGCCGAGCAGTTCGCACTGAAAGCCGGCGTCCACGAGGATCGCCTGAAGATGTTCGATCGCCGCGCGCTCGTTGCCCGGCGGGTTGACCGTGTCGAAGCGGATCAGCTGCCGGAGTAGCTCGACGGACTCGGCCTGCAGCTGCTCGGAGGACACGGCCACGGCCATGATGC
>DATBTP010000234.1:0-4427 GCA_036559185.1 Solirubrobacteraceae bacterium | reverse complement strand
GCCTCTTACACACCGGCGTGTTGTCGCCCGGATAGAAGAGCAGCACGACCCGCTCGCCGCGGTGATCTGAAAGCTTGAACGGTCCGCTCGTGCCCGCCAGCTCGAAGTTTGGCGCCCGCTCGCCCACGCGTGGTGTCTTGGCCATACCCATCCGCCTTCCGCTCGGTGAACGATCAGGATAACGCGAACATCTGGCTAGGACCTTCCTGTCGGCGCGCCTGACTGCGCTACAACCTCCGGGTGCCGCCACGCACGACTCACCTTCCGCGCCTGACCGCCGCCCTAGCCACGTGCGCGCTGCTCAGCGCATGCGGGAACAGCGCGCCGGCCGACATGTCGACACCGGCGGAGGGGACGACGGCGCCACCGGGCGCCGCGCACGCTTCGAGCGGGCGGTTGCTCGACTGGCCGGAGTTCGGCTTGAACCCGCAACGAACGGACGTGAGCCCGCTCTCGACGGGCATCACCGCCGCAAACGTCGCCCACCTGCATCGCGTGACGGTGAATCTGGCGGGCACGGTTGACTCCTCGCCGCTCTACCTGCGCGAAACGAGCGTGGCGGGCGCCGCCCACAGCGTGGTGGTGGTGACCACGACCTACGGCAAGACGGTGGCCCTCGACGCGAACAGCGGCCGCGTCCTGTGGACGTTCACGCCGCCCGGCTACTCGCGGTGGGCGGGGAGCGCTCAGATAACCACCTCCTCGCCGCTCGCCGACCCCGACGGCCGGTTCGTGTATGCGGTTTCGCCCGACGGGCTCGTCCACAAGCTCTCGCTCGCCGACGGCCGAGAGGCGAGCGGCTGGCCGGTGCGGATCACCCGCGACGCCACCCACGAGAAGCTCGCCGCGGCGCTCAACATCGACGGGGGCTACCTGCTCGTGGCAACCGGCGGTTACTTCGGCGACGCGCCCCCCTACCAGGGCCACGTCGTGGCGGTCGCCCGCTCGAACGGACACGTAGCCAGTGTCTTCAACACGCTTTGCGCCAACCGCCACCACATCATCGTGCCGAGCAGCTGCTCCTCGAGCGACTCGGCGATCCTCTCGCGCGGTGGCGCGGTGCTCGAGCCGGGGGGCAAGCGAGCGTTGCTCTCCACGGGCAACGGCCCCTGGAACGGCACTACCGACTTCGGCGACAGCGTGGTGGAGTTGACGCTCCCGAACCTTCGCTTCCGCCAGGCCTTCACGCCGGTCAACCAGGAAGAACTGAACGAAAGCGACACCGACCTCGGCTCGAGCGCCCCGGCTCTGATCGGTCACGACCGCGTGCTGATCGCGGGCAAGGACGGCGTCATGCGCGTGCTCTCGCTCTCGCGTCTGGACGGCCACGCGCCCGCGCGCCCGAGCAAGCTCGGCGGCGAAGTGCAGCGCCTGCCGCTGCCTGGCGGCGGCCAGCTGTTCACGGCGCCCGCCGTGTGGAGCACCGGTGGCGGCCACGGCGCCGGCACGACGGTATTCGTGGGCGCCGAAAACGCCACCGCCGCCTACCGGCTCCTATCCGGACGGCTGCGCCTTCAGTGGCAGAACTCCAACCCCGGCACGAGCCCCGTGTTGGCGGGCGGGCTGCTCTACGTCTACGACCCCTCCGGCGGCGGGATCGAGGTGTACGAGCCGCGCTCGGGACGCCCGATCGCCAAGCTCGCCGGCGCCCCCGGCCATTGGAATAGCCCGATCGTGGTCGACGGGCACGTGGTGGAGCCCGAGGGAAACGCCAACGATCACGCCCTCAGTGGCCGGCTAGACATCTTCTCAGGCTGACTTCCAGCTCTCGCTCCCCGAACTTCTAAGCTCTCTCTGCATGCTCAGGCTCGCCCGCTGGACCACCACCCACCGCCTCTATATCGCGCTCGGCTGGGTGATCCTGCTGATCGGTGTCAACGTGCTCGCCCAAACGGGCGGCGGCGCATCCTACTCGAACAACTTCACGCTGCCCAAATCCGACGCGCAGCGCGCCTCGGACCTGCTCGCCCACAGCTTCCCCGCGCAGGCCGGCGACCGCGACACGATCGTCTTCAAGGTGTCGAACGGCAGCGTCCACGACCCGGCCGTGCAGGCGCATATGGAGGCGCTCTTCGCGCGGGTGAGCGGACTGCCACACGTGGCCGGCGTGGTGAGCCCCTACGCCCCCCAAACAGCCGGCAAGGCTATATCCGCCGACGAACGCATCGCCTTCGCCACCGTGGTGTTCGACGAAAAGGCCAACAACCTGCCCAAGAGCGCGGGCGAGGGCGTGGTCAAAGCCGCCGATGCCGCTCGGATGACCGGCCTGCAAATCGAGCTCGGCGGGCAGGCGATCGAGCAGACCGAGCAGGAAGGCTTCGGCTTCACCACGGCCGTCGGTCTGATGGCGGCCATCGTGGTGCTCCTCGTCACGTTCGGCTCGCTCGTGGCGATGGGCCTGCCGATCCTCACCGCCCTGTTCGGGCTGGGCACCGGACTCGGGCTGATCGCCCTTTTCACGCACGTGGTCGACACGCCCAACTTCTCCTCCGAGCTCGCCGCGATGATCGGACTGGGGGTGGGCATCGACTACTCGCTGTTCATCGTCACGCGCTTCCGCGAGGCCTACGCCACGCCGGGACCCACGTTCGGCAACGTGCGCGAGTCGGTGGTGCGATCGATGGACACAGCCGGGCGCGCCGTCCTGTTCGCCGGTTGCACCGTCGTGATCGCGCTGCTCGGGATGATGCTGCTGGGCGTCGACTTCCTCTACGGCGTCGCCATCTCCGCGTCGATCGGCGTGCTGCTCGTGATGCTCGGCTCGCTCACGCTGCTGCCCGCGCTACTCACGATCGCTGGCAATCGACTCGTGCGCCCGGGACGCCGAGCGCGGCGCCGTGGCGCGAAGGCCACCGACCGGCGTCACAGCCGTGCCTGGCTGCGCTGGAGCCGCTTCGTGCAGGGCCACTCCTGGCCCATCGCCCTGGCCGCCACGCTCGCGCTGCTGTTGATCGCGGCGCCCGCCACCGCGCTGCGGCTGGGCTCGAGCGACGCGAGCAACGACCCCGTTGGATTCACCACCCACAGGGCCTACCAGCTGCTCGCCGAGGGCTTCGGCAAGGGCTTCAACGGACCGCTGCAAGTGGTCGCGCAGGCGCCTGGCGCCGCGGGTGCCGCACAAGAAACTGCCAAGCTGGACGCGCAACCGACGGCGCCCCCGTCGAGCACGGCCAAGGCGGACGTCGAGCGGCTGCGAGCAGCGATGTCCGGCGTGCCCGGCGTCGCGGCAGTGGCGCCCGCGAAGTTCAACCCCGCCGGGAACGTGGCGACGATCTCCGTCTACCCGAACTCCTCGCCCCAGGAATACGCCACCACCCAGCTCGTGTCGGAGCTGCGAAACCAGACGATCCCGCCCGTCGCCGCGCAGACCGGTATGCACGTGTACGTCGGCGGCATCACCGCCGGCGCGGTCGACTTCGCCAACGTGCTCGCCAAGAAGCTGCCGCTTTTCATCGGCGTGGTGGTGCTGCTCTCGGCGCTGCTCTTGATGATCGTGTTCCGCTCGCTCGCGATCCCGCTGCAGGCGGCGTTCATGAACCTGCTCAGCATCGGCGCCTCGCTCGGGGTGATCGTGGCCGTCTTCCAGTGGGGCTGGATCGGCGGCGTCAGCGGCGCGCAGCCGGGCCCGATCGAGTCGTTCATACCGGTGATGCTGTTCGCGATCGTGTTCGGGCTGTCGATGGACTACGAGGTGTTCCTCGTCTCGCGCATCCACGAGCAGTGGGCCCGCGGCGGCGACAGTCGCCGCGCCGTGAGCGAAGGGCTGGCACTCACCGGACGGGTCGTGACCGCCGCCGCCGCGATCATGATCTGCGTATTCCTGTCGTTCATGCTCGGCGAAAGCAGGGTCATCAAGGAGTTCGGCCTGAGCCTCGCCACGGCCGTCTTCCTAGACGCGGTGGTGGTGCGCTGCCTGCTGCTGCCGGCCGTGCTCGACATCCTTGGCAACTCCACGTGGTCGATCCCCGCATGGCTCGATCGGTTGCTGCCCAGCTTGAACATCGAGGGCAGCGCGACGCGCCTTGCCCCTGAGGATGAGCGGGAGCTCGCGGCTTTCGCCACCGAGAAGCGAATCCCAGCCGGCACGCGCGGGGGGACGGAGGGCTGAGCGCGGCGCGCGGAGGAAGGCGTGGGCTCACGGGGCTCCTCGCCGTCTTCCTAAGCTTCGCGCTTGGCGCGATGCCGTCCCCGGCGCCGGCGGCGAGCGCTAGTACGACAAGCGCCGCGAGCACACCATCGAGGCAAGCGACGACCCTCGAACCGGAACGGACACGCGAACCCGCCTCGACGCTGATCGCGTTCGTCGAACCGAGCACACCGAGAACGGGCGAATCGAGCGACGACACACTCGTGCGTGAACTCGCCTCCATCCCCACACTCTCCGTGGGCATCCTGAGTGCCACGCAGGGCGCGTACACAAACACACA
>DATBTP010000233.1:0-5149 GCA_036559185.1 Solirubrobacteraceae bacterium | reverse complement strand
GGGCGTGGCTTGCAAGACGCTACCAGCGCTCCCCGGCGGGCGCGAGAGACGCGGCGCGTGGTTTGATACGGCGGTCAACCAACGAGGGGAGCGTCACATGGCGGAGCGCGCAGCGATCGTTACGGGAGCATCGAGCGGGATCGGGCTCGCGATCGCCCGCATGCTCGCCGAGGAGGGCTACGGGATTACGATGGCCGCGCGACGCACCGAGAAGCTCAAAACGGCCACCGACGGTCTCGCGGCCGAGGGGTTCGACGTACACGCGGTACCCGCCGCACTCTCGGAGGAGAGCGAGATCCAGAAGGTCGTGGCGGCCCACAAGGAGCACTACGGCCGCCTCGACGTGCTCGTCAACAACGCCGGCGTGGGCATAGGCGCGCCCGTGGGAGACATCCAAACAAAGCATCTCGACATGCAGCTCTCTGTGAACCTGCGCTCGATCGTGCTCTTCTACCGCGAATGTCTCTCGATGCTCCAGCAAGCGGGCGCGGAGCATTCCAACGCGCTCGTGGTCAACACGTCGTCCATCTCAGGCAAGCGCGCGGAGGCCTGGCTGTCGGTCTACTCCGCCACCAAGCACGGAGTGGTGGGCTGGACAGAAGCGATGAACAAGGAACTGGGCTCGCAAGGGATCAAGTCCACCGCGCTCTGTCCCGCCTTCGTCGACACGCCCATGACCGACTTCGCCAAGGGGCAGGTCAAAGCCGAGGATATGATCCGCCCGCACGACATCGCCGAGTCCGTGCGCTTCCTGCTGCGCGTATCTCCCGTGTGCGTCGTTCCTGAGATCATGTTCCTAAGGCCCGGCGACGCCTTGTGAAACTGGTTCAGCCTCGAAAGGATTTGAAATGAAGCTAGGCGTCCACATCGGCTATTGGGGTCTAGGACTGAGCTCCCAAGACCAGCTCGAAATCGTCCAGGAAGCCGAGAAGCTGGGCTACGACTCCGTATGGACGGCCGAGGCCTACGGCTCCGACGCCGCCACGGTACTCGCCTGGCTGGCCGGGCAGACATCGAAGATCCGGCTCGGCTCGGGCATCTTCCAGATGCCGGGGCGCTCGCCCGCGATGACAGCGATGACCGCCGCCACCATCGACCAGCTCTCGAACGGGCGCATGGTCGTAGGCATCGGCTCCTCCGGTCCACAAGTAGCTGAGGGCTGGCACGGTCAGCGCTTCGCCAAGCAGTTGCAACGCACGAGGGAGTACGTGGCGGTCGTGCGTAAGGCGCTCGCCCGCGAACGGCTCGAGTTCCACGGCGAGACGCTCGAGCTTCCACTCCCCGACGGTCCCGGCAAGGCCCTGAAGCTGACCATCTCAACGGTGCAGGAGCGCATCCCAATCTACCTCGCCGCGATCGGACCGAAGAACACGGCGCTCGCGGGCGAGATCGCCGACGGCTGGATCCCCACGCTCTTCTCCCCCGAGCACGTCTCCGAGTTGCGCCCGTTGCTACAGGAGGGCGCAGACCGCTCCGGCCGCTCACTGGACGGCTTCGACATTGCGCCCACCGTCAACGTGTTCGTCACCGACGACTTGGAGGGAGCGCGCAACGCCATGCGCCCGTTCATCGCTCTCTATGTCGGCGGCATGGGCTCGCGCGCGCAGAACTTCTACAACAACCTCGTCTGCCGCTACGGCTTCGAGGCGGAAGCGAAAGTCATCCAAGACCTCTATCTCGAAGGCAAGCGCGAGGAGGCGATGGGGGCGATTCCCGACGCGCTCATCGACACGGTATCGCTGTGCGGACCTAAGGATGTGGTTCGCGAGCGCCTCGCCGTCTATCGCGAGGCGGGCGTGGGAACCCTCGGCATCACTCCCATCGCCTTCACCAAGGACGACCGGTTGGAGCAGCTCCGCTTGGTTGCCGAGCTCGCTGGCTAACTCGCGCGCAAATAAGCCGTGCTCTTGCCAACCGACACCGGCCAGGGAGTCGCGGCCCCTGCGCCTGCCACCGCGCGGCGCCTGCGGATCCTGCTCGGCGCGTTTGGCGATCCGGGGCACGCCTTCCCGATGATCGCGCTCGGGCGCTCGCTCGCGGCGCGCGGTCACCGAGTCACGCTGCAAACCTGGGAGCGCTGGCGGGCGCCGGTGGAGGCGGAGGGCATCGTGTTCACGCCCGCCCCCGAGTACAGCGCTTTCCCAGTCCCGATAGCTGGCCAGGACGGGCTGCCCAAGCCGCTCGACTTCTACGAGGCCATCGTCTACGCCACGCGCGACACGCTCCCGCTCGTGCGCGAGATGCGCCCCGACGTGGTCGTCCACGACATCCTCACGCTCGGCCCCGCGCTCGCCGGCGAGCTCGCCGGAGTGCCGCGCGCCACGCTCATCCCCCACGTCCATCCCGACACCGAGCCGGGCTTCCCCATCTACTCGTTCGGCGCCACACTCCCCCGTACTCCGCTCGGCCGCGAGTTCTGGCACAGGGCGCATCTGCCGGTTCGCCGAGGACTCGAGAGCGGGCGACTCGCGCTCAACCGCACCCGCACGCGGGTCGGCCTCCCCCCACTCGACTACCCACATGGCGGCACCAGCCGCGAGCTCGCGCTCGTCGCCACCTTCCCGCAGCTCGAGTACCCGCGCCGCTGGCCCACGCAAACCCATGTCGTCGGTCCGCTGCTGTGGGAGCCGCCTGCCAACGACATCACCCTCCCGCCCGGCAACGCTCCGCTCGTCCTCGTCGCGCCCTCGACATCCCAGGACCCCGACCACCGGCTGCTCCACGCGGCGCTACGCGGGCTGGCCGACGCTCCGGTGCGCGTGCTCGCCACGTGGAACCGGCGGCTGCCCTCGCGTCCGTTGTCGGTACCAGCGAACGCGCGCGTGGTCGACTGGCTCTCCTACGCGCGCACCCTTCCCTTCTGCGACGCTATCGTCTGCCACGCGGGCCACGGCACCCTCGCCCGCGCCCTTGCCTGCGGCTGCCCGGTCATCGCGTGCCCTGTCGCCGGCGACATGAACGAGAACGCCGCCCGTCTCGCGTGGGCAGGCGCCGGCGTGCGTCTCCCCCGCCGCTTCATCTCTCCCCGCCCACTGCTCCGGGCCGTCGAACGGGTCCTGGACGAGCAGTCGATCCGGGCGCGCGCGCAAGAGTTGGCCGGATGGGCCGCCGCACACGATGCGGGCATGCTCGCCGGCGAGCTGATTGAGGAGCTGGCCGGCCGGCCTGCCGCTCTTCGCGGAGCCTGATTATGAAGCTCCGGGGGTGGGACTCGAACCCACAACACCACGGTTAACAGCCGTGTACTCTGCCAATTGAGCTACCCCGGATCGAGCTACCCTTGGAGCCTCGTTTACGGCCACACACTTTACGACAGATCCGTGAAAACCGCCTCAACCTCCGTGTGACAGTTTGAGACAAGAGCGAAGAACCGTTCGCCGGTGCTTTGGGGTCGGACCTGGCCTAAACCCCTGACCCCGTCTCGGCGAGCGCGCGCTCCTGCGCGCGGTCGAAGTCGCGCTTCACCTCTCCACGGCGGCGGGCGAGGTCGCTCACCTCACCGGCGCCCTGGGCGCGCGCGGTGTGTATGCGGCGGTCGATCGCCGCGAGCTCCAGCTGTAGCTGCTGCACCTCGAGCATCGCGGGCTTGGTGGAGCGCTCGGAGACGGGCCAGCGCCCCGCTTCCACGGTGAGCTCCGCGAGCACACCTACGAGTTCGCGGTCCTCGTCGTCCACCCCTTTCAGCGGCTCGGCGAGGTTGCCCGCCTTCAAGTGCGCCGCCGCTCTGCGCAGCAGATCGCTTGTAAACACGCCTTCCCCGCCCACTTCTTCGAGCGCCGTCTGTCCGTGCTCTGGGGAGGCGATGCACAGTGCGAGAAACGCCCGCTCCGTGTCCTCGCGGCCCGACAGCACCCTCCCGGCGCGCGAGCCCATTCCAGCGCCCCCTTTACGAGCGCCGGAATCGCCCGCCGCCGGGCCTCCCCGCGCGCCCGACCCGTTCACACCCGCTCGCCCCCGCTCCGTCCGCGAGCCCTCGCCCCCGCCGCCCGCGAGCAATGCCTCGGCAAGGCCCTCGCTCAACCCCAACCGCCCCGACACCAGCCGTGTCAACTCCATCCTCATCGCGCTCGGCGCAAGCGTGGCGAACACGGGGCGCAGCTCCCCGATCATCCGGTCGCGACCCTCCGGGCTCGTGTCGTCGCCCCCCGCGAGCTCCCGCTCCACGCGAAACCGCACGAACGGCACCGCCCGCGCGATGACCTCGCGCATCGCCTCGGCTCCCTCACGTTGCACGAGCTCCGCCGGGTCGGCGCCCGCCGGCAGCTCCACCACGCGCAGCTCGAGCTTGCGTCGCGCCGCGAGCCTCGAAGCCTTGAGCATCGCCTCCTGCCCGGCGCTGTCGGCGTCGAGCGCCAGCAGAACGCTCTGCGCGAGCCGCCCCAGCTCACCCACCTGCTCGTCGGTGAGCGCCGTGCCCATCAGCCCCACCGCATTGTTGAAACCCGCCTGGTGGAGGGCGAGCACGTCCGTATACCCCTCGCACACGATCGCCTCCCCCGCCTTCGCCGCCGCCGCGCGCGCGAGGTCGCCGCCATAGAGATGGCGGCCCTTGTGGTACACGTCGTTGTCGGAGGTGTTCAGGTACTTGGGGCCACGTCCCTCACTCATCGCGCGCGCGCCGAAGCCGAGCACACGGCCGCGCATGTCGGCGAGCGGGAACATGATGCGCGCGCGAAAGCGGTCATACAGCCCCCCGCGCTCCCGCGAGCGCTGGGCGAGGCCCGAGTCGTAGAGCTCTCTCTCCGAATACCCGCCCCGACGCGAGGCGAGCAGCACGCGGTCCCATGCGGAAGGCGCGTACCCAACGCGGAAAGCTTTCAAGATCTCCTCGCCGAGCCCGCGGTCTGACAAGTAGATCCTGGCGTGCTCCGCCTCCTCGGACTCCCACAGGTAACGCTCGTAGTAGGAGGCCGTGCGCGTGAGCAACTCCAACAGCCGCTCTCTACGCGCGCGGCGCTCGGCTTCGCGCGGGTCCTCCTTTTCGACCTGCAGCTCGATCCCGGCTCTGTCGGCGAGCAGCTCGAGTGCGCCCTTGAAGTCCACGCCCTCGGTCTCCTGCACGAACGTGAACACGTCGCCGGAGGCTTGGCAGCCGAAGCAGTAATACACCTTCTCGAGCGGCTCCACGCTGAAGGAGGGAGTGCGCTCG
>DATBTP010000232.1:0-3571 GCA_036559185.1 Solirubrobacteraceae bacterium | reverse complement strand
AACAGCAGGTTCAGGCGATGAAAAGCGGGCAGGTGAGCATGGGGATCATGTGGAGCAATCGTGCCTACGAATTGGCCGCCCAGGGCGCGAAAGTGAAGATCGTGTGGCTCGACGGCTCCTACGAACCGAGCTTCTGGACTGTGCTCAAAGGAGCCGCCCACGCGCAGACCGCGTTCAAGCTGCTCGCATGGATCGCCGACCATCCCAAGAACGAGGCTCAGTGGGCTCGGGAAATCCACATCTCCGTCCCGAACCCGGCGGCGCTGAACTACATCCCCAAGTCGTTCTCAGAACAGCTCGCCGACAACCCGGTGAACTACAAGCGGCTGGCGATACCGAACTTCGCCTGGTACGCGCGGCACGGCACTGAACTGGACACCGCGTACGAGAGCTTCTTGCGGGGGTGATCGGGCGAAGTGCTTGAAAGACGGGGAGGCGTTGCCGACCTGCTCGAGCACTTTCCACTAGCGAGCGAGCCCGAGCATGGCGACTAAGGGCGTTCTTGGCGCGTCCGCGGATCTTCCCGGTCCGCCGGCGCGCTCGCCCGGCCGGCGCGGCGGCGCGTGGGCGCCCGTGCTCGCAAATCGCTGGGCGCTGCTGCTCGCGGCGCCGCTTACGATCGCGTTGGCGGGGCTCGTCGCGTATCCGCTGTCGAAGCTCGCCATCGACTCGCTCACGACGGGTGACGGCGTGGGCAACTATGCCGCCGTCTTCGAAAGCGCGGCCGGCAGACGCTCGCTCATAACCACCCTGGTGGCTGGCGCGCTGGTGAGCGCCGTAGCGGTGCCGATCGGCGGCTTGCTCGCCTGGTATATCCGCACAACCGCCAGCAACGCCTTGAAGGTGACCCTGTGGCTGGCCGTGTTGGCGCCGTTTTGGATGGGGACGGTTGTGAAGAACTACTCGATCGTCATCCTCCTCTCCGCCGAAGGACCGCTCGACAAGCCGCTCGAAGCTCTCGGGCTGGGGAGCGTGTCGATCCTCTACACCTCCACCGCGGTAGCCATCGGGATGGTGTACACGATGATTCCCTACGCGACCCTGTCGTTGTATGGCGTGTTCCTGACAATCGACCAGTCGCTCCCCGCCGCGGCGCGCGGGATGGGCGCCTCGCGCCTGTATGCGATGCGTACCGTGGTATTGCCGCTGGCGCTGCCCGGGATCGTCGCGGCCGGGGCGCTCGTGTTCGCTATTTCGCTTGGCTTCTACGTGACGCCCGTCCTGCTCGGCGGCGCGCAGACGCCGTTCCTGGCGAGCTTCATCGGCGATTACATCTTCACGTTCTTCGACTACCCCGTGGCCGCCGCGGCATCGGTGATCCTGCTGCTGGCGGCGATGCTCACCCTCATCGCGACGCTTGCGATAGTGGGCCGCGAGCGTCTGGTGAGGGCCGCGGGATGAGTCGATTGGGTGTTGCGGATGTGGGCGGCGATCTCACTTCGAGCGGCCGATATGGGCGGTCGCGCTCGGGGCCCCGTATGAGGAGGGATCGCCTTGCGGGGGCCGCCGGCGCGCTCGCGCTGGCGCTCGTGGCGCTCTCGATGCTGGCGCCGGCGGCGCTTGTGGTCGCGCTGTCGTTCTCCAACGAGCGCGTCTTCGACTTCCCACCACACGCGTGGGGTTTTCGCCAGTATCGAGTCCTCTTCGAAGATCCCCGCTGGGGTTCGGCACTGTGGCTGTCGGTGCGGGTCGCGGTGCCGGTCGCGCTGCTCGCGGCGGCGCTCGTAGTACCGATGCTGCTCGCCGTGCATCGCAGTCGTCTTCCGGGACGCCACGCGCTTGCGCTTGGCGGCTTGACGGGACTCGTGCTGCCCGCTTCGGCCTATGCGGTCGCCATCTATGCCGTGTTCGCGCAGGTGGGGTTGCTCGGCACCTACCTTGGACTCGTGCTCGCCGACCTCACGCTCGCGATTCCCGTGATGCTGTTGGTGACGAGTCCCGCTCTCAGTCGCATCCCCGAAGATCTCGAGCTGGCGGCGATGGTCGCCGGCGCCAACCGCGCGAGAGCTTGGGTGGGCATCACGGTGAGACTGCTCGCGCCCGCGATCTTCGCGGGGCTGGTGCTTGCTTTCATGGCGAGCTTCGACGAGGCGGTGTTCGTGAACTTCATCGCCGGCCCCGAACAGGAGACGCTCCCCAAGGCGATCTTCGACTCGATTCGCTACGGCTTGGATCCGGTGGTGACGGCAATCGCGACTCTGCTGATCCTCGGGACCAGCGCCGCGACGATCCTCGCGGTGCGATTGGCGGCCGCTCGACAGTGAGCCTGCTCGAAATCCAGGCGCTCAGCAAGCGCTACGGCGACACGCTCGCGCTCGATCGCGTCGATCTCACGGTCGCCGAAGGCGAGCTCGTGACGCTGCTCGGTCCGAGCGGGTCGGGCAAGACGACTCTGCTCAAGGTGATCGCCGGCTTCGAGGCTCCGAGCGCCGGCGAGGTGCGCTTGAAAGGGCGCGACATCTCGCGGCTTCCCCCCGCGCGCAGGGGCGTGGGGATGGTGTTTCAGCACTACGCCCTATTCCCGCACATGACGGTCGCCCAGAACATTGGCTACGGCTTGAAGCTGCGTCGCGGCCCCCGCGCCGAGCGCGAGCGTCGCGTGGGGGAGATGATCGAGTTGCTGCGCCTGGGAGGCCTTGACAGGCGCTACCCGCGCCAGCTCTCCGGCGGCCAGCAGCAACGCGTGGCGCTCGGGCGAGCGCTCGCTTATGACCCGGAGCTGATCTTGATGGACGAGCCGCTGGGAGCCCTCGATAGGGCGCTTCGGCTCGAGATGGAGCAGGAGATAAGGAGCCTGCATCGCGAGCTTGGGGCGACGATCGTGTATGTAACCCACGACCAGCGGGAGGCGCAGGGCCTGTCGGACAGGATCGCGATCGTGCGCGACGGGCGCGTGGTAGGCGTGGGCACGCCGAAGGATCTCTACAGCCGGCCTCCCAGCGGCTTCGTCGCGGGCTTCTTCGCGGACGCGAACTTGCTGGCGGTCGAAACGCACGAGCTCCGCGGCGACGGAAGCGCGCGTGTGCGCTGCATGGGCTGCGAGATTCGCTGCCGCGCGACGGCCGGACCCGACGGGGAGGTGGTGCTGGCGGTGCGCCGGCGCTCGCTGCGCCGCACGCCCGTGCAGGGTGCGCTGCGCGTGAGGGGGATCGTCCGCGAGATGCTCCTCTCAGGGGACGAGCAGCAGGTCGTGCTCGAGGTGGAGGGCGCTGGGCGAGTCGTGGGGGCGCTCGACAGCGGCGAAGCCGAAGGCTTGACGCTCGGATCCGCGCTCGAGCTGTTCGCGCCCGCCGACGAGCCCGTGCTGGTGCCCAAGTGAGCGATCATGGTCCACCAGGTGGCTGATTGGATGAGCACCGCCGGTCGTAGTTCCCACGGAGATCAATCATCGGCTGGGTCCCCAAAGGCTTCGGGTGGGCCATCTGAGACTTCGGCTGGGTCCCCCGCGGCTTCGGCTCGATCCCCCGAGGCGTCGACTGGCGAGCGGCTCTACGAGCGCGCCAAGCGCCGCTTCCCGGGGGGCAGCTCGCGTACGACGCTGTTCGTGGAGCCCCATCCGCCCTACGCGCGC
>DATBTP010000231.1:0-1906 GCA_036559185.1 Solirubrobacteraceae bacterium | reverse complement strand
AACACATGAAGGATGCAACGTTCGCCAGCCTTGGCGTGTCCGAGGTTGTCGTAAATGAGCTCGCGCAACGCGGGATCGAGAAGCCCTTTGCAGTACAGAGCATGGTCATTCCCGACGTGCTCGCCGGACACGACGTGCTGGCCCAATCCCCCACTGGCTCAGGCAAGACGCTCGCGTTCGGCGTGCCGATGGTGGAGCGCATCAAAGACTCAGACGCGCGCCCCTCGGCGCTCGTCCTGGCGCCCACGCGCGAGCTGGCAAGCCAGATCGTCGACGATCTGCGTCCGATCGCCCACGCGCGAGCGTTGTCGATCGCCGCCGTCTACGGCGGAGCGGGAATCGTCAAGCAGGCTCGCCTTGCGGGCCGCGCGCACATCCTGGTCGCCACGCCGGGCCGCCTGATGGACCTGATCGACCGCCGCGATGTGTCGCTGAAGCAGATCCGGCTGCTCGTGCTCGACGAGGCCGACCGGATGCTCGACATGGGCTTTCGCCCGGTTGTGGACAAGATCGTGAAGATGTGCGCCCGTGAGCGCCAGACGCTGCTGTTCTCGGCAACGCTGCAGGGCGAGGTCGGCAACCTCGCCAAGGCCTACACGACCAACCCGCGCCGTCACGAGCACGCGCACTCCGAGGAGCGCAAGGGCGACGTCGAGCACCGCTTCGTGACGGTCTCACACGACGCCAAGGTCTCACGACTGGTGGCCGAGCTGGGCGAGGCCGAGCGCGGCCTGACGCTCGTGTTCGTGCGCACCAAGCGCGGCGCGGACCGGCTGGTCAAACGCCTGGCGAGCAACAACGTCCGGGCCGTCGCGATGCACGGCGACAAGTCCCAGGGTCAGCGTGAGCGTGCTCTGGCCAACTTCGAGGCGGGTGTGGTGGACACGCTCGTGGCAACCGACGTGGCCGCACGCGGCATCGATGTGGCGGGCATCACGCATGTGATCAACTTCGACATCCCCGGCTCGCGTGAGGACTACGTGCACCGCATTGGGCGCACCGCGCGCGCGGGAGCCAGCGGCACGGGTGTCACCTTCGTCGTCCACGACCAGGCGCGCGAACTGGTGAGCATGGTCCGCGACCTCGGCCTGCACCGCGAGCTGGAGCTCGGCGGCCTGCCAAGCGACGCCACCGGACAGCGCTCTGGTGGCTCTCAACAGAATGCGCGGGCATCGCGCAACCGTGGCCGGAGTGGCCCCGCCCGCAATGGGTCCGGCTCGCCGCGGACCGGCTCCGCGCGCAGCGGTTCGGGCGCCGGGAACAGGAGCGGCGCAGCACGCGCCGGCCGCCGCTAAGCGCGGCGGGGTGGGCGAGTTCCCAATATTTGGAAGACCGAGGTGAAGCCGGTGCGGAAGCCGTTGCGGGCGGCCCGCAGGTAGAGCCGCCAAACACGCACGCGCTCGGCACCGGCCAGGCGCTCGGCCTCATCGAGGTTGGCATCCAGGCGCTCAATCCAGTGGGTCAGTGTCTCTGAGTAGTCCTCGCGCAGGCCCTCGACGTGCTCGGGCTCAATACCCGCTTGCTCGAGCGCCATGATCACCCGGGAGACGTGCAGCGGCGCCGCGTCCGGGAACACGTAGCGCTCGGAGAAGGGGCCCGCCTCTGCCTCGCCGTGGCGCAGGCGGGCGATGCCGTGGTTGAGCAGCCTGCCGCCGGGTTCCAGCAGGCCGGCGAGCTGGGCAGCGTAGAGGCCGATCTGATTGGAGCCCACGTGCTCGACCATGCCGATCGACGCGATCGCGTCAAAGCGCTCACCACCGAGCTCGCGGTAGTCGCACACGCGGATCTCCACCCGATCGTCCAGTCCGGCCTCGGCCACGCGCCGGCGCGCGAGCTCGGCTTGCGCGGGGGAGAGCGTGACTCCGAGGGCATGCACGCCATGCTCGCGGGCGGCATGGATCACGAA
>DATBTP010000230.1:0-1759 GCA_036559185.1 Solirubrobacteraceae bacterium | reverse complement strand
CCAAGATCAGCTCCTTCTCAATCCAGCGGAGACGACGGCCAGAAAGGCGGCTTCCGCGCGGGTGGGGTTCTCAAAGTGATGGGGAAGGTCGGCGTCGAACGTAACGCAGTCGCCTTCGAAGAGCTCGTGGCGTTGTCCGTCGCAGACGAGCACGACGGAGCCCAACTCGACGAGCGCTGTCTCGCGCGAGCCGGGCTCGTGCATCGGCGGATCGTCGGGCGCGCCGGTGGCGCCACCCGGCGCGAGCGTGTGATGCGACAGCTCGGAGCGCTGGCCGGGCTGGGCGGCGGTGAGAACCTCGAAGCGATGGCCGCGCTTGGCGTTGCCGCCCCCGGCGCGCTCAATTGCGCGCACGATCGTGACCGACCCGCCCTCGTCGAGGCGAAGCAGCTGCGAGAGGCGCAGATCCAGCCCGGCGGCGATGCGGGCGGCGACCGTGAGCGAGGGGCTCGTCTCCCCCCGCTCGACCTGCGAGAGCATCGGCGCGCTGACGCCGGAACGCTCCGCGAGATCTCGAAGCGAGAGCGAGGAAGCCTCGCGCAGGGCCTTCACGCGCGTGCCGATGACGGCGGAGTCGAACGCCTCGCGGCGATTGTCACCGTGGCTCACCGGTGCTCGTTTTGCCTTGACCATTGACATACGAGCGTATGTTATCACAGACGCTTAGGCTGTCGCTTCAGGCAACCCGACCGGCAGCTCGCCCTCCTGCGCGCGCATGACGCCGATGGAGAGCGCGCGAACATAAGCACGCGCGGCGGCGTCGATGATGTCGGTGGAGACACCCTGGCCGGCGCCGGTTTGCCCTTGCACCTCCACCACGACCGAGACCTCGCCGAGCGCGTCCTGGCCCTCGGTGACGGCGTCGACGCGAAACTCGCGTAGCGCGGCGTCCACGCTTGTGGCGGCGTTGATGGCGCGAAAAATGGCGTCGACAGGGCCATCGCCCGAGGACTCGCCAGTGCGGATGGTGTCCTCCACCTTGACGTTCACCCGCGCGATCGGCGGGCGATCGCTGGACGCGGAAACCTCGAAGTCGATAAACGAATAGGCCGCGATGTCGTCGGAGCGCAGCTCGTCGGTGACGAGCGCCTCGAGGTCCATGGCGGTGACTTGCTTCTTGCGGTCGGCTATCTCCTTGAAGCGCTTGAAGGCCGTATTCAAGACCTGCCCGTCTACCTTGAAGCCCATCTCCTCGAGCGCCTGGCGCAGCGCGTGGCGACCGGAGTGCTTGCCGAGGACGATGGCGTTTGACTTCAGCCCGACCGTGGTGGCGTCCATGATCTCGTAGGTGGCGCGCTCCTTCAGGACTCCGTCCTGGTGGATGCCAGCCTCGTGCGCGAAGGCGTTGCGACCGACGATGGCCTTGTTGGGCTGGACGGGGTAGCCGGTGAGGCGCGAGACCAGGCGGGAGGTGCGGGCGATCTCGGTGGTGTCGACGCCGGTCCACAACCCCAGAGCGGGCTCGCGCGTGCGCAGCAACATGACTATCTCCTCGAGCGAGGCGTTGCCGGCGCGCTCGCCGATGCCGTTGACGGCGCACTCCACCTGGCGGCAGCCGGCTTGGACGCCGGCGAGCGAGTTGGCGACGGCCAGGCCCAGGTCGTCGTGGCAGTGGACGGAGACCACCACGTTGCGCAGGTCGGGGACCAGTCGGTAGAGCTCCTCGAACATGGAGGCGTACTCGAAGGGCATGGTGTAGCCGACCGTGTCGGGGACATTTATCGTCGTGGCGCCCTCCTCCAGGGCGATTTGGATGACT
>DATBTP010000229.1:0-4242 GCA_036559185.1 Solirubrobacteraceae bacterium | reverse complement strand
ACTGCCGTGCAAGAAAACCCTTGCTAACGGTCTTGCAGTTCGAGCTAAGCAGGCGGCGGGACTCCGGAACGACCGGACAGCGCGAAGCGGTCTTCCTCGGACGGAGTCCCAGGCTGCGTCGCGCACTTCTAAGGCTTGACTTATCAGCGAGCGCTCGGCCCGGGACAATCCCGTCGTGGTCAGGGAGGACGATCGTTGTGCCACGGCGCGGGAGTCGCGGAGCGCATGCTGCTCTTGGTCGCAAACGCAGCGGCGCCGTTTACCGCGGGAGGCTGGTTCAGCGTCGGCGTCCGGCGATGCCCTCGGCGCCTCTCCGTTGCAATTGCCGGCGCGTTGTAATAGCGTGCTCAGCAACGTTTATAAAAGCCCGCACGGCGAGTGCGGCAAAGACAGCGGAGGAGTGGGGGCAGTCCATGCGGGCAGAGGGACCAGGCACTGACGTGCGCGAGGAGAGGACGGCCCGGGAGCGCGCGCGGAGCAGCACGAAGGCGCAAACCGCGCGCAGGCCACGGCGGTCGGCCCCGGCCCTTGCTCTCGCGCCCGCACCCGCAGGGCTGGGTGCGACGAGTCTCGACCTCCAGCGTGCACGCAGGCTCGTTACGGCGGCCGAAGCAGTCCGCAAGCACGCTCTTGAGGGTCTGGCCGGAGTGGGCTCCGATGACCACGTGGTGGTCTCGCACGACACAATCGCCGATCACCTCCAAGCGGGCGAGGCCTGCCAGCTCGAGGCCTTCGAGCAGGCGCTGGCGCTCGCGACCGAGCGGGCGAGCGTCGCGTTCTACGCGCAGGAGGGCTGGCTCGGCGCCGTCCGTGCCGGCCTGACCGCGCTTCTGGAGTTCTTTGACGAGGAGCCGGCGCTTGCGCGCTACCTCGTGGTGCACTCGGCGCAGGCCTCAGACGCTGTGCTTGAGCGCTGCCGCGAGGTGATCGAGAGGATCGCGAGGCTGCTCGACGACGAACGCGCTCCGGCGCGAGGGTACCCGCCACCTCTGACGGCGCGTGCGGTGGTGAATGGTGTGCTCGGAGTCCTGAGCGAGCGGCTCTCAGAATCGAACCCGGGCCCGCTGGTAGAGCTCGCCGCCCCGCTGATGAGCTTCACGGTGTTGCCGTTCCTCGGTGTGAGCGCGGCGCGCAGAGAGCTCGCTCGCCCGCGGGCAGGCGAGACGGCTCCAGACGATGACGCGATCCTCGAGCCGCTCAGGGCTCCGCGGGGGGGCCGCGTGAACTCCCGTGCCGCCTCAGCTCTGATGGTGATCGGTGGGGAGTCTGGGCTCAACAGCAAAGAGGTGTCCTCGCGTACGGGCGTGAACGACGACGCGCAGTCCTCGAGGCTCCTGGCGCGTCTGGAGCGGCTCGGGCTGATCGAGAACACGCGCAATCCCGAGAGCCGGTTCGGCTCGAAGAGTTGGAGGCTGACCGCCGCTGGCGAGCAGCTCCATGCGGCGCGCGAGCTCCAGGCGAACGCGCCTAAGCCAACCTCCGCCTTCGATCTGCCAAAGCAGTACGTCGGTCGCCTCGATGACCACGCCGTCTCGATGCTGCGGGTGATCGCTGACCAGCCGTGGCTCAGGGCCTCTGAGGTGGCGCAGCGCGCGGGCGTGCACGACGACACCCACGCCAAGACGCTGCTCGATGGCCTCGCGGGTCTGGGACTGGCGGTCAGCGAGCGTGAGGCCCACGGGCGCGGTAGCCCGAACGTCTGGCGCCTGACCTCGGCCGGCGAGCAGCTCGATGACGCGATCGCCCGCGACACTCCTCCAACGCCACGCAGCCGGGTCCTGGATCTCATGCACGACTCTGGCGGGCGCCTGAGCGACACCGCGCAGTCTGTTCTCCGGGTCATCGGCGCAGAGCCTCGGCTGAGCAACAACGACATCGCCGCCCGCGTCGGGATCACTGACGAAAACAGCATGTCCCAGCAGCTTGCCCGCCTGGCCCGGCGCGAGCTCGTGAAGAACGCTCGCGAAGGTGGCAAGTACAACGTCTGGCAGCTCACTCCGACGGGCGAGAAGCTCGACCGGGCAATCTGGGATGAGACGCCACTGGCGCAGCAGCGGCTGCTGGCACGCGGTCTCGTGGCGGATCGCGGTGGCCGCCTGAACCACCGGGTCGCCGCCACGCTCCGCGTGATCGCCGCGGAGCCTGAGCTCAGTAACAAAGACATCGCCGAGCGAGCTGGCATCAAAGATAAGGGCTCCGCCTCCGAACTCCTCACCCGCTTGGCCCGCTTCGGATTGATCGAGAACCTCGTGCATGATCCGTTGCCCTTCGAACCCAACGTCTGGCAGCTCACCCCCGCGGGCATCGAGCTCGCGGCAGCTATCCAGAGCGGAGCGGCAAAGTGAGCTCCACATTCCACCTCCTGGATGCCGAGTCACCCAATCGCGTAAACCGTCCCAGGAGCGCGCTATTTTCCCTCCACAGGATGGGGGCGGGAAGGCGGGCATCTATACATGCCTACACCCCTGGACACCCAAAACGGAACAGTGATCGCCAACAGCGAGCCTCATCTTTCAGTTTTGAGCTGAGCAGCCAAGGGACTCCGGGACGACCGGCCACCGCGAAGCAAGCAGTTGCTGTTGTTGCCGTTCGAGCTAAGCAGGCCACGGGACTCCGGAACGCCCGGCCACCGCGAAGCGGTCTAGGGCGGGACGGAGTCTCTGGCCTGCGTCGGTCTAGGCCGGAACGGAGTGCCCAGCCTGCGTCGCTACCGCGCGCCGGGTGTCTGTGTGCGCCGGAAGAGCTTGCCGAGCCAAGCGGGGAGGATGCGACTTTTCAACAGACCGGGCACCTTCGTCGGCTTGAAGTGGCGGTTACCGTAGGCCTTTGTCCTGGCGGCGTCCGCGGTCACGGGCTCGGAGGCGGGTGGCCTGCTGCTGGCGGATGGCTCCATAGCGCTCATCCTACTAACCGTCCCGCCAGCTCCACGACGATGGCGAGCACCAGGAGCGTCACTGCCCGATCGAACAGCGGGGCTTTGCGCGCTAGAGCTTGGTCGTTGATCTCGAAGTCCTCCGCAAGGTCATTGAGGAGCCACTCTTCGAGTGAGCGCTCGTCCTTGCACTCGGACGTCTTGAGAATGTCCGCGACGCAGGGGCCAGTGTCTTCGGCCCCGGGGAAGCGCAGGGTCCTCACGGCAACCCCCAGCGATAGCCCAAGCAGCACCAGCGAGAAGATCCAGAGGTCATACGCCCCGCGAGTGCCGATGACGATCGCGGCGACACCCGCGTCGACGGCCATCACACCGCGACGCGGTCTTCCTCGCAACGGAGTCCGAGGCGTGCTTTCTCTTCACCCCCCTGCGCAAGGGTCCCTCGCCGTGCTGTTCGCGGCTCTTGCCTTCAGCTTCGCCGCGGCGCCCGCCCTCGCGCGGACCACGCACTTCTACGAATCGGCGATCCGCGCAGTTCCCAGCGTCGGGCCGGGCGGCGAACCGGTCCCAGCGCCTGGCGGGCTCGAGGAGATCAACTCGATGACGGCGAACTCGGGCGATTTGTATGTTTTCGAACGTATCGAGGGTGAAGGCGCGGCCCAATCCAAGGTGGATCAGTGGGGCCCCTCACCGTCGAAACCGGGGCAGTACGAATTCGTGTCGCAGCTGCCGCTGACGCCGGAACTCGATTCAGGGCCTACGGGGGTCGCGTTTGGCCCGCTGGGGACCGAAACCGAGATGTATCTCGGACAGAGCTCCTTCAACGGGACGACCGGTGTGAGCGTGTTCGCAGCGGGTTCGTGCGCCAGCTTGGCATGCGCGACCTTTCAGAAGTTCTGGACGGGTGAAAAGGCGCCGCCTGGGTTCGCGGTGAGTGCTGTGGCGGTCGATCATTCGACGAGTGCGGGAGATTGGGCGACCGGCGACGTGTTCACCTCCGGTACCGGCCCGATAGAAATCTTTGAACCACAGGCTGGCGGCGAAGAAGAACATGTGGGCCAGGTGACCGCGCCTTCACCCGAACTCGGCTTGGGCGCCATGGCTGTTTCCGGTTTCAATGGCGATCTCATCGCCGGCGCCGGCGACGGGAGCGCGGTGTATGTGTTTCGCCCTGAAGAAGAAGGCGTCAAAAGGGGCAAATATGCCCTCGTGCGCCAGCTTACCCTTCCGGGTGGCGCCCCTCTCACAGCTGGCGCCGTCGCGGTGGACGACAGCACCGCCGGGACCTTCGCAGGCGAGATCTACGTCGCCACCGGAGGCGGCGTGGCTGAGTTCAGCCCCGAAGGAGTGTTTCTCGGCCGCATCACGGG
>DATBTP010000228.1:0-12721 GCA_036559185.1 Solirubrobacteraceae bacterium | reverse complement strand
GCCCCGCAGAGCATGGTGCGCATCATCTGCCCAAACGGGGTGCGGGTGACACTCTGCACCTGACCGGCGCCTTCGCAGCGCGGGCAGCGCTCGATCGGGGTGCCCGGCTCAGCGCCGTTACCGTGGCAGTGCTCGCAACGGTCGACCGTCTCGAAGCGCACGTCGATCGTGTTGCCTGCGAACGCTTCCAGCAGCGTCACCTCAACACTCACGGAGACGTCTGCGCCGGGCGCTGACCCCGACCCCGATGAGCCGAAGGCGTTGCCGCCGAAGAAGGCGTTGAAGAGGTCTCCGATCGACCCGAACCCGTCGAAGTTGGGAGCGTAGCCGCCGGAGCGCAGACCGTCATGACCGTAGCGGTCGTAGGTCGCGCGTCGTTGTGGATCGGAGAGGATCTCGTAGGCCTCGGCGGCCTCCTTGAACTTCTCCTCGGCAAGCGGGTCGTGAGCGTTGACGTCGGGGTGCAGTTCGCGCGCCAGCCCGCGGAACGCCTTCTTGATGTCGCGCTCGGCGGCGTCTCGGGGCACTCCGAGCACCTCGTAGGGATCGCGGGGCGTAGTTGTACTCATCCGCGGCTAGCCTTAGCGCTCGGCGTATGCGTCTTCGACGAAGCTCGAGAGCTCGTGCGCGGCCTCGCGCACGGTTGCGATCGCGCCCGCGTAGTCCATGTGGACCGGCCCGATCACCGACACGGTGCCGAGCTTGCGCCGGGCGGGTCCGTAGCCAGCGGCCACGAGCGCCACCGAATGCATTGCCGGTATCTCGTTCTCGCGTCCGATGCGCACATACACATCGGACTGGCCGAGCGCGGCGCTCAACACTCGCAACAGTGCGACGCGGCGCTCGAGCAACTCCATCAGCTCATTGATCTCGCCGATGTGGTGTGTGCGGCCCTGGGAGAGTAGGTGGGCGGCGCCGTCGACGAACAGCGTGTCCTCGGACTCGTAGGCTAGGTTGCCGAAAGCGCAGGCGAGCCTCCCCACGAACGCTCGCTCGCTGACGCCGATGCCGGGATCGTCGAGGCGCTTGGAGAGCATGCGCGCGCCCAAGCCGTAGCCCACGAGCCGCTCGTTGAGGTATTCGCCCGCCCAGCCTACGAGTCCAGGATCGACGGGCCCGTGGAAGGTGGTGAGCATCTTCGACACGCCCCCGGTGGAGGTGATCACCACCACCATCACCACCTGGTGTTGCAGCTCCAGTACCTCGACGTGGCGAATAGTGGCTGTGTTGAGCGACGGAGCCGACACCACCGCGAGCAGGCTCGTGACCCGCGATATGGCGGCGCTCGTGAGCCGCATAGCCTCCTGCGCCTCGCGCCGCGCCAGCGAAAGTGAGAGCGAGCAGGACCTCGGTCGGCGGCCGGAACCGAGCAGCTTGTCCACGACGTAGCGGTGACCGGCGTCGGTGGGCACGCGTCCGGCCGACGTGTGCGGGTGGGCGAGCAGATCGTGCTCCTCGAGCAGCGCGAGCTCGTTGCGGACGGTGGAGGGTCCGCAGTCAAGGCCCGGATCGGCGGCGATCGCCTTGGACGCCACCGGTTGACCGCTGCGCAGATAGTCCTCCACCACCTTGCACAGGATCTGCTCCTGTCGGGGAGTGAGCATGGGAGTGATTGTAGGCGCCGCCCGCGCTGGCCGGACAGCGCCTACCAAGCTCGGCGGCTCAGATCTCGAGCTCCGCCTGCGCGTTGCGGATGATCTGGTTGCCCGCCTGCTCGGCAACGGTGTCCACGATCACACGACTGCCGGACACCTCGCGCACGGTGCCCGTCACGACGACCTCCTGCTCAGGCACGCCCATGCCGCGGAACTGCACCGACAGCCGCTTGAGCGTGGCGGGTCCGCCCGCGGCCTCGGTCTGCGCGCGCGCGACCTGCGCCATCGACCAGAGACCGTGCAGGATGCGGCCGGGCAGGCCGACCGCGCGCGCGAACTCCTCGTCGATGTGAATCGGGTTGAAGTCGCCGGAGGCGCCGGCGTAGCGAGCGGTGAGGTACTTGTCGGGCGTGACGCGCACCTCGGGAACCTGCGCTCCCTCTGAGAACGAAATGCCAGCCATAGTCACACTCCTCTGACGATGTTGGTCCAGGTTCCGCGGCACACCCGCTCGCCGCGCTGGTTGACGGATACCGACTCGAACACGTAGTAGCCGCGACCATCGCTTTCTGAGATGTCCTTGACCGAGGCGGTGGTGGTGACCTCGTCGCCCGCCACCACCAGCGGACCCCACTCGAACTCCTGCCCGCCGTGGACCATCATCGCGAAATTCATTTCCACATCGGGGTCGAACAGCGAGGGCGCAACCGAGGCAGAGCTGTATACGACAGCGAACATCGGTGGCGCCACCACGTCGGCGTAACCGGCGTCGCGCGCGGCCTGCTCGTCGAGGTGAAGCGAGTTGGTCTCGCCCACAGCGCGGGCGTACTCCTTGATCTTCTCTCGCCCCACCGCGTAGGTGGTGGGCGGGTATGACTTGCCGATCGCTTTGGTGTTGACTGGCACCGAACAGGGCTCCTTGTGGGCTTAGGTGCTGGGCTGATCGCGGCCGCCGTCGAGGACCGGGCCGCGGCCGGCAGTTTACGCGTCCGCGTGCCTGCGCGCTTATCCCCGACAGGCCGTGCGTGCGGCGATGCCTCGATTGCGGATCAACCGCCGTCGGGCTCCCCGCGGTGGGGTGTCGGTTAGGAGCACCCCACCGCGGGGGAGGCCAGCGGTCTTAGAACACGAGGTCGTCGTCGATGCCGTGGGCGCCGACACCCACAAGCTCGCGCTCCCCGCCCTCCACGGCCGCGTCGGAGTGCTCGTCCTCGCCCGATCGCGCGTCGTCGTTTGAGCCCGTGCCCTCGCTCGAGCCCTCAGCGCCGCCTTGCGGCCCCCGCCCGTCGAGGAATTGGACTCTGTCGGCGACGATCTCCACCGCCTGCCGTTTGACGCCCTCGGGCGTATCCCACTCGCTCCACTCCAAGTGCCCGTCGATCGCCACGCGGCGACCGCGACTCATGTAGCGGTGAACTGTCTCACCCGGCGCGCCGAACACGCTCACGTCGAAGAAGTTCGGCTTCTCCATGTGCTCGCCGTCGGCGCTCTTGCGCAATGTGTTGCTGGCGAGGCGTAGGCCGCAGACCGTCGATCCCGACGGGAGCGCGCGCAGCTCGGGGTCCTTTGTGAGCCGACCAACGATGACGACGCGGTTAATATTCGAATACGACATTAGGTTCTCCTTTGCTGTTTGGCTCGCCCGGATCGAAGCTACGCGGCGGCTGCGACGGTTCTCGGCGCACATCGCCTAAAAACCGCGATCTGGCCCGCCGTTACTGGAAAAATTTCTGCCCCGCCAAGCGGGCGAGGGGTGACGCGCCCTCCTTCAGTTTCAGAGCAGGCGATAGCCGACCCCCCATACGTTCACAACGTGACCGCTAGCTCCCGCCGCGTCAAGCTTGCGGCGCAGGCGACTGGCATGACTGTCGACAGTACGCACGCTCGACTCCGACCGACGAGAGCTCCAGATCGTGCGCAGCAGCTCTTGCTTGGAACACACCGCGCGGGGGTCGCGAGCGAGATGGACGAGCAGCTCGTACTCCAGCCGAGACAGCTCGACCGCCGCGCCCGCGAACCGGACGCGATGCGCCGCCGTGTCGATCTCCAGTTGACCGGCGCGTAGGAGCCGTCCCGATGTGGCTCGCTCGGCGCGTCGCAGGACCGCCCTCAGGCGAGCGCGGAGCTCTAGGTAGCGGGCGGGGTGGGCGATGAAGTCATCCGCGCCCGTCTCAAACGCGCGGAGAAGGTCGAGCTGGGTCGCTCCCGGACTGAGGACGATGACGGGCAGCTGCTCCTCCCACTCCCTCTCGCGAGCGATCCGCCAGCGGTCGCTCGGGCGGCGGATCTCCTCGAGGAGGTCGAGCGCGCCGCGGGGCGCGTCGAGCGCACCAAGCGCGATCGCGCGAATCGGTTGGCCGCGCGCCAGCACACGGGCGTGCTCGGCGGTGCGAGCGTGCAAGGCCGGGTAGCCGTCGGCACGTAGCTGCTCCACCAACTCGCCGCCGATCCGCTCGCTCTCCTCCACGACGAGGATCGCGCCGTCGAGCCGTCGGCCCTCGAAATCGACGAGCGCCGACGAAGGAGCCGGGCGAGGCCTCATCGCGGGGCCTAACCCGCCTTTGCCGCACGACGGTAGTTCATTGGACTTCTACCTCACGCGGGCTGATGCCGAGGCCCTTGCGGGCGATGAGGGCAAGCACCTCGATGTGCACCCAGGGCGTGACCTCGGTCTCCCCGCCTTCGGGCATAACGCCGATACGCCTCGCCACCCAGCTTGTCTCGCCGCTGGTCCTTCCGTGCCTGTCGCGCTTGACCATGCCGCAGCGAACGGCTATCTCGCTCATGCTCAGGCCACGCGCGTCGATTGCGTTCAGCACCGCTTCGCGCAGGCCGCGGTTGAGCACTATAGGGCTTGCACATAGCCGCTCGAATTCGCTGCGCAGGCGAGTTACGAGAAGTTTCGGCTCATCGCTCTGGCGGGCGAGCGCCTCTTCAGTGAGCGTACGCATCGGCTCGTAGCTTTCGAATACCGCTATGACCTCGCGCAGAGCGACCTGCTCGAAATCCGAGTCGGGGACGCCACCAGGACGCCGGCACCAGCGCAGCTGGGCGGCGGAGCGCTCGCCGGGGAGCGGTAGGAGGCGGTAGACAACGCCCTTCTCGTCCACCGGCTCGTCGGGCGGATCGAGCCCGTCGAGCGCTTGTGAGCCGTGATGGGAGGGGTCGAGCGGGTCGACCAGTAGATCCCGCGCCTGCACACGCCTGCACCAGCGCCCGTTCGCATCTTCCAGGTAGCGTGCGCAAACGAGCGCGGCGTTCCCGGCGGGCTCGTCGCGGGCCAGGTGCGCCAGCAACCTCCGATCGCAGAGCGTGGCGGCGTCGCGGTCGAGCACCAGCGTGCTGCCGCCCTGGCCCGGGAGAGCCACCAGCTCACGACGGCGACCAGCCTCGTCGAGATAGGCGGCAATGGGGGAGTCGACGGCCGTCGCCCGCGGATGGGGCGAAGGATTGGCGCGCGGCGAGAAGCGTGGCCGGCCGGCGATTGGTGTCGAACTCGGCCCCCGTTGGGGCGCGGGCGTGCCGTGAGGGATGACATAGCTTGACTCCTGACGGTCGATCCGAGCGTGCCGTTACGGCACGCTCTTGGGTGGGCTGTGTGGAGGGCTTGTAGGGCCGTTCCGACCGAGCGTCAAGCCGTGGACACGCACAGAACCACGGATCATTTTGAATCTCCGAGAACCCCTTAGGGGTCCTCGGAGACCTGGACGCGCCCAACGGTCGAGGTTCAGAAAGCTGGCCGAGAATCGCTCGTCGAGCGAGCGGGGGTGCGGAAAGACCCGTCCTGACAAGAGCTAGACGTTAAAATGAGCAGTTCGCATGAATTGCTCCGGAGCGTCACAATGCGAGTAGTGGAGAGAAACAACCGACCCACAGTCGAGACCGCGCCACGCCACAAGCCGGCGCGGCCGAAGACCCGCAAGGGCTCACAGGTCGCGGCGGACCCGCGCGGTCGGATGATCGAGGCGATGCTCGCGTGTATCGGCGAGCAGGGCTATGGAGAGACCGTCGTGGCGAACGTGATCGCAAAGGCGGTGGCGTCACGCAAGACCTTCTACGAGCACTTCGAAGACAAGCACACGTGCTTCTTGGCGATGTGCGGCGAGGTGAGCGACGAATGGGTGAGGCGTGTGGAGCGCGCCACCGAGGGCGCGCAGCAGGGCGAGACGGTCGAGGCTTTCGTGGGAGAGTTGTTCGAGCTGGCGCGCGAGAGCCCGCCCGCGCTCAGGGTTATCGCAGCGGAGCTCACCGCCGCCGGTGCGGCTGGCATGGCTCTCCGCGAGCGGACGCTTGAGGGGATCGCAAAGCCGCTCGAAGAGGCGCTGGGCGACGAGCCGCTCGAGGGGGCGTTGCGCGCGAGAACGATCGTAGGGGCGATCGTGCGCATCCTTTACGCGAGGGCTCGTCGGGGCGCGCGGGTGCGACGCCCGCGCAAGTCGGAGATGCTGGAGCTGGCGCCGCAAGTCGCCGCGTGGGCAGGCGGCTATGCCCTCATGCCTCGCCTTCGCGCCGCGGCTCGCGCACCTGGCGCGGCGGCGCCCTCGGCGGTGGGTGGCCGAGCCCCCGGGACCCTCTCGCTCAGCTCGCGCGCGGTCGAACGCAGGGGGCTGCCGCGCGGCGAGGGCAACGTGTCGCGCAGCTTCGTTGTACACAACCAGCGCGAGCGGATCCTCGACGCGCTAGCTAACCTGTCCGCCGCGAAGGGTTACGGCTCGATCACGATCCCAGAGATCGTGCGCGAGGCGGCGGTGTCGGTGCAAGCGTTCTACGAGCACTTCTCGGGCAAGGACGACGCCTTCCTCGTGGCCTATGAGATCGGTCATCGCAAGGCGCTGGCCATCGTCGAGCGGACTTATGAATCTCATGCGGACTGGCCGGATGCGGTTCGCGCGGGAGTTGCTGCCCTGCTCGCGTTCCTTGCGTCCGAGCCCTCCTACGCGCATCTGGCGCTCATCGACGCGCTCACCGCGAGCCCGAAGGCGGCGACGGTGGCGTATGAGGGTATGAACGGCTATGCGGCAATGCTCGAGCCGGGGCTCGAGCTGAGCCACAACGGTCGCTCGCCGTCGGCGATTGCGGTCGAGGCCACGGCATGCGCGTTGCTCGAGCTGTGTTTCGTGTGTGTGGCCGAGGAACGGGCCAGAGACCTGACCTCGATGTTGGACATCGCCTGTGAGATCGCTCTGCGTCCGTTCATGGGTGCAGGTGTGCGCTGAGTCTCCGCTTTGGAGAACGACCGGGAAATTGTGTTATTTATTCAGTGGCTCTTTTGTAATCAGCCATGAATGATGCGGCCATGGCTGGGACAGACAGAGCCGACATTGCCGAGCAGATCGTGGCATTCGGTCGCAACCTGCGACGCGCACGCGACCGAGCTGGACTGACGCAGGCGCAGCTGTCCTCCGCGGCGCCGCTCGATCGCGCCGCCATCAGCCGCCTAGAGTGCGGCGAGCGCGCGCCCGACATGGCAACGCTCTTGCGCCTCTGCGCGGCGCTCGGGGTAAAGCCCGGCGACCTGCTGCGTGAAGTGGGGGCGGGCGAGACGGTGCGTGGCGGTCCGCGTTACGAAGACGGCGCGGCAAGCGATCCCGCGGCGCTGTTCGGCGCGAACCTGAGGTGGGCCCGCCTGCGCGCCGAGATGTCCCAGGAGCGGCTCGCGCTCGACGCTAAAGTCGATCGTGCGGCTATCAGCGTTTATGAGAACGGCGGCAGAGAGCCCAACCTGCGCACGGTGCTGAAGCTGGCTAGGCGGCTAGAGGTCCGGCCCGGACTGCTGCTCAGGGGCATCGCGTCCAGCCTCGACGGCAACAAGACGCCGCGCCGCTAACCCCATATAGGAACGCGCCCTGGCCGGGTGACCGACGCGAGAGAGCGCCTATGGGATCGCGTCCAGCCGGATCGCGTCCAGCCGCTAGGGGACCGCGCGCGGCGGGCGTGGCCTTGATGGCCTCTACACGCACCGCCGCGCCGGTCTAGCGCTCGGACATAGGCGCGAGAGCGCCACACCCCGAACTCGCTCGGTGGCGCGGTAGAGATCGCCGCAGACCACCGACCCTCTTCCCTGGTCCGCCCATTCGGTCCTGGGAAGTCTTGAGCTCCCTCCACTCGCACTCGTGATGACAAACCCAACCACGGCTCGGCCTTATCTCATCTCGCCGAACAGTCGTCGGCACCAACATCTAGTTCCCAAATATTGGACTAGCCGTGATCTTTACACAGTTCGGGCTAGCTGTCAAGACTCGGTAGTCGCCGTTTCCAGCTTGTAACAAGTCGCGCGCTCGAAACCGTCCGCTCGCGCGGAATGCCTGTGCGCACTCGCCGAAGGTCGCCGCTCCCCGATAAACAGACGGGGCCGGCCGGGTGGGCGACCGGAGCCGGGAGGCCTCTTCCGGCTTCCAAACGGTCGCGCCCCGGCCGGCCCCGGGGGGAGGCCGGCCACTGGGACGCTAGTCCGCAAGACGTCCCGCGTCTGGCCACGTCGCTTTGCGCTCGAGCGACCGGGGAATCGTCCCAGACGGGACTCGATCCGTCAATTCTTTGGAAGTATTTTCACTTCTCTTGTTTCCGACTCGGCAATCCGTCGAGCTGACCGCCGTCCTTACCTTGCAAGATTCGCCTTCGCTTCGGTGCGTCACGGGGACGTATGGTCCGAAGCGCAGAGGAAGAGCCGGTGGGAGTCGAGCCGGGAGGGTGCCGGCCGACACTCCCATCCGGCTCCTCCGGGGGGGTGGTTGGCCCGGTTCAGAGGCGCCCGTCCCTGGTCAGAGCGCCCCGTCTCCGTGTCGTTCAGACCCGCAAGATGGGCCTGGCGGCCATTCTCAATGCGTACCTCGTCACTGTCAAGGGAAGCTCCAAAGTTCCGTTGAATTGTTTCTGACGCTTTCTTGGGCATCTCATAGATCGCAATCTGCCGCTTTGTCGGCATAGACGGTATTAGGCGAGCCATCGACAAGCCTGCCTCGCTCGGCCTGGCGCGCTACGTGATGAGCCACCCTTCGCTCGTCCACCCTCGTCGGGAGCGTGTGCGCCACAAACGGCGCCTGACGACCCTGGGGCGTCACCCAGCTCACTACGGCGCTATGCCGGGGCATGTGCAGGCGCACGTCAGGATGCCCCAAAGCCGAGAGACTGCGGGTGTTGGGGCGCACGATGTCGGAGAACTCAGCCATTGTCAGCTTCGCCGCGCCGCGCGCGTCCTCCACGGAGGAAGTGGCGAAGTAGACACGGTGGGCAAACAGCACATCCAGGCGACGCCGCAGGTCGCGGTCGCTCCACTGTGCACCAGTTTGCCAGCACGCCACCGTCTCCAATCCGGCCGAACGACTGAGCGCCATCGTGTCGGCGAAGCTACGGTTTAGCACAAGCGGCGCGTCGTCTACCTTCAGCGCCACCGCCCGTCCTCGCGCCGAAGCGCCGCTATCCTGGCGGCGCGCAAGCGCGGCCCCGAGCATCGCCAGCAGCAACTGCATCAACACGCTTGTGTTCACAGCGCCAATCTTCCCCACAGCGCCCTTCACAACGAGCACGTCGCCGTTAGCGATCAGCTCGTCGAAGCTCACTCGTGGCGAGCCGCTCAGCAGCACGCCCTTGACCAGCGGAGAGTCCAGCAGCCGCTCCAACTCGCTCGCCGCCGCGTCCACCGTGGGCGGATGAAAACCGCACGTGGGATTTCCGAGGTCGAGCAGCGTACACCTGCGCTGATCGGGCACCAGGCTCACGACCGCCTCGGCGATCTCCCCCTTCGGGTCGATCACGATCACCGCACACTCCTCGCGACGCAGGTCCTCGGCGACGCTCGCCACCAGATAGCTCGACTTGCCCTGTCCCGAGGCGCCCTGCACCGCTGTGTTGAGCCGGCGCAGTTGGGGGTGGATCGAAACCATTCCGTGTGCGTCGCGCAAGCTCCCATCTCCCGCCCGCGAAGTACGCAGGATCGCCGGCGGCGCGGGCGCGAGCGGCAATGGGCTGCGCGCGAAGGGGACCGTGGAGTAGTCAAGCGAGGGCACATGCCACAGGCTCGCGAGCTCTGTCGAGGCAAACACGCTCTTGCGCAACGAGGGCATCGTGTTGCCCTCGCCTCTGAGCACTCTGCGCGTGTAAAGGCCAAACCAGCCGTGGCGCACCGCGGTGCCGCGCTCCACAAGATGGTTCTCCGCGCGCGCCGCGCGCAACTCGGAGGCGATCTGCTCGCAAATGCCACGACTCGCCGCGACGACACGCACGTCGGCGAAGAACAGCGGCCGGTGCTGCACCTGAAGTCCCCCCATCAGCTCGGCGACCTCCACGCGCGAGGGGTCCAGCGGTGGCAGTTTCAGCTTGCGCTCGCGGGAGAGACGGTTCTCGTGGCGCTTGTAGGCGCGCTTGGCGTGCCCTTCAAAGCAAGCGGGCACAGGCGTGAGCGCGAACTGCACATACGCCGGCGCCCCACACGCCGCCATCGTCGTGAGCAGACGGTTGACCCCCGCTAGACGCTCGTGCTCGAAACGGTCGACCCGCTTTGCGCGCTTGGTGAAGGAGGCCTGCTTCTTCAAACGCAGCAGGCACGGAGGTAACCCAGGCGTGGGGGCCGAATCCTCCAATCGCACATTCGGATAGGCGATGCGCAACGCCGCCAGCACCCGCGCTTCGCAGCCCTCGGGGCACGTGATCGACAGCCACGCCGCGCGATCGCAGTGAACCTCCAACCCTACCGAGGGCTGACCGCCAAAGAGCCTGCGCCACCAGCGGCGCACCAGCCGCCTGTGAAGCGCCTCGAACATGCTCACGATCCCCTCCGCGGTGCAGTCCTCGCCACGATAGGGGATCAGCCGCAGGCGCACGTAGCGCCGTCGCTGACGCGCACGCGCGCGCAACGCGAGTATCAGCAGGATCGCGAACAGCCCACTCGCGATCGAACCGCCAGCGGCGAGCTCGAAAGGCAGGGCATAACTCTTGAAGAGCGCACGCAACAACCCCCACCCTTCCGACCGCCTTCACCGAAGAGGACAGCTCGCGGCTCACCCCTCCACGCGAGCCGCGACGATCGCCACGTCATCGCGCAGGCGTCCAGCGCCGGTCGACAGCGCGAGGCGCTCCAGCTGCTGCACGAGTAGCTGCGGCGCCGAGCCCGCGTATTCGACCAGCAAGGCGCAAAGCTCCTTGGGCGTGAGTCCGTGCCGCGGCGCGCCAGCGTCCAGCAGTCCGTCGGTGTAGAGCACGAGCGTCGAACCCGGGTCGAGCTCGATGTCGATGTCGATCACGTTGGACCCCGGGCGCACGCCGAGCATCGTGCCCCGCACCTGCGGACAGTGGGCCGCGCCGGCGGCGCGCAGCAGCACCGGCGGCGGGTGACCGGCGCCTGCCACCACCGCCCTCACCGGCGATGAGGCGAGGTCGACCCGCGCCACCACCACCGTCGCGAAGCGTTGCGAGAGCGCGTGGCCGAGCATCACCTCGTTGACCGCGCCAAGCACCTGCGCGGGGCTCGGCCGCACAAACGCGAAAGCGCGTATCGTGTGGCGCACGAGCGCCGTCACCGCCGCGGCCTCCGGGCCCTTTCCGCACACGTCGCCCACCACCAACCAGCAGCCGAACGGGGTGGTGAACACGTCGTAGAAATCGCCGCCCACCTCGTTGCCCTCGCCCGCCGGATGGTAGGCCGAGGAAAGCACTACGCCGTCGAGCACCGGCAGCATCTCCGGCAGCAGGCTGCGCTGCAGCGTTCGCGCGAGGTGAGTGCGCGCAACATATTGGTTGGCGTTGTCGATCGCGGTCGCGGCCCTATCGGCGAGGCTGCCGACCAGCGCGAGGGGCTCCCGCTCGCTGCGAGCGCCCTCGCGCAGATGGTAGAAGGAGAGGACACCCAGCAGGCGGCCGCGAGCGATCAGTGGCGTCGCGACCATCGAGCGATGGCCGCTCCAGCGCAGGAACTCGCGAAGCTCGGGCTCAGGCGCGATTCGCTCGAGCGTGGACGTATCGCTCAAGCCACCCACCACCACCGGCAGGCGAGTGCGAATCGCGCGCGCTACCGGATGCTCCCCATCGAGGTCGAGCGGATGGGCGGTCCTCAACAGCTCAAAGCGCGAGCCCACCTCCTCGCGCTCGGCCAGCGCCATCGTGTCGCCGATCGCGCCATCCTCGCCTAGTAGATCGATTACGCACATGTCGGCGATCCTCGGCACCGCCACCCCCGCGATGGCGCGCATCGTCTGCCGAGGGTCTAGCGAGCGGTCGAACACCCCTCCGGCGGCGGCCAGCAGATCCTTGGCCTCGTGACCCCTGCGGCGCTCTCTGTGTCCCTTCCACAACACCAGCGCTCACCCCCTGGTTGTGGGCATCGTGCGTGCGCTCTTCTAGCTTCAAAGGTAGAGCAGCGCGCGCCGCGCCGCCCGGCGCGCGCCGCGCGCGCCGGGAGGGCGACACAACAGTCGCGGCCCTCCCGGCGTCCGCTCACATCGGTCTAGTGGCCCGCTCCACGCGCTCACCGCGCTCGGTGAGGCACCACTCGTTTGGTGCTCCCTTGGCTTGGGTTTGGTCAACGTTTTCGATCAACCCAAGGCCCTCTAGACGCGAGAGCAACTTTGAGATCTGCCCCTGGTCGGAGATCCCAGCCCCGGTCGCCACTTCGCGGTTGCTCGCACCCGCGTGCTCTTTGATCGCCGTCAGCACGCGCACCGTGCGATAGGTGAGGCGCATTTCCAGTCCTGCCATCGGGTCCTTGCCAACGCCACGCTCGCTCCTGGCGCTCCGGCTCACCTCCGGTGCGGCCCGGGAGAGTTCATGGCTGGCGGAGCGCGCGCCCATGTAGGGCAACACGATCATGCTCATCAACGCGCCGTGCAGCCCGATATAGGACTTGGCACTGCGTTCGAGCAGCCGCGTGTGGATAACCGCGAACACCGCGCCGATCACGCCTTCGGCTGTAACACCCGGAGGCTCGCGCCTGCTCGCCCCGGTGCCGCGGCCGCGATCGATCACCTTGCGCAGCTGAGCGAGCACCCGCGAGCGCTCCTCGAGCACCCGCGGACCGCCGCCGAGCGCGTCCACGACGCACAGCCGCGCGAGCTCGGGCTCCTCGTCGATGAATGTCAACAGGGCGGCCAGGCCGGCCCGCAGGCTCTCACGCCAGGATGTCTCCCGCTCGTATG
>DATBTP010000227.1:0-7258 GCA_036559185.1 Solirubrobacteraceae bacterium | reverse complement strand
CCCTGCTGGCTTGCCCACAGCAATCCCCCCTGCTGGCTTGCCCACAGCAATCCCCCCTGCGGGCTTGCCCACAGCAATCCCCCCTGCTGGCTTGCCCACAGCGATCCCCGACAGCGCCAGCGCGCCGGCCAGCGTCTTGCGACGGTGGGCGAACGCGGCGCCCACCAGCCTGCGCACGCCGGGCGGCGCGGCGGGGCCCCGCCGGACGATCTTCACGAGCGCCGAGTCGACGTTGGGGACCGGTCGGAACACGGTTCGCGGCACCGTTCTCACCACTCTCACCTCGCCGGCGAGCTGGGCCAGCACCGAGCTTACCCCGTATGCGCCGCTGCCCGGAGCCGCCGCGAGCCGTTCGCCGACCTCGCGCTGCACCATCGCCACCCACAGCGCGATGCGCGGAAGCTCCTCGATCGTACGCAGCAGTAGCCCCGCGGCGATCCCGTATGGCAGGTTCGCGACCGTCTTGGTGGGCGCGGGCTCCATCGCGGCCAGATCCGCGCGCATCGCGTCTCCCCACCAAAGGGTTACGTTCTGAAAGCCGGCGACGCTCGCTTCCAGCGTGGAGCGCAGCCGCTCGTCGATCTCCACCACGTGCACCCACCCGACTCGCGGCGCAAGGTAGGCCGAGAGCACGCCCTCGCCTCCCCCCACCTCGAGCACGACATCGTCGGGACGGAGCTCGCCCTCCCTTCCGATCACCGCGAGGATGTTGGGGTCGCGCAGGAAGTTCTGGCCCAGGTCCTTCGCGGGGCGTCCGGTGGCGGACGTTCGCCCGCCACCGCCCCTCGCGCGCGCGCGTGGCCCTGGCGCGGCCCTCACCACCCGAACACGCGCGCCGCGTTGCGCTCCACCGCGGCGCCCAGCTCCGCCGTCGAGACGCCCCGCAGCTCCGCCAGAAAGGCTGCCGTGTGCGTGACGTACGCGGGCTGGTTGCGGTGCTTTCGCACGGCTTGGGGGGTGAGGTAGGGAGCGTCGGTCTCGATCAGCAGGCGCTCCTCCGGCACCTCGCGCGCCGCCTCGGCGAGGTCGCCGGCGCTCTTGTAGGTGACGTTGCCCGCGAAGGAGATCATGTAGCCGCGGTCGAGGCACTCCCCCAGGCGATCGGGCATCGAGAAGCAGTGAATCACCACGCTCACGCCATCGGCCTGGACGGCGAGCATCGCGAGCGTGTCATCCTCAGCCGCTCTTGTGTGGATGCTCAGCGGCATGCCGGTCGTCTTGGCGAGCGCCATCTGCGCGGAGAACGCGCGCTCCTGGTCATCGCGGGGCGCCCCCTCGCGGTAGTAGTCGAGCCCCGTCTCGCCGATGGCGACGCAGCGCGGGTGCGCCGCCAGCGCCTGCAGTTCGGCGAGGTCGGCGTCGTCGAACCCGTGCGCCTCGTTGGGGTGGCGCCCGATCGCCGCATACACCTGGGGAAACGCCTCGGCTGCCGCCAGCGCCGCCCTGCACGAGGATCCGTTCGTGCCCACCGTGAGAATCCGCTCTACTCCCGCCGCCACCGCCCGCTCCACCAAGTCGGCGTCGTTCTCCTCGCACAGATAGAGGTGCGTGTGACTGTCGATCACGAGGACTCGCCTACCGGCTTTGGGGCTGCCGCCGCGTTGGGGTCGTGCTTGGGGAAGAGCGGCTCGAGCGCCTGGACCCGCTCGATCTCGCCCGCGCCGAACGCGGCTCCGGCGAGCGAGACCTCGGGCGCGCCGAGCGCGCCGAGCAGCTTGGCTGTGCTGTCGGGGAGGTAGGGGTGCAGCAGCACCGACACCACGCGCAGCCCCTCGGCGAGCGTGGCGAGCACACGGTCGAGCTGCTCGGCGCTCGCGGGGTCCTTGGCGAGCCGCCACGGCGCCTGCTCCTCGACGTAGCGGTTGAGCCTGCGCACCCGCTGCCAGATCTCATCGAGCGCGCTGGTCAGCTCCACACGGTCGATCAGAGCGCTCACGCGCTCGTTGAGGCCACCGAAGTCCAAAGCCAGAACGTCGTCTATATCCCCTCCCACGATCCCGTCGCGGTAGCGCACGATCATCGCGATCGTGCGGCTCGCGAGGTTGCCGTAGTCGTTGGCGAGCTCGGACTCGTAGCGCTGCTCGAAGGAGGCGGTCGACACCGACCCGTCCTGACCGAAGCTCACGTCGCGCAGTAGGTAGAAGCGCAGCGCGTCTGCCCCGAAGCGGTCGATCGCGGCGAACGGATCGAGCACGTTGCCGAGCGACTTGCTCATCTTCTCGCCGTCCATGAGCAGGTAGCCGTGCACGAACACCCTCTTGGGCAGCTCGATCCCGGCGGCCATCAACAGCGCGGGCCAGTACACCGTGTGAAAGCGCAGGATGTCCTTCGCGATCAAGTGCACGTCGGCCGGCCAGAACGTCTCCGTCAGGTCGCGACCGTCACGGCCGTAGGAGAGCGCCGAGTAGTAGTTGAGCAGGGCATCGAACCAGACGTAGAAGACGTGCTCGTCGTCCCACGGCACAGGCACGCCCCAGGTGAGCTTGTGGCGCGAGAGCGGCACGTCGCGCAGGCCCGACTTTATGAACGAGAGCGCCTCGTTGTAGCGGCTCTTCGGCGCCACGAAGTCCTCCTGCTCGCGGTAGAGAAGTTCGAGCGGCTCCTGGAAGGAGGAGAGCGCGAAGAAGTAGTTGTCCTCCCGCTCGCGCGTGAGCTTGACGTGGTGGATCGGGCACAGCTCGCCCTCGTCCACTTCGTTCTCAGCCTTGAAGTCGGCGCACTTCGGGCAGTACCAACCCTCGTATGTCCCCATGTAGACGTGCCCGTTCTCGCGCACCCGCGCGAGCACCTCCCGCACGACCGCCATGTGTTGGGGATCGGTGGTGCGGATGAAGAAGTCGTTGCTCGCCCCGATGCGCGGCGCGAGCGCCCTGAAGCGCTCGGAGTTGCGATCGGCAAGCTCCTTTGGCTCCACCCCGAGCGCGTGCGCCGCGTCGGCTACCGGCTCGCCGTGCTCGTCGGTGCCAGTCAGGAAGAACACCTCCTCGCCGCGCTGGCGGTGGTGACGGGCGAGTACGTCGGCGGCGATCGTCGTATACGCGTGACCCAAGTGGGGCGCGGCGTTCACGTAGTAGATCGGGGTTGTCACATAGAAGGACATAGCTTGTCTCAGGCTACTGGCGCACAGCCGTGGCGCGTAGCGCGAGGAGCCTCACGAGCTCGCGAGCTCCCGATACAGCTCGTTCGCGCTCACGCCGGTGAGCTTGGCTACCACACCGGCCGCCGGACGCACACGCGCGCCCGCGCCCACGAGCGTATGCAGCGCCGCGAGCGCCTCCCCGTGGTCGACGCTCCCGCGGGCGGCCGCGCCGACCACAAGCACGATCTCTCCCCGCGTGGGATTGCGCGCGTAGTGATCGGCGACTTCGGCGGCGGCGCCACGCCTGACTTCCTCGTGGATCTTGGTCAACTCGCGACACACCGCCACGGGACGCTCGGGATGGCGCTCCGCCAATACGCCGAGCGTGGAGGCGAGACGAGCGGGCGACTCGAATGCCACCAGGGTCTCCTGGGTCTCGCCCAGCACGCGCTCGAGCTCGCCGCGTTTGCGCGGCAGGAAACCGACGAAGCGCCAGCGCTCTGACGGCAGGCCCGAGGCGACCAGCGCCGTGGGCACGCTGCTCGGGCCCGGCAGCACATCCACCGCCAGCCCGGCGGCGATAGAGGCCTGGACGAGCGCATAGCCCGGGTCGGATACGAGCGGCGTCCCCGCATCCGAGACGAGCGCCACGACATCGCCGCCTTGGATGCGCTTCACGAGTTCCGCCGCGCGATCTCGTTCGTTGTGCTCGTGAAAGCTCGCGAGCGCCGACGTGATCTCGTAGCGATCGAGCAACACGCGCGTGCGGCGCGTGTCCTCGCAGGCGACCACATCGGCCTCTCGCAACGCGTCGAGCACGCGCACGGTCACGTCCCCGAGATTGCCGATCGGCGTGGGGCACACCGCGAGCCGGCCCCGGCGAGGTCGCGCCAGATCCGTTGCAACTGCCTCCTCGCGAGGGGTCATGCGGCAAATATAGGTGCCCCGTGCAGCGCGAACCCAATGAGACCCCTCGCCAGTACAAGCGCTACCGCGCCGCGCCGCGCTTGCCGGGCCGCCGTGAGAGCGACGCGCTCGTGGGCGACTTCGCCTCGAAGGGGCCACGTCGCCCACGTAGACCGGGCGGAGGACCTGGCGGTAGGGCCGGCGAGAGCCGCGCCTGGCGCGAGCGCGTCGCGCCCAGGCGCGTCCTGCTCGGCCTGCTCGCGCTGATCGCCGGCTGGCTGCTGCTCTCGCTCGCGCTCTTCCTGGTGAGCTCGCACTTCGAGCGCACACCGCCGCCCTCGGATGTGGCGAGCGTGCTCGAACCGGCGGGCTATCCGCTCACCTCGCCCAACAACATCCTCGTGCTCGGCTCAGATCGGCGTCCCAGGAACAGCAAGGAACCGGGCGCCGAAACGACCGGGCCGGGGCGCTCGGACACGATCATGCTGATCCGCACCGGCGGCGGGCACGCCGCGCGCCTCTCGATCCCACGCGACACCGTGGTGGAAATCCCCGGGCACGGGTTGCAGAAGATCAACGCCGCCCACGCCTTCGGCGGGCCGGCGCTTTCGATCTCGGTGATCAAACAGTGGCTGGGCGTCCCCATCAACCACCTCGTGGAAGTGAACTTCGAAAACTTCCCCGCGCTGATCGACGCGATGGGCGGCGTGAACTACACCGGCGGGTGCGTGCGCTCGTTCGTCGACGGGGGGTCCGCAAACGGCGGCTTCACGCTGCGCTTGAGCGCGGGCTCCCACCACCTCGACGGCCGCGAAGCGCTCGCGCTGGCGCGTACGCGCGAGAACCTCTGCGCGCCCAACCAAACAGACATCCAGCGCGAGGAACACCAGCAGGCGCTGTTCAACGACATGAAGTCGCGGCTGGAGTCGTTCTCGAGCTTCGTGCGCCTCCCACTCATCGCCTGGAACGCGCCGCCGGCGATCATCTCAGACATGAGCGGGCCGACGCTCGCGGGGCTGTTCGGAGCGCTCGCGATCTCCGGCACGCCCCCTACGCGAGTGCTCAAGCCAACCGGCGCCGTGACGCTGCCGGACGGCGAGGCTGGTCTGAGCGTCTCTGAAAGCGAGCGCCGCGCGGCCGCCGCGCGCTTCCTCGCGGGTTGAGCGCCACGGGCCTGTCTCGCCGTCGCCAACACCGATACGACAAGCCGACGCTCTTGCTTGGCCGGCCACGACACCGCCAGCGCGGGCAGGCCAGCGCCTACTTCGCCGCCGCGACCGGCTTTGACTCGCTCTTCTTCTCCGGCTTGGAGGCCGACTCGCTCTTCTTTGCCTCGCCCTTGCCGTTCGAATCCCCCTTTGAGGGCGTCTCGGAGGAGGAGCCGTCGCTCGCTGAGGAGTCGCCGGAGGAGCCGGAGGAGGAGCTGTCGGCTGATGCCGCGTTCTCGCGCTGGCGCTTGCGGGTGCCGTAGTCGGTGTTGTAGAAGCCTTTGCCCTTGAAGTGCACCGCGGGCGCGTGCAACACGCGCTCGACGCTCACACCCGTGTCGGGGTCGGTCGTGAGGGGATCCTCGCTGAAGGCCTGAACCACCTCGAAAGTGGTTCCGTCAGGCCGTCTGTACTCGTAGATGGGCATACCAGCCGATTATATGAGCGTGATCGACTTCTCAGTCGGCGACGAGCGAGCGCACGCACTCGATGCCCACTTCGATCGACGCCGTGAAGTCGCGATCGGGCTCTGCCACCAGCCGCAGCGCGAAGCCGTCGCCGATGGCGAAGAGGATGTCCGCGACCGCCTCCGGCGCCGCGTGCAGGCGCAGCACCCCTTCCCGCTGGGCGGCGGCGAGCATCCCCGCCAGGCGCTCGCGCATGCGCACCAGCAGGCTCACATACTCGAGCGCGATCTCCGCGTTGCGCCGCGAGAGTGTGAAGAGCTCGAACACGAGCGTCACGAAATCGGGGTCCTCGTGAACGGTCTCCTGCAGGTTCTGCGCGAGCAGGGCCACGAAGTCCTCGGCGGTTTGCGCCCCGGCGAGGCGTTGCTCGAGCGCCTCGATGCGCAGCTCGCAGTCGCGCCGCGCCGCCTCCACCAGCAGCTGCTCCTTGGTGCCGAAGTAGTAGTGCAGCAGCCCGCGCGAGACGCCCGCCTCGCGCGAGACGTGGTCGAACGTGGACCCGGCGGCGCCGCGGCGCGCGACACTGTGGCGCATCGCCTCGACGATCCGCTGGGCCTTCTCGCCCGAGAGCGACCGGCTCGCCGCGCCGGCGGACTCCGCCCGCTCGTCCAATGCCGAGGCGCTCTCGCTCACGCGGCGGGCATGTCGGCCGGCGCGGGAGCCTCCGTCGCCGGCATTGTGGTGGAGCTGTAGTCGAACTCCTCCTCCGCCCCAAACAGGAGGTCCAGCACCTTCGAGCGCAGGCTTTCGCTGAGCGCGAGCGCGAGCGCCGCGCCGACGAGCAGCAGCAGCAGTCCACGGCCCATGCCGCCTTTGCGCTTGGGCTTCGGCGCCGGCTGCCTGAAAGCGAACGAAGCCTCCTTGAGCGCGGTAGCCGCTTCCGCGAGCTCGCGCTGCAGCTTGCGATCCTCCATGAGCGCCTTACCGGCGGGCTTGCCGTTGCTCATGCGCCCGTAGGCGCTGCGCGCCGCGCCGTAGGCCGAGAGCAGGTTCTCGCGCAACTGCTCGTCCTCAATCAGGCGTTTGATGTATTCGCTGCCTAGTAGCGCTTCGCCTGTCTTGCCGATCCTGTCTTTTGCCGCCATCTGGCCACCGCCTCTGCCGAAAGTGTCGATGCTGTCCAATATACCCCCGATGATCTCTATCTCGAACGTATGAACAACAAACACGGTATCCACCACGGCCTCGCGCGTTTCGATCGGGACGCGTAAGCGATGCCAAGCTTCCAGGCAACCGCCGCCTTCCTCGGCGCCCTGCTCATCGTGGGGGCGCTCGCCTCCGGATTGGCACAACGTTCGTTCTTGTCGCTCGCGGCGCTGTTCGTGCTCGCGGGCTTCGTGGTGGGAGACGGCGGCTTTGAATGGGTCAGCTTTCAAGCCCAGTCGGGCTTCGTCGAGGATCTCGCGTTCGTCGCGCTCATCGTGATCCTCTTCCGAGACGGCCTGGAGGTGGAGGGCGAGATGTTGCAAAGGGCGTGGCATCTGCCTTTGCGCAAGCTCGCCATCGCGATGCCAATCACCGCCGGCATCGTCGCGCTAGCGGCGCATCTCCTGATCGGTCTCTCGTGGACCGAGTCGCTTCTGCTCGGCGCGCTGCTC
>DATBTP010000226.1:0-10091 GCA_036559185.1 Solirubrobacteraceae bacterium | reverse complement strand
GAGCTGATGGTGATCGAGCGCTACGCCACGGTTCACCAGATGATCTCCAACGTCGTGGGCGTCCTCGACGCGGGCAAGTCGGCGATCGAGTGTGTACGCGCGTGCTTCCCGGGCGGCTCGATGACGGGCGCGCCCAAGCTGCGCACGATGGAGATCATCGATGACATCGAGCGAGAGGCGCGAGGCGTCTACTCGGGCGCCATCGGCTGGTTCGGCCTCGACGGTACCGTCGACCTCTCGATCGTCATCCGCACCATCGTGATGCGCCCGGGCGCCACGACCATCGGCGCGGGCGGCGCGATCGTGATGCAGTCAGACCCCCAGGAGGAGTTCGACGAGATCCTCCTAAAGGCGCGCGCGCCGATGGCCGCCATCGCGCGCACGGTGACTGGCAGCGATTCGTGTGAGGCGTTTGTCGTCGAGCTCGAGCCGCAAGCCGCTCTGGCGGGGACGACGACGTGAGCGGCGTCACACCGGTGCAGCCGCGGGCGGGCCGGCCGTCGGCGAGCGCGAGCTGGGTAGTCCGCGAGGCCACGCACGAGGACATCGGCGCGGTGGCGTGCGCGGTGCGCGACCTGCTGCTGGAGCTCGGCGGTAAGCCCGCCTCCCGCGACGCGCTGGAAGAGGCGGCGCGCACGCTCGTCGAGGACCCGACCGCGGGCGTGCTGCTCGTGGCCGACTCGGATGGAGTACTCACGGGCCTGCTTGGCGCGAGCTGGCAGCACGCGGTTCGCATTCCCGGCCGCTACGGATTGATCCAGGAGCTATGGATACACCCCTCGTGGCGAGGGCGGGCGATCGGCGGAGATCTCGTGGCGGCGCTGATCGAGCACGCGCGCAAGCGGGGCATCGGGCGACTGGAGGTGGGGTTGCCGAGCGAGCGCTTCCCTCACCTCGCGGCGACCGAGGCGTTCTACGTCCATAACGGCTTCGCCGCCATCGGCACCCGTATGCGGAGACTATTGTGAGAGTGCGCCCGGCGCCCCCTCGAGACCTGCCTTGCCCTTACGTGTGCCAGGCGTGGGCCACCGCGCGTGCGTCGTCACCTCGCGAGGCGACCCGCGTGTGTGCCCGCGCGCAAGCGCGGACGGGAGTGTTGCCATGAGCTCGCTGTTGATGGTCGAGCAGCGCTCGGTCGGTGGCGGAGACGGAGCGCCGTTCATCCTGGACCGTCACGGCAACAGGACCGAAGGCCACGACGACGGGAGGCGCACGGCGGAGCTGCGCAGCGGACTGATGCGCCACGAGCGCGTCCGCAGCGCCGAGGCGGACGCCGCGGCGGTGGATGTGGAGCGCATTCTCGACGTGCTGCACGAGCGCGAGTACCTGGACGCGCTGCGAGCCGTGAAGAGCCAGGAGCCGCGCATGATGCCCGAGTGGGCGCCACCGGGCCTGCCCGCCGACAGCCCGGTGTGGGCGGGCGTCGTGGCGACCGCCTTCGAGGGAGTGCGCACCGCGGTGACCGCGGCGGAGCGGATCGTGGCGGGCTCGCGCTTCACCTATGCGCTCTGCCGGCCGCCCGGACACCACGCCGGGCCGGCGTGGCTGGGCGGCTACTGCTACCTCAACACGGCCGCCGCGGCGGCATACGCGCTTTGCGAGGGGGGGGTCAAGCCGGTGGCGATCCTCGACGTCGACTTTCACTTCCCGACAGGTACCTCAGCCATCGTGGCTCCGCTCGAGAACGTGAGCCTCGGATCGCTGCACGCCTCCACGATCGCCGAGGTTCCCTGGCGGGTGGTGGAGCCGGGCGAGCGGGAGCGCTTCGTGGAGTTCGCCGCCACCCCCGACGCCGACAGCTACATCCAGGCGCTCACCGACACGGTGGAGGAGCTGGCGGGCGCCGCCTCGGCGCTCGTGCTCTCGCTCGGCTATGACACCGTCGCGAGCGACCCACATGGCTCATGGAACTTTCCACCGTCGATCTTCTCCGAGGTGGGACGTGTACTGGCGGCGTCGCGGCTGCCGATCTGCGTCGTACAGGAGGGTGGCTATTCGCTGGAGGCATTGGCGGATTGCGGCCACGCGTTTGCCAGCGGACTCCTTGACGGCGATGGGACCGCGAACGGGAGCACGAGATGAGCGACGGCAACGGACTGGAGCCCTTCCGCGCGCGACTGGATGTGCTGGACGAGCAGATCGCGCGGCTCTTTGGCGAACGTTTCGAGGTGTGTCGCGAAGTGGCTTACCACAAGCGCGAGCGCGACATCCCGATGATGCAGCCCGACCGCGTGAAGCAGGTGCGCGAGCGCTACCTACAGCTCGGCGCCGAGCTGAACGTGCCCGCCGAGTTCACATCCGCCCTCTTCGAGCTGCTCATCGCCGCCGCGTGCAAGCTGGAGGACGAGCTAATGGCCGATCCCGCCGCGGTTTCCGAAAAGTGAGAAACATTCTCGGCGAATCAAGCACCAGCCGGGGCTCGAACCCGGATCAGCGGATTTTAAGTCCGCTCCTTTCACCGATTAAGGTACTGGTGCATTCTGCCCACCCAAACCCGAGCCCACGCCTGACAAATCTGGCGTGTCCCATGCCCAAATGGCGACGCCGACAATACCATATCTTGTGATTCGCCCTACCTTTGGCGACGGCCTTCCGCCGGGCCCAAGGATGCCCGCAACGCTTCAGGCCGTGGCGTGGGCAAGACGTCCGCTGCCGTTTCTCGAGCGTTGTAAGAAACATTTTGGTGACACATTCACAATACGTGTGCGCCATTCCGGCACATGGGTGATACTCGCCGACCCCGAGGACGTGAAGCGAGTGTTCACCGCCGACCACGCGACACTCGGGGTGGGCCTGGCCAACTCGATCCTTGGCCCCCTGCTCGGTCCGCGCTCGGTGATGCTGCTGGAGGAGCCCGAGCACGTGAGGCGGCGCAAGTTGATGCTGCCACCCTTTCATGGCGAACGTATGGCGGGCTATTCGGAGATGATGGCGCAGGTTACACGCGATGAGCTCGCGAGCTGGCCGCTCAACACACCATTCGAGCTATGGCCACGGATGCGCGAGATCACGCTCGAGGTGATCATGAGAGTGGCGTTTGGGCCAGCTCGCGACGAGCGCTTGGCGCATCTTCGCGACGTCCTCGGGCGGCTCACGGATTGGATGAACGACCCACGCCGCCTCACGCTGCTCGCCGCCGCGGGCCCGCGGCGCTTCGCGCGCGACAGCGGCTACAGGGAGATGATGGGACCCGTCGAGGACGCGGTGCTGGAGCAGGTGCGCATCCGCCGCGACCAGCCTGTCGAGGGCGTGCGTGAGGACGACATCGCGACGATGCTCGCGGAGGCGCGCTACGAAGACGGTGCGCCGATGACAGAGCAGGATCTGCGAGACGAACTCGTTACCTTGCTCACCGACGGGCCCACCTCCACCCTGCTCTCGTGGACCTTCGAGCGCATATTGCGCCACCCCGAGAAGCTGGCCCGCCTGCGCGAGGAGGCTCTCGAAGGCGAAGACGACACCTACCTCGACGCGGTGATCAAGGAGACGATGCGCCTCTGCCCCGGGGCTCCAATCGTCGTGCGTCGGCTGCTCGAGCCGATGGAGCTCGGCGGCTATACGATCCCCGCCGGCACCACCGTGGCGCCGTGCGTGCACCTCGTGCACCGTCGCGAGGATGTCTATCCAAATCCGCGCGAGTTCCGGCCCGAGCGTTTCCTCGAACAGCCCGCGGGCACCTACACGTGGATCCCGTTCGGCGGCGGCGTGCGACGCTGCCTGGCCGCAAGCTACGCGCAAGCGCTGATGAAGCAAGTCATCCGCACGGTGCTGCGCGAGGTCGACCTAGAGGCCGCGGCGCCGCGGGGTGAACGGGCCGTGCGCAACGCCATCGCCTTCGTGCCGCACAGGCACGCGCTGGTGATCGCAAGGCGGCGGATGGCGCGTGGGGCGCGCCAAGCGCGGGGACCGATGGCGCCGGCTTGACCTCCCGAGTTTGACCTCCCGGGCTCTTCCGGCTGGAGTCTGTGAATGCCATGCTCCAAAGATTCCAACCGCGCGACGATAAATTCGATTAACACCTCGAGCCTTCCTTCGCCTGGTGTGAGTAGAAGTACGATGGCGTTGGTGTAGTGACCCACTCACCGCCTGTTCGGGCACGAGGTGGCGTTTCGCGCGCGTTTCGCGCGCTCTGGACTATCCCCACTCGAAGAGCGCCGGGACGCGTTGGCCGATAACCTCACCTTTGAAGCGCTTGTGTTTGCCGTAGACGACCCACGTCGTGTCGACCGCGCCGTAGAGCTCCCGCACGCGAAGGCGGTCGGGGTGTTCGTGAGCGTAGTGGTGGTGCGTTAGGCCGGCGTCGTAGTCGCCCGCGAGCAGTTTCCTCGCCACGACCGGCTTGGAGGGCTCGTCGACGATCGTTTCCCACTTCGAGAGGTCGGTGTAGCCGCGGGTGGCCGACACTATTCCCAGGCTCTTGTGGTCCTCGACATCGGTGCGCAACAGCAGCGCCAGCTCCTTCGTTGGGTAGAGGAAAGTATCGATCACGAATACCTCCTCGTGGTAGCGCTCGGTGACCATATGCACCTGAACATGGGCGCTGCATTGAACGAGAAAGGTGTGTGGTTCGCTGCGCAGCCGCTCCAAGCCGTCCTCCAAGAGGTCTTCGACCAGAACGATACGCGCGTCGGACAGGCCCTGGAACGCAAGGTAGCGGCGCAACGCGTTCTCATGGCAGGTGCCCTCCGGACCGAGGGTGATGAACGTCGGCACTGTCATCCGACCAAGCCAGCTTTCGTAGGATCCAAGTAGCGCATTGTCTCTTAAGCGCTAGGGAAAGTCCAGCGGCGAACCCTCCAACGGCTCCCGCTTGCGGCGCCCGCTCCAGCCCTCCGCCCTGTTCGCGTAAAATAGTCTGAAAAGTTAGCTAATGTTCCCCGCAAGCCGCGAGGCGATGCTGACCCGCGTAGACCCAACCAACCGATGGCCAACCAAGATCACACCCGCCGACCCCCTAACCGTCAAGCGTCCCAGCACGGCGCTAATTTGCAGACGCCAGGACAATACCGATTGTTGGTATTTGGGATTCTTCTGGACTTTCGAGCATTGAAGCTCGACATCGGCCGAACCCGACGGTACGCTCATGAGTGCAGCAGACCTGCGAGATTGGAGCCGCTGTGGCCGTGAGTTTGCATGGCGACCGAACGAGGGGAAGACTGCCGCGCGGTCCGCACGGGCTGAAACCGGAGGAGGTCGCCGCCGATCAGCGCGAACGCCTGACCGAGGCCATGGTGCATCTCGCCGGCGAGCGCGGCTATGCGGCGACCACCGTCGGCGACCTGATCGAGCGGGCGGAAGTGTCGCGCAAGACCTTCTACGCGCATTTCGCCGACCGGCGGGATCTACTGCTGGCGGCGTTCGACGCGACCTCCCCCGCTGCCCTCAAAGAGCTCACAGCGGCGACGCGGCGCTCGGGCGGAGCAACGCGTCAGTTGGAGTCGCTCACCGGCCGCCTGTGCCGGCTTGCGCGCGAAAGCCCCGGCACGATCGCGCTTTCCACCGTCGAGATCGCGGCCGTGGAACCCGACGGCCTGGAGCGCCGCGACCGATTGATCGGCGACTATGGGGAGCTTGTCGACTGCTGTCTGAGGGGAGATAGCCCGATGCCAGCACTGCCCCCGACCGTTGCTCGCGCGCTGGCCGGCGGCGCCTTCAGGAGTGTCGACGCGGCGATCCGTGCGGGACGCACGGGCGAGCTCAAGAGCCTCGCCGCGCAGCTCGCGCGCTGGACGCGTTTGCATCACCCGGTGCCGCCAACCCTCACAAACCGGCCAAACGGAGGATCGGCGTCGAAGGCGACCGCGAGTTTGGTAGGGGGACGCGCCCCGGGGACGCTCGCGATCGCGCCAGGGGACCATGAGAGCTTGATTGGCAGGCCCTCGCGCGGATTCATGAGCCATCTGAACCGCGAGCGGATCCTCGACGCGGTCGCCCAACTCACCGCCGCCAACGGCTACACGGCGCTCACCGCGCAGGGGATCGCCGAACACGCGGACCTCTCCGAACGCGCGTTTCTCGCCCACTTCAAGAACAAGGACGACGCGTTTGTCGCCGCGGTGGAACTAGGACACGCGAAGGGACAAGCGATCGTCGATCGTGCGCGTGCGAGCGAGAGCGATTGGCGCACCGGCGTGCGCTATGCGATCGAGGCCCTACTCGACTTCTTCGCCTCAGAGCCGTGCTTCACGCGACTGGCGTTCGTGGATGCGCCACTCGCGGGACCTGCTATGGCGCGCCGCGTCCACGAGCATGCCGCCGCCTACGCCCGTCTGCTGCTCGACGGAGCGCCCCAACGCAGGCGCCCGCCGCGGATCGCCCCCGAGGCAGCGACGCAGGGGCTGTTCGAGATCGCCTTTCACCACGCGGCACGCCGCAAGGTCGCCGAGCTTCCCGGCGTCGCGCACGAAGCGTGTTATCTGGCTCTTGCGCCGTTTGTTGGGGTGAGCGAGGCCGCCCAGACGGCGGTCGCGGCGTAGCCGCGACCGCCGCGCACCCCAAGCGCCCGCGTCTACGAGCGCGATTTGGATTCGCACACGAGCCGTTTTGCGCCGCCGGACAGTTGCGGTCGCGAGCATGAGAAGGACACGAGAACCAGCTCGAAGCCGCCGCCGGGGATGCCGCGACCCCTGCGAGAGGGTCGCGGCATCCTTATCGGTGTCTCCCCAAGCCGCGCCGGAAGGGCACTTCATGCACGGCCTGGACTTATCGAATGCCGTTTGGGGAGAAGCCTCGCCACTCATCTACCTTCCCTCGTCCAAGACTTTGCGTTAAGCCCCTTTCGAGGCCTGGCGTGGCCTGCCGGCACTCGTGCAGATCAGATAACGTGTGGATCGACCTCCATGTGCGTCGCCGAGAGATCCGATCTACCGGACCTCGCCGCGACGTTAGCCGACACATTAACGGAGTGCCAAGCAGAAGTGGAGCTATGTTTCTCATTTTGGGGGTGAGAGCCGGATTTTGCGCCGGGCGAGCTTCCGTTGAGTACGAATAGCCTGAACGGGGCCCCTCCGGGCTGATGCCCTCGGCCTAGCGGCCGAGCGCCACGCGTAGCGCCTCAGCCACCCGGTCGATCTGCCCATCGGTGAGACCGGGGAAGAACGGCAGCGCAAGCGAGCGAGCAGCCACGTCCTCGCACACCGGGAACTCGCCCGGACGGTGGCCGAAGCGCTCGCGGTAGAAGCTCATGAGATGGATGGCGGGCAGGTAGGGCTTACTCTGCACCCCCAATTCGAGCAACCGGCGCACGACGCCGCCGCGATCGACCTCGGGCGGAAGCTGTACGACGAATACGAACCAACCGCGTCGCTCGCCGTGACGGTCCTCGCAGGGCATCCCGATGCCCTCGATGTCCGCTAGCGCGTGCCGGTAGCGCTCGGCCACGCGCGCTCTGTCGCGGAGCATCCCCTCGAGGCGCTCGAGCTGGGCGATGCCAATGGCGCAGGCGAGATCCGACAGGCGATAGTTGAAGCCGAGCCGATCGTGATCCAACCAGCCCATGTCGGGAGCGCGCCCCTGGTTGCGCTCGGAGTCGATCCGTGCCTTCATGTCGGCGCGGCCGAGCGTGACCATCCCCCCCTCTCCGGTGGTGAGCTGCTTGTTGGCGTAGAAGCCGAACACGGTTGGGTTCCCCCGCCCACCCACGGGCGTGCCGTCGGCGTGCAGCGCGCCTAGCGCCTCGCAGGCGTCCTCAACGATTGCAAGCCCGCGACGCGTGGCGATGGCCTCGAAGGAGCGCATATCGGCGGGGTAGCCGAAGATGTGCACGGGTAGGAGCGCTCGCGTGCGCTCCGTGACGGCCGCCTCGGCGGAGGCGGGATCGAGATTGAGCGTGAGTGGATCGATGTCGGCGAACACGGGCCGAGCTCGCTCGTAGAGCGCGACGTTGGCGGAGGCGACGAACGAGAAAGGGCTCGTGATGACCTCGTCGCCGTCGCGGACGCCGACGGCGCGGAGAGCGAGATGAAGCCCGGCTGTGCCGCTGGATACGGCGCAAGCGAACGAGCTGGCGACGCGCTCGGCGAACAGCCGCTCGAATAGCGGCACGCGAGGCCCGAGCGAGAGCTGCCCCGAGGAAAGCACCTCGGCGACCAAGCGCTCCTCCGGCGCTCCGAGGACGGGCTGAGCGAGAGGGATCAAGGAAGCGATGTCGTCTCGGGCGCTCGCGCGCCAAACCGCTGCTGAACACCGTACTCGAGCGAGTCGACAAGCGCGTCCCAGGAGGCCTCTATGACGTTCTCCGAGACACCGATGGCCCCCCACACCCGCTGCCCGTCGGAGGCGTCGATGAGCACTCGCGTGACGGCGCCGGTGCCTTTGGCCTCGTCGAGGATGCGCACCTTGAAGTTGACGAGGTCGATGTCGCGCAGGTGCGGGTGGGTCTCGCTGATGGCGTCTCGGAGCGCGCGGTCGAGCGCGTTCACCGGCCCGTTGCCCTCGGCGGTGCGAACGTAGCGCTCGCCGTCGGGGCCGGGAGGCGCCCAGATCTTGATGGTGGCCTCGGTCTCTACCTTCCCGTCGGCGCGCTTCTCGACCAAGACGCGCCAAGACTCCAGGCGAAAGAGCGGCTCGTAGTGGCCGGACTCCTTGCGCATGAGAAGCTCGAAGGAGCCGTCGGCGGCCTCGAACTGGAAGCCCTCGTGCTCGAGCCGCTTTACGCGCTCGACCGTGCGTTGGGCGGCGGCGTCGTCGAGCTCGATTCCCGCCTCTTCGGCCTTCTCGACGACTGTTCCCCGCCCGGAGAGCTCTGAGATGAGCACATCGCGCGAGTTGCCCACGAGCTCGGGGTCGATGTGCTCGAACGTGGCGGCATCGGCGCGAATGCCGGCGGCGTGCAGGCCGGCCTTGTGTGAGAAGGCGTGCTTGCCGACGTAGGGCTGAGCGGCGTCGGGCGTGCGGTTGAGCAGCTCGTCGAGCAGATGGGCGGTCTCTGTCAGTCGCGCCAGCCGCTCGGGGGCGAGGATGTCGTGGCCCATCTTCAGCTGCAGGTCGGCGAGTATGGTGAGCAGATTGGCGTTGCCTGTGCGCTCGCCGATGCCGTTGACGGTGCCCTGTGCCTGCGTGGCGCCGGCCTCGACCGCGACGAGGGTGTTGGCGACGGCACAGCCGGAGTCGTCGTGGACGTGGATGCCGAGCGGGACATCTGGAAGGGCGGCCCTCACCTCCCCGACGACTTGCTTGACGCGGGTGGGCAGCGAGCCGCCGTTGGTGTCGCACAGCACCACGCGCTCGGCCCCCGCCTGCGCGGCGGCGCGGAGCGTGTCCAGCGCATATGTGGGATCGAGCTCGTAGCCGTCGAAGAAATGCTCGGCGTCGAAGAGCGCTCGCTTTCCCTCCTTCACCAGAAAGGCTATGGAGTCGGCGATCATGGCCAGGTTGTCTTCGCGTGAGACCCGCACGACCTTCTCGACATGAAGCGGCGAGCTCTTGCCGACCAGGGTGCAGGCGGGCGCGAAGGAACCCACGAGCGCGCGCAAACCCTCGTCGGCGTCGGCGGCGAGGTCCCGCCGGCGCGTCATGCCGAACGCGACTATCTCAGCTACCGTTAGCGTCTCGCGCGCCAGCAGGGCAAAGAGCTCCAGCTCCTTGGGGTTGGAGGCAGGGAAACCCGCCTCGATGAGGTGGATGCCGAGCGCGTCGAGCGCGTGGACGACGCGCAGCTTCTCCTCGGCGGTGAGGCTCATGCCGCCTCCCCCCATGCCGTCACGGAGAGTGGCGTCATACAGCTCTATGTGAGACATTTCAGGCGCCCGGAGATCCCGGCACCCCCGACACGGGGGCGGCGGTGGAGCCGTTGGCGCTCGACACGGCGGGGCTCACCACGTCGAGCCATTCGTGGTAGCGAGGGGAGCGGCCGTGGATGGCGTCGTCGAACGCGGATTGGAGCAGCCGCGTCACCTCTCCCGGCTTGCCGGAGGCGATCCTGTGGTCGTCGACCTCCACCACCGGGACCAGCTCGGCGGCGGTGCCGGACATGAACACCTCTTCGGCAAGGTAGAGCTCGGCGCGGGCGATGTTGCGCTCCACGACCTTGTAGCCAAGGTCGGCGGCGAGCTGCATGATCGAGCGTCGTGTGATGCCATCGAGGATCGAGT
>DATBTP010000225.1:0-5487 GCA_036559185.1 Solirubrobacteraceae bacterium | reverse complement strand
CCGGTGCGCTACGTCGGCTTCGAGATACCCGACCGCTTCGTCGTGGGCTACGGTTTGGACTACGACGAGCGCTTTCGGAATCTTCCGTATATAGCCGCATTGGAGCTCTAGGGCCCTCCATTTGAGCCCGCCGGAGGGCTGGCTCGGCGCGACGCCCAAACGGCCGCAACGAGCGGGGAGAAGGCCCCTCCGTGGTACCCTGGGGGACTGGCGGCGACCTCTACCCGCGGCGCCAGAGCACTCGATCCTCAGCCGAAGCTATGAGCCGATTCTTCAAGAGCGCCGCCTTCCCGATCCTCATCGTGGTGATCATCGCGTTCTTTGCCGCGAAGCTGATCGTGCCCAATACGCAAAAGGGGCCCGAACACTCCTACAGGACGCTCATAACCGAAGACATCCCCTACCACCGGATCAAGTCGGCGGTTCTGAAGGTCAAAGACAACTCGGTCGCGGTCACGCTGAACTCGACCTACAAAGAAGAAAAATACGAAGTCGGGTTTGTCGACCAGCAGGTCCCCAAGCTCGAAGAAGAACTGAAGAAATCCGGAGCCAAGTTCAACGTCGAATCCAACAAGACCTCGATCTGGCCCTCGCTGCTCACCTACCTGCTCCCGCTCGTCCTCATCCTCGGCTTCTGGTTCTTCCTCATCAACCAGGTCCAGGGCGGCGGCTCGCGGGTTATGTCCTTCGGCAAGTCGCGCGCCAAGCGGCTGTCGGCCGATTCCCCCAAGATCACCTTCCGCGACGTCGCCGGGGTCGACGAGGCCGTGGAGGAGTTGCACGAGATCAAGGAGTTCCTGGAGAACCCCAAGAAGTTCCAGGCCCTTGGTGCACGGACACCCACCGGCGTGCTGCTCTACGGACCTCCCGGGACGGGAAAGACGCTGCTCGCCCGCGCCGTCGCGGGGGAGGCCGGCGTGCCGTTCTTCTCGATCTCGGGCTCTGACTTCGTGGAGATGTTCGTGGGCGTGGGCGCCTCGCGCGTGAGAGACCTCTTCGAGCAGGCCAAGCAGAACTCGCCCTGCATCATCTTCATGGACGAGATCGACGCCGTCGGCCGCCACCGCGGCGCCGGCCTGGGCGGAGGGCACGACGAGCGCGAGCAGACGCTCAACCAGCTGCTGGTGGAGATGGACGGCTTCGAGGCGAAGGACAACATCATCATGATCGCCGCCACCAATCGTCCCGACATCCTCGATCCGGCGCTTCTGCGCCCCGGCCGCTTCGACCGCCAGATCGCCGTCGACCGCCCCGACCGCAAGGGCCGCGCGAAGATACTCGAGGTGCACACGCGCGGCAAGCCGCTTGCGAAGGTCATCGACATCGACGCGCTCGCCGGGCAGACACCGGGCTTCACCGGAGCCGACCTCTCGAACCTGATCAACGAGGCCGCGCTGCTCTCAGCCCGTATCGGCAAGCGCGAGATCGGCCAGGAAGAGCTCGAGGAGGGGATCATGCGCGTGATCGCCGGCCCCGAGAAGAAGACGCGGGTGATGAGCTCCAAGGAGCGCCTCATCACCGCCTACCACGAGATGGGCCACGCGATCGTCGGCCACTTCCTCGAGCATTCCGACCCCGTGCACAAGATCTCGGTTATCTCGCGCGGGCAGGCGCTGGGCTACACGATCTCCATGCCCCAGGAGGACCGCTTCCTCACAACCCGCGCCGAGCTCAACGACACGATGGCGATGACGCTCGGCGGGCGCGCCGCCGAGGAGCTCGTCTTCGAAGAGATCACCACCGGCGCCTCCAACGACCTTGAGAAGGTGACGGCCACCGCCAAGCAGATGGTGATGCGCTTCGGCATGTCCGAGAAGCTCGGGCCGCGCGTGTTCGGCCACGAGCACGGTCAACCGTTCCTGGGCAGGGAGTTCTCCTCCGAGCCCGACTACTCCGACGAGATCGCCCGCGAGATCGACGACGAGGTGCGCCGCATCGTCGAGGCCGCGCACCAGCGCGCCAAGAGCATCCTCACAGAGCACAAAGAGGACCTCTCGAAGATCTCCGAGATCCTCGTCAAGCGCGAGACGATCGAGAAGGAGGAGTTCCTGGCGCTGCTCGACGGCAAGTCAGAGCAGGAGGTGTTCGGCGCCGAGGAGCCGCCCGCGCCCGAGCTGCCGATCCCCCCGACGCCCGCCGATCGCCCAGGCCGCGAAGCTCCGCGGCCGTTGCCGCGCCCGGGATTGGCCGGGGGGACCGCGGATATGACCGGGTCAGATCCCGAGCGACCCTCGATCGCCTGATCCCCTCGTATCGTCTCATGGGGGTCGTCAACGTGACCCCCGACTCGTTCTCCGATGGCGGACTGTTCCTCGACGCCTCCGCCGCCGTAGCCCACGGCGTGGAGCTCGCCGAGCAGGGCGCCCACATCCTCGACATCGGCGGGGAATCCACGCGCCCAGGGGCGCGGCCGGTCGCTGTGGAGGAGGAGCTGCGCCGCATCGTGCCGGTCGTGGAAGCTCTGAGTCGGCGCGTGGGTGAGGCGCGCATCTCGATCGACACATCCAAGGCGGCCGTGGCCCAAGCCGCCATCGCCGCCGGCGCAACGCTCGTCAACGACGTCAGCGCCTTGCGCGCCGATCCCGAGATGGCCGGCGTCGTCTCGGGCGGCGGCGTCGATTGCTGCTTGATGCACATGCTCGGCAAGCCTCGCACCATGCAGCGCGGGGTGGGCGGGTCTTCATATAAAGACGTTGTCGACGATGTGAAGGCGTTTCTGGAAGAGCGTCTCGCCTTCGCCGTGGACGCCGGAGTGCCCGAGCGGCGAATCGTGCTCGATCCCGGTATCGGCTTCGGCAAGACGGTCGAGCACAATCTCGCCCTTCTGCGCCGATTGGACGAGATAGTGGCCCTGGGGCGCCCGGTCCTGATCGGCACGTCCCGAAAGAGCTTTCTCGGTGGCGTCCCGGCTGAACGCCTGCCGGGCACGATCGCAACGAACGTGATGGCCTTCGAGCGCGGCGCGAGCGTATTCCGCGTCCACGATGTGGCGCCGGTGGGGGCTGCCCTGGCGGTGGCGGCTGCTACCTTGGGCTCCACGTGGACGGGCATCGAGACGACGAGTTGAGCGACGAGGAGCGCGCCGAGGACGACGAGCGCGAGCTCCCCGAGGACTCCGAGGAGCATCGCGACTACGACTCCGAGGAGGAGAACGAGGAGGAGAACGAGGAGGAGGAGGAGGGATTCGAGACCGTCACGATCGAGATCAACGGCCTCTCGCTCTATACCCACCACGGCGTCACCGAAGCCGAGCGCGACATCGGCCAGCGCCTGCTCATCGACCTGCGACTCGATGTAGGGGAAACCGACGCCACCGTCACCGACCGCGTTGAGGACACCGTCGACTACGCCGAGGTCTGCCAGCTGGTCGCGCTGGTCGCCCAGCAGCGCTCCTACAAGACGCTCGAGCGCCTCTGTTCGGCCATCGCCGACCGCTTGCTCGGCGACTTCGACCTGGACGGCGTGTGGGTGAAGGCCTCAAAGCCCGAGCCCCCCATCCCTCTCCCCGTAGACGATGTCTCGGTGGAGGTGTGGCGGGAGGCCGGCGAGTAGCCACGTGCTGGCGGAACCGTGGCAAGAGTTGACAAGTTGCCGGTGCGCGCGGTGGTGGGGATGGAAGAAAGCGCCGTCGCGCACGAGGCACCGAAAAGAATCAGCGCTCCAAAAGGCACCGAAAAGAATCAGCGCTCCAAAAGAATCAGCATTCTCCTTGACAGATTAGTTAGTGGTCACTAATCTAGCGCGCATGAGTTGGCTCGACAGCCAGGACCGCCGGTGATAGCGCGACTCACCGACCTCGCGGTCGCCCACTCGCGGCGCACGCTGCTCATCTCCGGAGCCGTGTTCCTGCTTGCCGCGGCGCTCGGCGGGCCGGTGGTGTCGATCCTCAAGAGCGAAAACTCCGACTTCCAGGACCCCGCCTCGCAGAACCAGCAGGTGCTCAAGGCGATCGAACGCGCCACCCACCAAACCGCCACGTTCGGTCTCGTCGCGCTAGTGCCCAGCCGGGGCGACGCCCGCACAGACCCCGTCGCGCGACGCGAGAGCGCCCGTGTGCTCGCGCTGCTCGCCGCCCAACCGGGCTTCCAGCGCGCGATCGACTACCCGGGCACGCACCTGCGCGAGCTGGTCTCGCGCGACGGTCGCCTCACGCTCGTGCTCGCCGCGTTCGCCAACCGCGACTACTCCACCCACGCCGTGGAACACGTGCGCGCGCAGGTGGCCGGTAGCGGAGTGCGCCTGGGCGGCAACGACGTTGCCTTCAACGAGATCAACAAAACCACCTCCTCCGATCTGCAGCGCGCCGAGATGTTCGCCTTCCCGATCCTGCTCCTGCTCTCCTTTTGGGTCTTCCGCGGCCTCGTAGCCGCCGCCCTGCCGCTGCTGGTGGGGGGCTTTGCGATCGTGATCACGTTCCTGCTGCTGCGTCTCATCGACCAGTTCGCGGGGATCTCCGTGTTCGCCGTCAACCTCGTCACCGGCATGGGCCTCGGTCTGGGCATCGACTACTCGCTGTTCGTGCTCGCTCGCTACCGAGAGGAGCTCGCGGGCGGCTCCGACACGCGCGCGGCTCTCCTGCGCACGCTCCAAACCGCCGGGCGCACCGTCCTCTATAGCTCGCTCACCGTCGCCGGCGCGCTCGCCTCGATGCTCGTCTTCCCGATCCGGTTCCTCTACTCGATGGGCATCGGCGGCTCGATCGTGGCGCTCTCCGCGGGCTTCGTCTCGTTGCTCGTGCTCCCCGCGGTGCTCGTCGCGCTCGGCCCGCGCATCAACGCGCTCTCACCCGCACGCCTTCAGCGCAGCGCGGCCCGCACCGCCCAATCCTCCGAGCAGGGCGGCTGGTATCGACTGGCGCGTGGTGTCATGCGCCGGCCGGGGCTCGTTGCGCTTCTCACCGCCGCGCTGCTCTTGCTAGCCGCGCTGCCCTCGCTGCGCCTGGCGCTCGCCCCCGCCGACGCCCACGTCCTGCCGGCCTCCTCCGAAGCCCGCCTGGTGGCGGAAGCGCTCACGCACGACTTCCCGGTGGATGCCTCCCAGACGATCACCATCGTCGCCCGCTCCGCCGGACCCCCGCCCGCCAAGCCAAGTCTCGCCGGCGCGGCCGCACCTTCAGCGGTGAGGCCCCCAGCAACGGCGGTCGCGGTCACCGCACCTGTGGCCGCCATCGCCGCTCGCGCGCGCGAGATCGCCGGCTCGCAGGCAACCGAGGGTCCGCCTCGCTACCTCGGCGGGGGCGTGTGGGAGATCGAACTGCAACCACGGGGCACCGACGGCGCGCCCGCCAACCAGGCGCTAGTGAAGAGCCTCCGCACGATCGACGCGGGTGGGAGCTCATCGTCTCTGCTCGTCGGCGGCTCCACCGCCTGGTTCGTCGACCAGAAGGCCGCCATCTCCGCGCATCTCCCGCTCGCGCTGCTGATCCTCGCCGCCGTTACCGCCGGCTTCCTCTTCCTGATGACCGGCTCGGTGATCCTGCCGGTGGTG
>DATBTP010000224.1:0-21307 GCA_036559185.1 Solirubrobacteraceae bacterium | reverse complement strand
CCGCCACGTTCTCGGCGGTCATGCCCATCGGGATGTACACGTTGTAGAGCGATCCCTCCGATCCGTCCACCATCGGGTGGAACTCGAAGCCGCCACCGCCTCGCCCGGCTCGCGAGACAGCCTCTACACCGGCGGAGATGTAGGTGTCGCCCTCGCCGGCTTTGATCGCGTGGAAGGCCATGCGAATCGTTTGCAGCGAGGAGGCGCAGAAGCGGTTGACGGTGGTGCCGGGCACGCGATGGTCGATGCCGGCGATCAGGGACGCGATGCGCCCCACGTTGTAACCCTGCTCACCCTCACCGTATCCGCAACCCATCATGACGTCGCCGATCGAGGTTTGCTCGACCTGCGGGTTGCGCTCCACAAGCGCCTTCAGCGGGATCGAGGCGAGGTCATCGGCGCGAACGGACTTCAGCGACCCCTTCACGGCTCGCCCGATGGGCGTACGCACGGCGTCGACGATCACGGCTTCAGGCATGTGTGCTTTCTCCTTATGGGTTATTGGCGGGGACGGACCCTCCACCCGCCCCGCGCGGCGCGGGAGCAGCGCGAATCCTACGCGAGATCGGGCCGGCGTCTCTTTACAGATCCAGCCGCGACACGCCGAGCTCGTCGAAACCCACGTGGTGGGCGAGCTCGTGCCGGACCGTTCTGGTCACCTGCTCGCGGAGAAGGTCGGTGTCGTGTCCGAAGTCGCGCCGCAACGTGTCCCTGAAGATGACGATCCGGTCGTGAGCGTCCTCGCGCGCCACGGTGGCGCCCTGGTAGAGCCCGTAGGCGCCGCGAGCGCGGCCGCCGTCTGAGATCACCACCGCGACATGGGCGAGCGCGTTTCGCAGCAGGTCGGGCAGCTCGTCGAGCGCGTCTCGCACGAGCTCCTCGAAGTCGGCGTCGTCGAGCGGGTCGAGCTCCATGAACTCCGCTTCCTCGGGCTCGACCGCCAGGCCTTCGCGCGCGAGCTCCTCAGAGTGGCGCACGAGCCGTTCGAACTCCACCTCCGATTCGGGATCGCGCCAGTCGGCGAGACGCACCGCTATATACGCGACCGCGCCGGCGAGCGCCGCGACTACGATCGCGCCGACCAGTATCTCCTCCACGACGCGCACGAGCCCGATCGTGCTCCACCCCTGCGCGAGGACGAGCGCGGTCAGGCCAACCGACAGCGCCACGAGCGCGGTCGCGGTGACGCGGCGAACGTTGCCGAAGGCGCCTGGCGACCTCGACGCACGCATCCCGAGGCCTACTTGCGCGCTTGGGAGACGAAGAAACGCGCGCCTAACTCCGCCCGGCCCGTGGAGAGTGCCGGCGAGCGCATGCGCTGGCCTACCTCAGCGTGCGGGCGATCACGACCCGCTGGATCTCGTTGGTGCCCTCGTAGATCTGGGTGATCTTCGCGTCTCGCATCATGCGCTCCACCGGATACTCCTTCACATAACCGTAGCCGCCCAGCACCTGCACGGCCTCGACGGTGACGTCCATCGCGGTGTCGGAGCAGAACACCTTGGCCATCGAGGAGTACTTGGCGCTCGAGGGATGGCGTTGATCTGCCATCGCGCACGCCTTGTAGAGCAGCTCGCGGGCGGCCGCGGTGCGGGTTTCCATGTCGGCGAGCTTGAACTGGATGCCCTGGAACTCGTTGATGGCTTTTCCGAACTGCCTGCGCTCGCGCGCGTACGCCACGGCGTAGTCGGTGGCTCCTTGAGCGATCCCCACCGCCTGCGCGGCCGCGCCCAGACGCGTGCGCTCGAGCGTGGCAAGCGCGACGCTCAGGCCCCTGCCCACCTCGCCGATGACGTTCTCCTGGGGCACCCTCACGTCCTCGAAGATCGGCTGACCGGTCGGCGAGGCGCGAATGCCGAGCTTGTGCTCGAGCTTGCCGACGGAGAAGCCCGGGCGGTCGGCCTCCACGACGAAGGCGGTAATCCGTTTGCTCTCGCGGTCGGTGACGGCGAAAGTCACGTAGAAATCGGCCACCCCGAGGTTGGTGATCCAGTTCTTGGTGCCGTTGATCACCCACTCCCCGCCGTCGAGCACGGCGGTCGTTTGCATCCCCGCCGGGTCCGATCCGGCTTCGGGCTCCGACAACGCGAACGCGGGCGACCACTCGCCGCTCGCGCACTTGGGCAGCAGGCGCGCCTTCAGCTCGTCTGAGCCGAACAGCTGGATAGGGAGCGTGCCGAGCTCCTGCACCATCAGGATGAGCGCGCACGCGGCGTCCACCTTGGCGATCTCCTCCACCCCCATGTTGAGCATCAGCGTGCCGGTGCCGGTACCGCCGTACTCGGTGGGAAAGGGCAGCCCCAGGATGTCCTGCTCGGCGAGCACCTTGCGGATGTCCCACGGGTATTCGGCCAGCTCGTCGATCTCCGCCGAGCGGGGCGCGATCTTCTCCTGGGCGATCTGCCTGATGGTGGCGCAGAAGTCGAGGTGCTCCCGCGGGATCGTGTAGACGTCGGTGAGCGTGTCTTGCATGGTCCGCTGATCCTAGTCATCCCGCTACTCTCATGCTCCGATGAGCGCACCCCAAACGGACATCGACCCGGCGGAGCTCGTCGAGTGGATGGAGCGCGAGGGAGAGCCGCAGGTCGTGGACGTACGCGAGCGCTACGAGCGCGAGGCCGGTTACATCGAGCGCTCGCGACACATTCCCCTCGTGGAGCTCACAGCGCGAGCGGGCGAGATCGACAGGGAGCGCCCGGTGGTCTTCTACTGCCGCGTCGGAGCGCGTTCTGACATGGCGGCGCAGGCGTTTCGCGCCTCCGGGTATACGGCCCTCTCGATGCGCGGCGGACTAGTGCGCTGGGTCGACGAGCACAGGCCGCTCTCTCCCGCGGGCGGAGTCGTGGCCGATCACTGAAAACGTCGGGGAACAACCCCGAAGGACAAGCTCGAGCACCAACCCAAAGGAGATCAAGATGGAGGCATCCGAGTACCCCAAGGTAACTGTAGGCGAGGGCTACGCCGTGGCAGAGAATCTCGACGCGCTCGGCGAGGGCTACGGTTTTCGCAAGATGCGCAAGGGGCTGGACGTGAGCGCCTTCGGCGTGAACGTGATCACGCTGCCCCCCGGGTATGAAACCGGCAGCCACTACCACGACGTTCAGGAGGAGCTCTACTTCGTGCACCGCGGCACGATCGAGATGGAGTTCGGCGACGGCGCCACGCATCGCCTCGCCGAGGGCGGCTCCGCGCGCGTGGACGCTGCCACCCTGCGAAAGGTGCGAAACGTGGGCGAGGGCGACGCCGTATACCTGTGCGCCGGTGGCAAGGACGGCTACGTGGGCCGCGACGGACGCCTACCCGACGGCGAGCAGCGCCTCAGCGGACCCCCAGGCGCCGCTTGAGGTTGTGTGCCGCGAGGTTGCGTCGACGAACTCCTACCCCCGACCCTGACGGGCGGCGGCACGCCGCACGATCGCAAGCGCCTGCGCGGGGCGATCGGCTATCTGCAGCAGGTCGATGTCCCGCTCTGAGATCTTGCCCTCGGCGAGCATCGTCGAGCGCAGCCAGTCGAGCAGGCCGGTCCAGTAGTGGTTGCCGAGCAGCACCACGGGAAAGTGGAGGATCTTGCCGGTTTGGATCAGCGTGAGCGCCTCGAAGAGCTCGTCCATCGTGCCGTAGCCCCCGGGGAGCACGAGGAAAGCGGTGGAGTAGCGCACGAACATGACCTTCCTGGTGAAGAAGTAGTGGAACCGCAGCGAGATGTCGAGGTAGGGGTTGAACTTCTGCTCGAACGGCAGCTGGATGTTCAGCCCGATGGACTGTGCCCCGACGTCGCGGGCGCCCTGATTGGCGGCTTGCATCACACCGGGCCCGCCGCCAGTGATGATCGAAAAGCCAGCCGCACCGAGCATCGCCGCGGTCTCGCGCGCAAGCTGGTAGCCGGGATCCTCGATCGGCGTGCGCGCCGAGCCGAACATGGACACGCCGCGGCTCACGTTGGCGAGCGCGGCGAAGCCCTCAGCCATCTCCGCGCGCATCCTGGCGAGGCGCTCCTCGTCGGTGAAGGTGCTCTGGGCGACCGCGTGCTCGGCGCATAGGAGCTCCTCATCGGAGGTGAGTGGGGGGCGCGTCTGGGTCCTCGTGGGTGGGACGGGCTCGGCCATGTCCTCGGGATCGCTCACGGTCAGTCGCCTACGGTCGCCGCTCAGTAGAGCAGTTCCTTCACGTAGCGCTGATGCAGTCGCCCCAGCGGAGTCTTGTCGGGATGGAAGTCGATCGCCTTGAAGATGGTGCCCGTCACGGGCGCCCAGGCGGCGATGAAGTAGACGCCGAGCACGAGGACCGTGGTGCGCAACCTGCGCGACGTCGAGAGGGCCGCGAAAGGCAGCACCCAGAGCACATACCAGGGCAGCACCCACGCAAGCGTGAGGAGCAGCGCGACCGTGGCCCAGCCGGCGGCGCTCAGGGACTCCCGCCGGCGCCACGCCAGCAGAGAGCAGAGGGCAAGGATCGCGAGCAGCAACGCGCTGAGGAGGATCCGCATGGTGTCGGTCTCACCGCCTTCGCCCAGCGCCAGCCCGAGCAGGTTGGGGACGCTCAACATCGTCACCACGCGACCCTGGGTGGCGAGGTCGGGAAAGTGGGCCCCGAAGGCGGTGACGCTGGCCGCTCCGAGCACGATCGCGGCGCCGAGCATGCCGAGCGCGATCGGGAGCAGGTCGCGCCGTTTGCCTAGCAGCCCCGCGAGCACAACCGGCAGCAGGATGCCAGCCGAGGCCTTGATCGCCACGGCGGCCACGAGAGCGGCGCCGGCGCCGGCCAACAGCGCCGACGTGCCGCCCGGCGCTGTCGCGGGGGCGCTGGGCGGTGGATCGCCCTCGAAGGCCGCCTCGACGGTGCGTCCCCGCCCAGCCGGTGGGGTGTCCTCCCGCGGCGTGAGCGCCCCCGGCATGGCACGCGCGCGCAGCAGCAGGTAGAAGCCGAGCACCACGAAGAACATCATGAGGAAGTCGTTGTGGTCGCCCCCAAGGCCCCATACGAGCACGATCGGGTTGAGCCCCACGAGCACGATCGCGGCGATCGGGTCGCGTCCGAGCAGGCGCGCCGACTTCCACACCAGCAGGATCGTCGCGAGGCTCGCCACCATCAGCAGGCCCTTCAGCGTCCAGAAGGACGCCGCCACACCAAGCGGGACGACCAGGAACGTCATGAGCGTGAACAGCGGGCCGTAGGGGCTGAGCAGCTTATGCCAGTTGCTCAGCGCGAAGCTGGGATCGTCGTGGGGCTCGAGGATGGGGATGGTGGTGTAGGGGTTGAGATGGTGAAAGACCTCCATCCGCCCGTAGTTGACGTAATTGAAGATGTCGGTGAGCGCGAGCGGGGGCGATAGGAACACGATCGCGTGCACCGCCACCACGGCGACGATCGCCCAGCGGGAGCGCAGGCGCGGCACGTACTTCAGCGCCACGAGATAGGCCGCGTACATGGTGACGACGGCGCCGGTGAACAGGTAGCGCAGGCCCAGCGTGTCGCGTGTGAGCGACGGCCACAGCCCGCCGAGCGGTCCCGCCATCCAGCGCGGGAAGAAGTGGAAGGTGGTCGTGGCGGACAGTACCGAGGGACGATCGGCCGCCGCCACCACAAGGACCGTGGCGCACAGCACGATGAGGATCAGGGCGCTCGCCCCGATCCTCACATCCGCCCGGCGAACGCCCTCCGCGTGCGAGCCCGCGCGACGGTCGGATGCGCTCGCGCGCGCCCCCATAACGGCGGCGGGGCCCCGCGGGGCCCCGATGACACGTTCCCCGGCGCTGTGGGCGTATCCCGTCACGGCCGCACTCGCCTGCCCTTGCCGGGATGAGCCCTTGGCGCTGTCAGAAGCTCAGAGCGTTGTGACGTTGACGGCCTTGGGACCCTTGTCGCCCTGCTCCGCGTCGTAGGACACCTTCGTGCCCTCCTGCAACGAGCGGTAGCCTTCGCCGTTGATTCCTGTGTGGTGAACGAAGAGGTCCTTGTCGCCATCATCGGGGGTGATGAACCCGAACCCCTTGTCGTCGCTGAACCACTTCACTGTGCCGGTAGGCATGTGACTTTCCTCCACGATATGTGCGTGCTGCTACGCGGAGGATGCTGCTAGAGCTTCGACCTGCGAGCGCTTGCACTGCTTTTCGCCGGGTTTTCTGGCCGGCCAGACCGCACGACGGTAGCAGGTCGATAGGTAGATGTGTTAGCAAGTGGTATATGCCGAGCAGCCCGCACGACGCCACCTCCGAGCCCGCTCCGGTGCTGCGCGGGCTTCTCCCGCCCAGCACCGAGGTGAGCGTCGAGCGGTTGGTGGACGATCTCGATCTCATCGAGCGCGGCGCCGAGTCGCGCTCGCGACCGTATCTCGCTCTGAACATGATCAGCAGCACCGACGGCCGCGCAACCCTAGGCGGACGCTCGGGGGGGCTCGGGGGACGCGCCGACTCGCTGCTCTTGCATGGTCTGCGGACGACCGTCGATGCGGTGATGGCCGGTGCGGGAACCGTTCGCGCCGAGCGCTATTCGCGGCTTGTTTGCGAGGAGCGCGACCGCAAGACGCGCCGTGAGCGCGGCCTCGCCGAGGAGCCGCTGGTGTGCGTGGTGTCGGGACGGCTTGCGCTCAGCAAGGAGATACCGCTGCTCGCGGATAGAGACGCTCACGTGGCGATAATCACCGCGTCCAACGCGAGCCTTCCCCAAGAGTGTCGCGCGCAAATCGAGTACATCCGCGCGGCGCGCGAGGGCGCGCTCGACCTGAGGGCGGCGCTGGAGGAGCTGCGCGAGCGCTTTGGCGTGCGTACGCTGCTGTGCGAGGGCGGACCCCATCTGAACTCGCATTTGCTCGCCGGGGGGCTCGTGGATGAGTTGTTCCTCACTCTCTCCCCAAAGCTCGCCGGCGGCGACGCGACGAGCGAGGCGCTCGGGATCGTCAGCGGCCCGGAGCTCGAGCCTCCTTTCAAGCTAGCGCTGCTCGCCGTGCACGAGCACGAGTCCTACCTGTTCCTGCGCTACCGGGTGATCCCGTCCTGAGGTCGCTGCTTGCCGGGGTGATGCTCCCTGGCGAGCACCGCCACATTCAGCACCACGCTGTTGGGCACGAGGATCGAGCCCTCCTTGGTGGCGAAAGTGGTGTAAAGCAGTCCCAGGGATCCGATGGTGCCCTCGATCTGGCCGGCGATCTGCCCTCCCTGCAGGCGCACGCTGTCGCCCACGCGAAAGGGTCGCGCGCTGAGCAGCACCGTGCCGGCGATCACATTGCCGAGCGTTTGCTGCGCGGCGAGCCCGACGATCACAGCGGTGAAGGCGCCGCCGAGCGCCAGCGTGCGCGGGTTGACGCCCGCGATGACGAGCGCCACGACGAGCGCCACCGCGACCGTGAGCAGCCGGATCACGAAGCCCACCGTGCCGGCCATGGCGGGGTCCATGCGCCTGAACAGCGCTGGCCCGAAGGCGCGGCCGACGTCGCGGGCGATCGCCCAGCCAAGGATCAGCAGCACGACGACGGTGAGGAGGTCCACCGGCGTGAGAAGCCATTCGAGTTGGCCGTGCCCCTTCTCGCTGAGCCCCAGCAGGGAGTAGCGGTTTTCGTAGAGCACCACCACGCCCACGAACAGGGGCACGAGCACGACGGCCTCCCAGCGCGCCTTTCGCACCGCGCCCGGGCTCACCTGGCGCAAGAGGCCGGCTTCGCGCCAGCTCTGGCTGCGCGTCTCGAACATCCTGGGTGGGGTCTTCGGAGGGGACACCGTCACGTGAATGATCTACGCTTCAGCGGCGATGAGCGCCACAACGTTGCGAAAGCTTGTGATCCCGGCCGTGATCCTCGGAATCGTGCTGGTGGTGGTGGCGATCGTGTACTTCGCCGTGCCGGCTCATTCGCTGCCCTCGTTCTTCCCGGGGCACGAATCGACGTCGGGCAGCGAAGCAAACCATCATCACACCAAGCACGGCATCGCGGCGTTGGTGGTGGCGCTCGGCTGTTTCGCCTTCGCGTGGTTTCAGTCCGGTCCGAAGACCGCACCCTCCTGATAGGGGTTCCTCGACTGCCAGGGTTCCTTGACTGCCGATGAGGTTTCCCTCGAGCCGGGTTCGCTCGAACCCGGTGGCGTCACGCTATAGCGCGAACGTGAGCGTGCAGACGAGGCCGAGCGCGATGCAATAGACCCCAAATGGGGTGAGCGTGTTGGTTTGAAACCAACGCAATAGGAACTTCACCGCGAAGAAGGTTGTGAGCGCCGCGCACAGTCCTCCCACAAGCGCCTGCCCGCGTACGCCGTTGCCGGCGGAGCCAAGCAGTTCGGGCAGCTTCAACAGGCCGGCGGCGAAGATGATGGGGGTGGCGAGCAGGAAGCTGTAGCGGGCGGCGTCCTCGTTTGAGAGTCCCACGAGCAGACCCCCGCCCATCGAGAAGCCCGAGCGCGAGATGCCGGGGATCAAAGCGGCCGCCTGGGAGGTGCCAACCGCGATCGCCTGGGTCCATTTGAGCTTGGCGATGCGCACGTCCGCGTCTCCCAGGTAGTCGCCCGGACGCGGCGGGCGCTTGCGCAAGCGCTCGAACAGCAGCAGCGCCACCCCGTTGACGATCAGGAAGGCGGCGGCAAAGGACGCGGAGGCAAACAACGAGCGCAGCGATTTCTCCAGTACCAGCCCGATGATCCCCGCGGGGATGGTGCCCACGATCAACAGCCACCCCAACCGCGCGTCGACGTCGTCCTCGCGTATCTCGCGGATTCGCAACGACCGCAGGATGCCCTTCACGATGCGCGCCCAATCCTTGATGAAGAAGGCGAGCAGCACGAGCGCCGTGGCGATGTGCGTGGCGACGAGAAACGTTAGGAAGTATTTGTCGTTCTGGTGGATGTTCCACCCGAACAGGCTCGGCAGCACAACGCCGTGTCCGAGGCTGGAGATCGGGAACGGCTCCGCCACACCCTGCACGAGGCCGAGCACGATCGCCTGAAAATATGAGATGGGTTCGTACAACGCGTGCGACAGCTTATGCGCCCGCCCTGACGTGAGCGCCGCCCCACCAGGGCATACGCTCCGCGACATGCCACCCCGCGTCCCTCGAGCAAGCCCCTCGCTCGGAGAGATCGCGCTCGAGTGGGGCCGCATTGGGTGTATCGGCTTCGGCGGCCCGCCCGCGCACGTCGCTTTGTTGCGCGATCTATGCGTCACCCGGCGGGAGTGGCTCTCAGAGGACCAGTTCGAGCGGGCGCTCGCGGCTGTGAATCTCCTGCCCGGCCCCGCCTCCACACAGCTTGCGATCTATTGCGCGTGGCGGTTGCGCGCAAGCCGCGGGGCGCTGCTCGGCGGCTTGTGCTTCATCCTGCCGGGACTGGCGATGATCCTGGCGCTGTCGGCGCTGTTCCTCGCCGGCTCGCCGCCGAGGTGGGTGCGCGGCGCGGGGTTGGGCGCGGGCGCGGCCGTTCCCGCCGTCGCGGTGGGAGCGGGTTTGAGCGTCGCGCAACCGATCTTCACGCGCGCGCACGGCCGGTTGCGCGCGCGCGTGATCCTCTACGCGCTGGCGGGCGGGGTGGCGGCCGCGACCCTTGGACCGCGGCTGGTGCTCGTACTCCTGGCGTGCGGCGCGGTGGAGCTTGCCTGGGTGGCAGGACGGGGAAAGCTCGGCCTGCATCTGTGGCCGCTCGCGCCTGTTTATGCGCTCGCCCGCGCGCCACAGAGCGGCGCGGCACTGCTCGCTCGGGCGCCGCTGATCGCCCACGATCCAGGAGGGATAGCGGCGCTTGCGTGGACCGCCTTCAAGGTGGGCGCCCTCGCCTTCGGCGGGGGATTCGTGATCGTGCCGCTCATGCAAGCCGACGCGGTGAACACCTATCACTGGATGAGCCACTCGCAGTTCCTGGACGCCGTGGCGCTCGGGCAGGTGACACCCGGTCCGGTCACGCAAACGGTGGCGGCGGTTGGCTATTCGGCCGGCGGCTTCGCGGGCGGGGTGTTCGCGGCGATGGTGGCGTTCGCGCCGTCGTTCTCGTTCGTGTTGATCGGCGCGGCGCGCTTCGAGCGGCTGCTCGCAAACGAGCGCGTGCTGGCGTTCCTGGCGGGAGCGGCCCCGGCGGCGGCGGGCGCGATCGTGGGCTCCGCCATCCCGCTCACCGGCGCGATCGCGCAGACGTGGCAGTACTTCGTTCTCGGGGGCGCCGCCATCGTTCTACTCGCGCTGCGGCGCGGCGTGGTCGTGACGCTGCTGGCGGCGGGGAGCGCGGGTGTGGCGGTGGCGCTGCTCGGTGGGCCGCTTCCGGGATAGCCCTCTTCACACATCTTTCACGGGATGGTTGCCAACTGGTCACAAAAACCGGCATTTGCAGGGAGAACCTTTCGGTATACGAAAAGAGACCGAGAGGAAGAGAAATGAACGGTTCGACCACACGGGTCGACATGCACGGCTCGCCCGACGCGACCGACACGAATGCGCACACGACGCGAGTGGACATGCACTGCCACTCCACCGCCTCGGAGGTGTCGAAGCTCGGCGTGCAACGCGCGCTGGGGCTACCGGAGTGCGCGACACCCCCCGAGGAGGTTTACGAGCTGGCGAAGCGCCGCGGGATGGACTTCGTGACGATCACCGACCACGACACCATCGAGGGGGTGCTCACGATCGCCGACCGCCCCGACGTGTTCGTGTCGGAGGAGCTCACCGCCCACTTCCGCGGCGAGCCGCAGGCGGTGCACGTGCTGTGTTACGGGATAACGGTTGAGGATCACGAGTGGCTTCAGGCCAACAGCTACGACGTGGAGCTGTGCGCGATGTATCTCTACGACCGGGAGATCGCGTGCGCGCTGGCGCACCCCTACTACGCGGTGGGGGCGCCGCTCACGCCGCGTCACCGCCGCCGCCTCGCCGAGCTGTTCGGTATCTGGGAGACGCGCAACGGGTCGCGCGCTCGCGAGCTGAACCGTCCGGCGACGGTGTACGTGGCAACCCTCGACGGCATCGGCATCGGCGGCAGCGACGATCACGCGGGGATTGACATCGGGCGCACGTGGACGGAAGCGCCCGCGGCAACCACGCCGGGGGAGTTCCTCGCGCACATGCGCGCGGGGCGGGTGAGCGCGAAGGGCAAACAGGGGAGCGCCGCCAAGTGGGCGCACGCGGCGATCGCGCTCGCCGCCCGCTCTCTCGGGCGCGGGGAGGGCGAGGCGGCGACCCTCGCCCCCGATCCAAGGCGCGTGATGACGATGGCACAGAGGGTGCTCACCGAGGGCGACGCCCGCGGCGGCGCCACCGGCGCTGACCTCAACCCCGAGGACGCGCGCTGCCTGCTGGGCGCATGGTTGGCGGCGGTGGAGCTCGACCACCTCGACGCGGGCGGCTTGATCGCGTACATGCAGGAGGAGGACTTCAGCCACTCCGATCTATACAGGCACGCCTGCCGTTTGCACGAGCGCAAGCTACGCACCGCGGTGGAGCAAGCGGCGAAGGCGGCCACAAGCGTGGGCGAAGACGGGGATGTGAGCGCGGCGGCGGCCGGCGTGTTCGAGAGCTGTATCGCCGCGATCCCCTACGCGCCCGCGACCGCTTTCCTCGCAAAAGAGCGGTCCAAGCTCGACAGCGGGGGCGATGACGGCGAGCTTCCACGTATCGCGATCATCGCCGACGGGATCGGGTCTACTCACGGCGTGAGCAGGGCCATAGAGGAGATACGTAGACGTGGCGTGCGGGGCTTTGAGATCGAGGTGGTGGCCACCGACCCCGACGTCGACCGGCGACTCTCCGCCGTGGCGGAGCTCGACGTTCCCTTCTACCCAGGACTGCGAATCGGCGTGCCGAGCTTGGCGGCCGCGGCACAGACGCTCGCCGAGGGATCCTTCGACGCGATACAAGTCTGCTCTCCGGGCCCGGCGGGGATCGCGGGGGTGCTGCTGGCGCGCGCCCTGGGGTTGCCGCTGGTGGGCAGCTACCACACCGAGCTCACAGCCTACGCGCAGCTGCGCGGCGGTGGCGAGCGTGTGACCGCCGCGATGGGGATGGCGGTGGCGGCGTTCTACAACGCCTGCGACGTGGTGCTCTCCCCCAGCTCCGCCTCCGACGAGGCGCTGGCGGGGATAGGCGCCGCGCCGGAGAAGGTGTTGCGGTGGGACCGTGGCGTTGACACTTCCCGCTTTGACCCTTCCCTGCGCGACGAGGCGCTGGCGGCGAGCTGGAGGCCGAACGCAGCAGGCAGGGCGGCGCCTCACGCGGCCTCTGGAACACGCGCGGAGGGCGGCACGAGCGATGGCGAGAGGCCGATCAACGTGCTCTACGCGGGGCGTATCACGCGCGAGAAGGGCGCGGAGCTGCTCGTGGACGCCTTCCTCGCCGCACGCGAGCGCGACCCACGCTTGCGCCTGATTCTCGCGGGCGGCGGTCCCGAGCAGGACCGTGTGCGCGAGCGGGTGGGCGAGCACGCGACGTTCCTCGGCTGGTTGCGGGGGTCTGAGCTGGCGAGGGTTTATGCGTCGGCGGACGTGTTCCTCTTCCCCTCCGCCACCGACACCTTCGGCCAGGTGATCCTCGAGGCGCAGGCGTCGGGGTTGGCGGTGGCGGCGGTTGGCGTGGGCGGCCCGCTCACGCTGATCGAGGACCGCGTGAGCGGGTTGCTGTGCGATCCCGACGCCACGTCGCTCGCGGACGCGCTGGTGGAGCTGGCCGGGTCGCGACTACTGCGCGAGCGCCTCACGCGCGCGGCGCTTGCGGCAGCGCGGGAGCGCACATGGGAGCGGGCGCTCGAGCGCCTCGGCGAGGGCTACCGCCGCGCGCTCGCCCCGGCCACCGCAAGGGACGCGCGCGCGGCGGCGTCATACGCGTCTACCGCGTCCGCGCATGGCGCGGGCGGAAGCTCGCTTGCCCTGGATACGCTTTCGCCGCTCACGGGCGGCGGGGGCCACCCTCTACCCTCGGATCGGCTCGTCGCATGACCTCCTCGCGACGCACGATCGCGGTGGCTCTCCACGACATCGAGCCGGCGACGTTCGAGCGTTGCGCGCTGATCCGCGACTGGTTGGACGATCACGGTGTGGACAGGGTGACGCTGCTGGTGATCCCCGCCCGCGACCTGCACCCGCTCGCCGAGCGCTCTCCGGAGATGGTGCAGTGGCTAATCGATCGCGAGCGCACGGGCGACGCGATCGCCCAGCACGGCTTCCAGCACCTGCGCCCGCTGCGCACACGTGGGCGAACCGGGGGCGCCTACCAATCGCTGCGCGCGCTCGGCGCCGACCGGGAGAGCGAGTTCGTGGGACTCGACGCCCACGAGACCCGCCGCGCGGTGGACGCGGGCAGGCGCGTGCTCAAGCTCGCCGGTATCGAGCCGCGCGGCTTCGTGGCTCCCGGCTACGCCTATACGCCGGCGTTGCGACAGACCCTCAGCGAGCGCTTCCAGTGGTGGGCTGCGCTACTCGGACTGCATCGCGCCCAGCCTTCCGGCGCGTCGCTCGCGACGAGCGCCACCCACGTAGGGTGGGCGCCAAGTCGCCGGTGGTCGAGCCCGAGCGGACGTCGACGCGAACCGCTCGGCCCGCCGATCGCCCTGTCGAGCGCGGGCAGATTGCGCCGCGTTCTCTCCCCCGCCCTCGTGCGCGCCGGAGCGCTCGCTTCGGGCACGACACTGCGGCTGGATCTCCATCCCGCGGATCTCGACCACCCAAGCCACATGCTTGCGCTGGAGTCGGTGCTCAGACGCTCGGCCGGCGCCCGTGAAGCCGTCACCTACGACGAGCTGGCCAGCGCCGTCGAGCCAAGCCGCGAGCCGGAGCCGATGGTCATCGGCACTACGCTCATGCAATAGACCTTCCGCGGGACATAGGGCGATCATGAGCAGCGCGGAGATCGGGCTCGCTCTGTCGGTGTTCCTCGCCTGCGCCGTCGAGGCCGTCGAGGCGCTCACGATCGTGCTCGCGGTGGGCGCCACCCGTAGCTGGTCATCGGCGATGAGCGGCGTGGGGGCGGCGACGCTCGCGCTCGCCGCGATCGTGGCGGCGCTGGGACCGGCGCTCACCGCGCTCCCGATCGGCGTGTTGAGGCTGGTTGTCGGCGGGCTGCTGCTGATCTTCGGCTTGCAGTGGCTGCGCAAGGCGATCCTGCGTTCCGCCGGGCTGAAGGCAAAGCACGACGAGCTCGAGGCCTTCCGCGAGGAGACCGAGGCGGCACGCGCGGTGGGCGCCAAGCACGCGGGCTTCGACGGCTACGCCTTCACGATCTCCTTCAAGGGCGTCCTCCTGGAGGGCTTGGAGGTGGCGTTCATCGTGCTCACCTTCGGCGCCAACCAACACCGCATCCCATTGGCGGCGGCGTCGGCCACGGTGGCGGTGCTGCTCGTGATCGCCGCGGGTGTCGCGGCGAGGGCGCCGCTGGCGAGGGTGCCCGAGAACACAATGAAGTTCGCTGTCGGCGTGATGCTCAGCTCGTTCGGGATGTTCTGGGGGGCCGAGGGCGCCGGCGCGAGCTGGCCAGGTGAGGAGGCCGCGCTGCTGGCGATCGTCCCGGGTGTGCTACTGGCGGCAAACGTCATGGTTTGGGCGTTGCGCCGCGCGAACGATGCGGCGGCCGTCGCGGCGCGGGCCGTGTCGGGCGAGGCCCCCGAGCGGGCGACGGTGAGCGCGTGAGGCGGGTGGAGGGGCTCTTGCTCGGCGTGTGGGAGTTCGTGGTGGGCGACGATTGGCGCACCGCCCTCGGTGTGGCGCTCGCGCTCGCGCTCACCGCGCTACTCGCCGGCGCCCCGGCGCCGGCGTGGTGGGTGATGCCACTCGCGGTGATCGTTCTGCTCGCGCTCTCGGTCCGCCGCGCCGCGCGCGCCGCGGCGCGCAAGGGACAAACGCGAGGCTGACGCGCCGACCGCGACTACTGGCACAGCTGATCGAGGAAGAACCGCGTCGCCATCAGCTGAGCCACGCGGAGAGCTCCTCCAGCGCGCCGGGGAGGACGTAGTAGTAGGCCCATAGACCCTTGCGCTCGGAGTCGACGATGCCGGCGTGGCGGAGCTTCTTGAGGTGGTGTGAGAGCGTGGGCTGTGAGATGTCGAACAGGGGCAGCAGCTCGCACACGCACACCTTCCCCGCATGCTTGCGAAGCACGTCCACGAGTTGCAGGCGGATGGGGTCGCCCAGGGCCTTTGCGACCTCCGCCATCGACAGCGCGCGGTCGCGCTGAACGTCGGGGTAGACAACCGGCTCGCAACAGCGCTCGCCGGCCGCTCGCTTCTGCTTGGGCGACAGCTCCAAATCGACGGACATCTATCCACTTATATCAATAACAATTGCGTTTGTCGATGTAATACGATCCGTGCGATGCGAGTGGCGATCAACGGCTTCGGCCGCATGGGCAGGCTGGCGATGCGTGCGGCGTGGGAGTGGCCCGAGCTCGAGTTCGTTCACGTGAACGAGCCCGCGGGCGAGGCGAGCACGGCCGCACACCTGCTCACGTTCGACTCGGTGCACGGCCGCTGGTCGGAGGACGTGCACGGCGAGGGCGAAGCGCTCACCGTGAGGGGCGCGGCCCTTGGCTACAGCCGCGCGAGAGAGCCCGCGGACGTGCCGTGGGGCGAGCTGGGGGTGGAGGCGGTGCTGGAGTGCTCCGGCGAGTTCCGCACCGCGGAGGCGCTGGAGGTCTATTTCCAACAGGGAGTGCGCAAGGTGATCGTGGCGGCGCCGGTGAAGGAGCGGGCGCTGAACGTGGTGGTGGGCGTCAACGATCACCTCTACGACCACCACATCCACCACATCGTGACGGCGGCCTCGTGCACCACCAACTGCCTCGCACCGGTGGTGAAGGTGATCCACGAGGGGATCGGCATCCGTCACGGGCAGATCACGACCCTGCACGACATGACCAACACGCAGACGATCGTGGACGCTCCGCACAAGGACCTGCGCCGGGCACGCGCCGCCAACGTGTCGTTGATCCCCACCACCACCGGCTCGGCGACCGCGATCGGATTGATCTTCCCGGAGCTCGAGGGCAAGCTGAACGGGCTTGCGGTGCGCGTGCCGTTGCTCAACGCCTCGCTCACCGACTGCGTGTTCGAGGTGGCCCGCGCCACGACGGTGGAGGAGGTGAACGAGCTGCTCCAAACGGCGGCCGAAGGACCCCTGGCGGGCATTCTCGGGTACGAGCGCCGACCACTCGTGTCGGTGGACTTCAGAGACGATCCTCGCTCTGGCGTCGTGGACGCGCCGTCCACGCTGGTGACCGACGACACCCAGGTGAAGATCCTCGCTTGGTATGACAACGAGTGGGGTTACGCCAACCGACTGGTCGAGCTCACACGGACCGTCGCCAGCGGCCTCACCGGCTACGAGCGGAGCGACGGCTCCGCGAGATCGGGAGATGGGTAGCGACGCGACAATCGCCGCCGGGGGAGCCGCGCCGGGACGGGGCGGCGATGTGCGCAATTACGCCCTTGTGACAGGCGCCTACTGGACCGACACGCTCGTCGACGGCGCGACGAGGACGCTGGTGCTGTTCTACTTCGACCAGCTCGGCTACAGCCCGCTACAGGTGGCGTCGCTGTTCGTGCTGTATGAGATCGCGGGCATCGTCACGAACCTCGTAGGCGGCTGGCTCGCGACGCGGCTGGGGTTGAAGATCACACTGTTCACGGGTCTGGCCATCCAGATATTCGCGCTACTCATGCTGGGACTCGCGCCGGCGTCGCTGCTGGTGGTGGCCTACGTGATGGTCTCCCAGGCGCTCTCGGGCGTGGCGAAGGATCTCACGAAGATGAGCTCCAAGAGCGCCGTTAGGCTGGTTGTCGCCGAAGGCGACCAATCCTCGCTCTACCGCTGGGTGGCGGTCCTCACGGGGTCGAAGAACGCGCTCAAGGGGATTGGATTCTTCCTCGGCGGGCTGCTGCTCACGCTGTTTGGCTTCCAGACCGCGGCGCTGGCGCTGGCGGGAGCGACGCTGATCGCGCTGGTGCTCGCTTCCAGCCTCATGCACGGCCACCTCGGTAGTCCCGACCGCAAGGCGAAGTTCACCCAGATGTTCTCCAACAACCGCGCCGTGAACATCCTCGCCGCCGCCCGCATCTTCCTGTTCGCGGCACGCGACGTGTGGTTCGTGGTGGCGCTCCCGTTTTACCTCTATTCGGTGTTGGGGTGGACGTTCTGGCAGGTGGGCACGCTGCTCGCGGTATGGGTGATCGGCTATGGAGCCGTCCAGGCGGCGGCGCCGCGGTTCGTGCGCCGCCGGGGAGAGCACACCGGCGAGGAGCCCGATGGGCGAACCGCGATGTGGCTGGCGCTCGGGCTCGCGCTCTGCCCCGCCGCGATCGCGATCGCCCTCACCGCGCAGGTGGACCCCACGCTCGCGATCATCGCGGGGCTGATCCCCTTCGGGGTGGCATTCGCCATGAACTCAGCCGTCCACTCCTACCTGATCCTCGCCTACGCCGACGACGAGAAGGTGGCGATGAACGTCGGCTTCTATTACATGGCAAACGCCTGCGGTCGCCTCGCCGGCACCGTGCTCTCCGGACTCATCTACCAGTGGCACGGCCTCACCGCCTGCCTGTGGACCTCAACGGTGTTCGTGCTCGCCGCCGGCCTGCTCTCGCTGATGTTGCCAAGCGATGCCCGCGCAAGCGCTCGTGTGAGCCCCCTCTCGCGGGCCGCATGATGGCCTCACGGGAGAGAGGACCTCACAGCGCGGTGACGAGCGCCAGGGCGAAGCCGTCGTGGCCCTTTGCACCGACGGTTTGGATCGCGGTGGCGCTCACCCGAGGCTCGACGGCGAGCATGTCGTAGAAGCGACGCACACCGGCCGCCACACCGCCGTCCCCGAATGAGGGGTGCTCGGCATCGGGGTCGAGGATGGCGCCGGCGCGCACGACGTTGTCGCCCACGATCAGCGTGCCCACACGCGAGAGCTCGAGCGAGCGCTCCAGGTAGCCGGGGTAGTTTTGCTTGTCGGCGTCGATGAAGATCATGTCGAAGGGCCCGACGCATTCGTCACGCAGCTCGGCCAGGGTCTGCAAGGCGGGACCCACGCGGAGCTCCACAATGTCCGCCAAGCCGGCGCTGGAGATGTTCGCGCGCGCTACCTCGGCGAAGCGGGGGTCGCGCTCGAGCGTGACGAGCCGTCCGCCCTTCGGCAGCGCGCGGGCGAGCCAGATCGTGCTGTAGCCGCCAAGGGTCCCCAGCTCGAGGATGCTCCGCGCGCCGTGTATCCGCGCGATCAGTTCCAACAGCTTGCCCTGGTTTGGCGTGACCGCGATCGGCGGCAAACCGGCGGCCTCGCAGGCAGCCATCGCCGCGTCCAACACCGGATCGTCCGGGAGCAGACGCTCGACGATATAGCCGTCGAGGGCGCTCCAAAGAGGCTCAGCAGACATGTCCACGCCGTTCACCGATGCGACAGATCCACCGTACCCTACCCGCCCGAGAACAGTGAGGCCGCGAGCGGCTTGACTTCTGAGAGCCCGGCGTAACCCAGCTTCGGGAGGCCGAACAGCTGCTCGACCGTGGCGAGGAAGGAGAAGTGGTTGTAAGTGTCTTGGATGAGACCGCCGCCTTTCTTGATGAAAGGGGAGAGCAACAGCATGCCCACCTGGCCGCCGCCGGGTGGTGAGAGGGCGGCGGCGCCGGTGGGGGCGGGTAGGTTCGGGAACTTCGGCTGCCCGCAACAGGAGCTCGAGTCGGCGTATTCACCGGTTGTGGGCGCGTTGTCTACGGTGATCGCGAGTAGCCCGTCCTTCTTGTAGGCCTTTGAGGCGAGAATATTCGGGACGACGTTCTTCAAGAACGAGTCGGCGGCCGCCATGCCGCCCGTCTTCCCCGCCGCGCAAGCTTCGGGGGCTCCGTCGTCACACGGCCCCGGCGCTATATAGGAGAAATTCGCCGTGCTCGTTTCACTGGCCAGATCGCCCTTCATGGCCTTCATGCCCACGTCGCGCGAGGAACACGAAGCGGATCCGGTTATCCCCTGGAAGTACACAAATGGATCGCGCCAGGTCTCATAGCTCGAGGTGCTCGTCGCGCTCGGATCGGCCGCGCCCGGCGCCGGGTGGGCGCACGCTCCCGGCCCGCCCCCGCCTTCGTCCATCCCTTCCTCATAGGCCTTCCACGTGAGGTGCTTGGCGGTCAGCTCGCCCATCAGCGTCTTCGTCGAGGAGGGGTAGACGCAGCCTTGGCCTAGCGCCTGTTGCCGAGCGCCCCTTCCGGTTGGGGCGATGTCGGTGTAGGTCGGGCAGTTGGCGGCCGTGGCTTCGGTGGGGCCCTGCCCGCTGAGTAGAGCGACCCCGTCGGCGAGCCCCGCGTGGGCCACCGCGTAGTAGCGCACCAACAGCTCCCCCTGTTTCTCGAGCGTGCCCGTGAGGTAGCGCGCGGGCGAGGCCGGCCCGAAGGCCGTGGCGTAGGGCTCGTCGCTCAACACCACGACCCACACGTGCTTGATCGCCGGGAGTTTCCCACCCTGCGGGGAGGAGCCTTCGCCGCCGGAGGATTCTCCAGAGCCGCTCGACGCAGACGATGGGGAAGTCGAGGTCTTGCTCGGCGTGGAGCTCGTGGTGGTATTCGTGGCTTCGCTCGCCGTGCCCGTCGACGGTTCCGGTGTCGGTTCGGATTCGGCCGGCGGGGGCGTCGCTTCCGGCGTCGTGCTCGTGTCCGTGGGGCCCGCCGTGGCGCCCTGCGCCACGAGCACCTTCACGGGCGCTCGCGCGGAGGCCAGCGACCCCACCGCGCCCCCGGTAGCGTGTCCCATCAGCACGCCAAAGCCGAGGAACGCCGCCGCCATCGCAGCCCAAGCAAGCGGCGAGGGCAGCGGCAAAGCCCCGAAGCGCCGCTCCCAGCGGCGCAGCGGGTCAAGGCTCACGGGATCGGCAGGGGGCGGCCGATGCCGAGCTCCTCGCCCCGCGTTGCCGCCCGGCTCGCCGCATCGGTCGCGCGCGACACCGCCGGCGCCACCACAGGGCGCGCCGTGTCGCGATGCGCATTCCCGCCCGCGACCGTCCGCTCCATCATTTGCGCCCCACACTGCCAGCAGAACACCGCGCCGCGGCTGCGCACCGCGCCGCAGCTCGCGCAGGCGCCCGCGATCGAGCCTTCGCGCATGTGAAGCAGCCGCTCCACCTCCGCCAGCTCCGCCTCGCGCTCCTGCAGCATCGCCGCCCTGCGCACGAGCACGTCGATGCGGAAATGGTCGCGGATCGCCATCTCATAGGTCAGACCACCGAGGTTCCAGTGAAGCTCCGCCACCTCCGTCGCGAGCGCTTCGCGGCGACGGTGCAACTCCGAGGGCTGTTCTCCCGCGTGAGCGCCCATGTCACGTTTCCACGTTGTTGGGAAGGGCCTTTGACTTCTGCTCGTAGCTTCCGCCGCTGCCGGAACGCAGGTTTTCAACAGCGCTGGATGGCGCGGGTTTGGTTATCGAGGAACCGGCTCCCGACGATTCTTTGGCCTTGGCGGGCGCTTTCTTCTTCCCCGCCTGCGTTTCGGTCGTTGGCGTCGTAGGCGTGGTGGGCGTCGTGGATGCGCCCGTGCCAGATCCTCCCACCGAGATCACCTGCGCCGGCGGGGCCTTGGAAGAGCCCGCGCCCGCACGCCCGATCAACACGCCGATGCCCATCGCCAGCAGCAGCACCCCCACGCCCGCCAGTAGCGCCAGCGTGTTGTTGCGGGTGGACGCGCCCGCCTGCCCGAAGGCGGCGCCCGGCGGCGCGCTCGGCGGTCCCCCCGGTATACCGGGGGGCGGTGTCTGGGGGGTCGCCGGCGCGTGCGGCGAGATCGTGGGGGGCTGCCTCTCTGCCGGACCGCCCCCGAGCGGCCCCCTTACGTGCGCGCGCGGAGCCCCGCAATGCAGGCAGTAGCGCTGGTCGTGAGCCAGCGGCGACGAGCACTGCGAGCAGGACTCGACCACCGCCGGCATCGGCTGGGTGACGGCGGTGGCCGGCTCGCTGGCTGCGGCGGGCTCGGTCACACGCGAATCGTCCACCTTCAACAGCCCCTCCGCTGTGACGATTTTGTGAACAACCCGGCTATCCGCTCTCGTTCGAGTTCGCGCCCGGCGCCTTCTCGAACGCACACCGGAAGTTCTCGGGCGTCGACACCGGCTCTGAGCCCGCGAAACCGCCCTTGGTGGCGTTCGAGTAAACCGTGACGTACTGCAACGTCGAGGGCGCCGGCACCGCGGGTAGCGGCACTGGGTTGGGTTCTCCCGTGCGCGGGTCGCCGGTGGCGCCCACGCTCACGCCCTCAGACCCCGCCGCATCCGATCCCGCGGCTGTTGTCACGAGCGAGGAGCTCATCTCGCGCTGGTCTTTCAAGCCGATGCTCGGGTCCAGCGGGATGGTGGCGGTGAGCTGCGAGTCGTGGATCGTGGACTCCAGCTTCACGCGTTCGGCCG
>DATBTP010000223.1:0-9239 GCA_036559185.1 Solirubrobacteraceae bacterium | reverse complement strand
CTTCGGCGGCGAGGTCGAGCGCGGGCTGACGATGGTCGACGGCGTGCTCCTGCTCGTCGACGCCTCCGAGGGCCCGCTCCCGCAGACGCGCTTCGTATTGCGTAAGGCGCTCGAGTCGCGCCTACCGGTAATCCTCGTGGTCAACAAGGTCGACCGTCCCGACGCCCGTGTCGCGGAGGTGATCGACGAGGTGTACGAGCTGTTCCTCGACCTCGACGCCGACGAGGAGCAGATCGAGTTCCCGATCGTCTATTGCAACGCCCGCGCGGGCATCGCCACGCTCGATTACACACCCCCCGCGCAAGGCGCGTTGGGTGGTGGGGATGGAGGTGGAGTCGCCGCCACACCCACCGAGGGGTCGCTCGCGCCGCTGCTCGACCTGCTGCTCGCGCGCATCCCCGCGCCCGTCCACGAACCCGGCCATCCCCTCCAGGCGCTCGTCACAAACCTCGACGCGTCCCCCTACGTCGGTCGCCTCGCCATCTGCCGCGTGCGCAACGGGCAGATCAAGCGCGGCCAGCAGGTTGCGTGGTGCCGCGCCGACGGCTCGATCGAGCGCGCCCAGGTCTCAGAGCTCTACGTCACCGAGGCGTTGGACCGCGTGGATGCCGCCGAGGCTGGCCCCGGGGAGATCATCGCCATAGCCGGCATTCCCGAGATTACGATCGGCGAGACGCTCGCCGACCCGGCCGACCCCCGGCCGTTGCCGGTGATCACCGTCGACGAACCGTCGCTGTCTATCACGATCGGCATCAACACCTCCCCGCTGGCGGGCAAGGAGGGCTCGAAGCTGACGGCGCGGCAGGTGCGCGAGCGCCTCGACCGCGAGCTTGTCGGCAACGTCTCGCTGCGTGTGCTCGATACCGACCGCTCGGGTGGGGATCCCAATCGATGGGAGGTGCAGGGGCGCGGGGAGCTGCAGCTCGGCGTGCTCGTCGAGATGATGCGTCGCGAGGGCTTCGAGCTGACCGTGGGGCAGCCCCATGTGCTCATTCGCGAGATCGACGGCAAGCGCCACGAGCCCTTCGAGCGGCTCTCGATCGACGTGCCCGACGACTACGTGGGCGTTGTCACGCAGATGCTCGCTCTGCGCAAGGGCCGCATGGAGCACATGACCAACCACGGCACGGGGTGGGTGAGGATGGACTACATCGTGCCCGCAAGGGGCCTCATCGGCTTTCGCACCGAGTTTCTCACCGAGACCCGCGGCACGGGTCTAATGCACCACGTCTTCGACCGCTGGGAGCTCTGGGCGGGCGAGCTGCGCACGCGCCCCAGCGGCTCGCTCGTCGCCGATCGCTCCGGTGTTACAGCGGGCTACTCGCTCACGAGCCTCGCCGAGCGCGGGATGCTGTTCGTTGGACCCGGCGAGGAAGTCTACGAGGGGATGATAGTCGGCGAAAACTCACGCGCTGAGGACATCGACGTCAACCCCACCAAGGAAAAGCATTTGACCAACATCCGCTCCTCCACCTCCGATGTCTACGAGCGCCTTGCCGCCCATCGCAAGCTCACGCTCGACGAGGCGCTCGAGTTCGTGCGGGACGACGAGTGCGTGGAGGTCACTCCCGAGACGGTGCGCGTGCGCAAGGTGCAACTGGGCAAGACCGACCGGCTGAAGGCCGCGCGGCTGCGACGGTGAGCACCTCCTGGCTCCGTCGTCGGTGGCGCACACCGTCGGGGTGGGCCGATAGGGTGGCGGCCATGAACAGATCGAACAGAGGTTTGAATGCCGTGTTTGGGGCAGCTTGTGTGGCGCTTACCGCGATCGCGCTCGCCGTCCCCGCCGGCGCCGCGACCGTGCATTTCGAAAAGGAGAGCCTCCAGGCCTACGAAGGCCAGTTGCGACATCACCAAGTGCACGCCCTCACCTTCCATCCCGGCGCTCCCACCGGCCATCTACACATCTCGCTCAACAACGGCGGGCACATGACGGTCGAATATTCCGCCGCCCAGCAGGCCTCGCTCGTCGCCGCGGCCGAAGCCGCCAACGCGCGGGTCAAGGTGGCGACCGTCAAAGCCAAGAAAACGGCGGCCGTCAAACACAAACTGCGATACATCGCCGGCGGGATCTTGATCCTCGTCATCATCGTCGTGCTCGTGGTGCTGCTCATCGGTCGCCGCCGCGCGCTTGTAGACGGCGATTCCAAGGCGCCTCAGGAGGAGAGCGCCGCGCCGTAGGTACTTTCGTTTCGGATGACTCGCGCGCGTATGTGTACGCGCGCGAGTCACGCCATTTGAATACACGCCACCCCGCGGATCTCATCGGCCGGAACCGGCTCGTCGTCCTCAACAGTGCGGTCGCGTGCGAGCCCGATGTCCCCGCGGCGCGCCGATATGGACATCGTGCATCGCGCGGTGCACGTCGTGGGCGAGCATGTCCACCATGTCGCGTGAGAAGTTCTCCTTCACCACCATTCGCAGCACCGTGACGTGCTCGGCGTTCGGGGGGAGCGTGTAGGCGGGCACGATCCAGCCGTGCTCGCGCAGACGCTCGGAGAGGAGTGTGAGGTCGGTGCTCTCGGGGTCGGTGGCGCGCAGCGCGACGATGGGGAAGTCCGAGCCGTCGTTGAGCAGCTCGAGGCCCTCGATCTTGCCGAGCTTTCCCGCGAGCGCCTGGGCGTTTGAGAGCACGTTGGCGACTATTTCAGAGTAGCCCGCGTGCCCCAGGCGCAGGAAGTTGAAGTACTGCAGCACCACCGAGTTCGACGGGCGCGAGAAGTTGAGCGAGTAGTTGGGCATGTCGCCGCCGAGGTAGTTGATGTGGAACACGAGCTCCTCGGGGAGGTCGGAGCGGTCGCGGAACACCACCGTCCCCATGCCGGGGTAAACCAGTCCGAACTTGTGGTTTGAAACGTTGATAGACCTAACTTGGGAGAGGCGGAAGTCCCACACCAGGTCGGGCTGGGAGAACGGCGCGATGAAGCCTCCGCTGGCGGCGTCGATGTGTAGGGGAATGCGCCATCCGCGCTCTGATTCCACGCGCGCCAGCAGCTCGTTGATCGACGCGAGGTCGTCCATCTGGCCGGTGAACGTCGTGCCGAGCAGCCCCGCCACCGCGATCGTGCGCTCGTCGATCAGCGGCTCCACCTCGGTGGCGGAGATCGTGTAGCGGTCCTCCTCCATCGGCGCCACGCGCGCCTGCACCTCGAAGTAGCGGGCGAACTTCTCCCAGCAGGTGTGCACGTCGGCGCCCATCACCATGTTCGGGCGATCGGTCGGCTCTCCAGCCGCTTCGCGGCGGCGCTGCCAAGAGCGCTTGTGGGCCAGCATGCCGAGCATGATCGCCTCGGAGGAGCCGATCGTGGCGGTGCCAGTCGGTTTCTCGCCCGCGGGAGCGTTGAAGAGGCGACCGATCATCGATACCACGCGCTGGTGCACCTCCTCGGTCTGCGGATACTCGTCCTGGTCGATTAGGTTCTTGTTGAGCGTCTCGGTGGCGAGCCTGTCGGCCTGGGGCTCCATCCAGCTCGTCACGAACGAGGCGAGGTTCAGCGCCGGGTTGCCATCGAGGTTGAGCTCGTCGTGCACGAGCTGGTAGGCGGCGTCGGCGCTCATGCCCTCCTTCGGCAGGCGGTACTTGGGGATGTCGTGCGAGAAGGATCGTCCGGCGTAGGTGGGGGTGTGGACTTCCTCGGAGTCGAGCTTCAGCTGATGCACGGCATCCTCCTCTTACGATAACGAGACTTAGTCTTATGATAAGTTCGACGGCGATGAGACGGGTAGGGACGCTTGTAGCACCGATCTTCGCGCTCGGCGTTGCGATCTGCGGCGCGCTACTGATCTGCGGCTGCGGCTCGCCGGAACCCAACGAAGAGCTGGGCTCGGGCAAGCTGCGGGTGGTGGCCGCCGAGAACGTCTGGGGCAGCATCGCTCAGCAGCTCGGCGGCGACAGGGCGCATGTGCGGAGTATCGTGGTCAACCCCAACACCGATCCACACTCCTATGAGCCCACGGCGGCTGACGCGCGGGCGATGGCGGGGGCGCAGCTGGCGATCGTCAACGGCATCGGCTACGACGAATGGGCCAAACGCCTGCTCGCCGCCGGTCCGTCGGACGGACGCCTGACGCTCAACGTGGGCGACGCGCTCGGGTTGACCACCGGCGAGGACAACCCCCACCAGTGGTATTCCCCGGCGGGCGTGCACGCAGCGATCGCCGCGATCGCCGCCGACTACGAGAAGTTGCGTCCAGCCGACACCGCTTACTTCTCTCAGCGCCGAGAAGCCTTCGAACACAAAGGGCTTGCCCGCTACAACGCGCTCGTTGCACAGATTGGTCGTCGCTATCAGGGCGTGCCGGTGGGTTACAGCGAGAGCATCTTCCAGCCGCTCGGCGAAGCGCTCGGACTGCGCTTGCTCACGCCCTCGAGCTTCGCCAAGGCGGTAGCCGAGGGAAGCGAAGTGAGCGCGCAGGACAAGCAAGCCGTCGACCGGCAGGCCACGAATCGCGAAATCAAGGTGTGGGTGTACAACAGCCAGAACGCGACGCCCGACGTGGGGCGCGTGAACGAACTCGCGCTCGCATCCCACATCCCGGTGGTGACCGTCACCGAGACGCTGGCGCCCGCCTCCGACACGTTCGAGCAGTGGCAGGTCGCCCAGCTGGAACGTTTGCGAGCGGCGCTCCACCAAGCGACCGGACGCTGAGCGGCGTGGACGCCTCCTCCGGCTTGCACGGCTCTCCGACTGCCTCGGCCGGGGGCGTCCACTCCGCCGGCTCGTACGGCGGTCCGCGTGTCTCGGCCGGGGGCGTCCACTCCGCCGGCTCTGCCCCGCCCGCCGTCGAGCTGCGCGGAGCGAGTGCGCGCTTGGGCAGACGCGAGGTGTGGCGCGGCGTCGACCTGCTCGTGCGCTCCGGCGAATTCGTGGCGGTGCTCGGCTCCAACGGCAGCGGCAAGTCGACGCTGTTGAAGGCGATCCTCGGTTTCGTGCCCACCGCGCCGGGCACGATCGAGGTGCTCGGCGGCCCCGCCGGCGCCGCCAACGACCGGATCGGCTACCTGCCCCAACGCCACGGCTACGACTCGACGTTGCCGATCCGCGGCGTGGATCTCGTGCGTCTGGGACTCGACGGCTCGAAATGGGGGTTCCCGTGGAGCGCGCGCGCCGCCTCGCGCCGCACCGCCAGGGCGCGCGTGGAGGAGGTGCTCGAGCTCGTGGGGGCGACCCCGTATGCGCAACGCACGCTGGGAGAGCTCTCCGGCGGCGAGCAGCAGCGCATCCTCATCGCACAGGCGCTAGTGCGAAAACCGCGGCTACTGATGCTCGACGAGCCGCTCGACAGTCTCGACCTGCCCAACCAGGCCGCGGTGTCGGCGCTCGTTCAACGCATCTGCCGCGAGGAGCGCGTGGCGGTGCTGCTCGTCGCCCACGACGTCAACCCCCTTCTCTCCTACCTCGACCAGGTCATCTACCTGGCTGGTGGCAGGGCGCTGCAGGGGCCGGTCGAGCGGGTCATCGAGGGGCCTACCTTGAGCGAGCTCTACGGCGTGCCCATCGAGGTGCTGCGCACCGGCGACGGGCGGCTAGTGGTGGTGGGTCAGCCGGAGGCTCCGCACGTGCACGGGCATCGTCATGACTGACTTGCTTCGCCGGGCCCGCGCGGCCGGCTTTCTCGCGCGCCCCCCATGCGCCGTCCGCTCGAGGCGGGCGTGTGGCCGATGAGCAATCCAACGCTCTCCTGGAACCTCGTGTCGGACGTGCGCGAGCTCTTCGCCTACCAGTTCATGGTGAACGCTCTGGAGGCCGGCACCATCGTCGCCGTCATGGCGGGGGTGGTGGGCTGGTACATGGTGTTGCGCCGCCAGAGCTTCGCCGGGCACACGATCGCGGTGATGTCCTTCCCCGGCGCCGCGGGCGCCGCGCTTGCCGGTGTGCCGCTCGCGCTCGGCTCCTACCTCGCCTGTGGCATCGCCGCGCTCGCGATCGGTCGCTCGGGGGGCGCGGCGGGGCGCGGACGCGGGGGCGAGTCGGCCGCGATCGGCGTGGTGCAGGTCGGCGGGCTAGCGCTCGGCTTCCTCTTCCTGAGCCTCTACGGCGGTGTGCTCGAACAGCTCGACACGCTGCTGTTCGGCACCTTTCTGGGTATCGACCGCGATCAAGTGCTCACGCTGCTGCTCGTCGCGGTGGCGGTGCTAACAGCGCTCGCGCTCGTGGGACGGCCACTGCTGCTCGCCTCGCTCGACCCCGAGGTGGCGCGCGCGCGCGCGATCCCCGTGCGCGCGCTGCGCGTCGGCTTCCTGTTGATACTCGGCCTCGCCGTCGCCGCGACGAGTCAGATCACGGGAGCTCTGCTCGTGTTCGCGCTGCTCGTCGCCCCGCCCGCCGCCGCGCAAGCGCTGACCCCGCGCCCGGCGCTCAGCCTCGCGCTGAGCGTGGCGTTCGCGCTGCTGGTCACATGGTTGGGGCTGGCGATCGCCTACTACTCGATCTACCCGCTCGGCTTCTTCGTCACCTCGCTCGCCTTCGGCCTTTACGTGCTCGCCCTGCTCGCGCGCGCCGCGCGCCGACGCGCCGCCGCCGGCCCCTCCGTCGACGCCCGCGCTCCGGCGGCGCCCGCCGATGTCCTCTCCTACCGGCCACGTCCGACCCCCACCGCGTGATGCTGGCGCACGAGTTCGTCCGCAACGCCTACCTCGCCGGCACGGGTGTGGCTGTGGCGTGCGGGCTGGTGGGCTGGTTCACCGTCTTGCGCGGCCAGGTATTCGCGGGCGACGCGCTCAGCCACGTCGCGTTCGTGGGCGCCGTCGCGGCGGCGGTGGTGGGTGTGGACGAGCGCGTGGGCCTGTTCGCGCTCACACTCGGGCTGGCCGCCGTGATGGCTGGATTGGGTAGGCGAGCGCGGGCAGACGACGTGACGATCGGCGTGATCTTTTCGTGGGTGCTGGGGATCGGGGTGTTGTTGATCGCGGTGCTCTCCACGAGCGGCGCGGGCGGCGAAGGGCTGATCGTCGCCAGCACGCTGTTCGGCTCGATCTTTGGGTTGGGCGCCGGCCAGAGCGTGGCCGCCGCCGCTATCGGGCTTGGCGTGGCGGCGGTCGCCCTCGCCATCGCGCGTCCGCTGCTGTTTGCGACCGTGGAGCCCGAGCTCGCCGGCTTGCACGGAGTGCCGGTGAGGACGCTCGGTCTGGCGCTGCTGCTGTTGATCGGCCTCGTCACCTCCGAGGGCACGCAGGCGATCGGCGCGCTCTTGGTGCTCGGGCTGATCGCCGCGCCCGCGGGCGCGGCGCTGCGGCTCACCGCAAAGCCCTATCTCGGCATGGGGTTGTCGGTGGCGATCGCCTTGGCGGCCATGTGGGGCGGGATCGCGCTCAGCTACGCGCTACCCTCGCTGCCGCCGAGCAGCGCCATCATCGGGCTCGCCGTGGGCGCGTATGCGCTCGCCCGCGTCTCTACCATCGCCCTATGAACTCTCGCGCGCAACACCACGCGCAGGTCCTCGCCGGGGGAAAACCGCCGAGGCCGGTTGGCGCGCGCGGCCCGGGGCCGGCGGAGAGCGGCGAGGTCACCGACTGGATCGAGCGTGCTGAGAGCGCCCTTGCCGCCGCCGGCCATAGGCGTGGCGGCGCGCGGCGCGCCGTGCTCGAGCTGCTCGACGCGCAGCGGTGCGCGCTCACGGCGGTGGCGATCGAGGACGCCTTGCGCGTCGCCGCGCGGAAAGTGAGCCGGGCGAGCGTCTATCGCATACTCGACGAGCTGGAGGGCTTGCGGCTCGTGCAGCGCGTGGACACGGGGCAGGCGATGGTGCGATACGAGCGCGTGTGCGAGCACGACGAGCACCACCACCATCTCGTGTGCGACGGCTGTGGCCTGGTGATGCCGTTCGCCGACGAGGCCCTGGAGAGGGCGATATCGAGTCTTAGCCGGAGGGTGCCGCTGACCGTCTCAGAGCACGAGATCGTCCTGCGCGGCGAGTGTCAGGACTGCGCTGCCTGAAGCCGTTGAGGTCGCACCGTCTGGCTGCGTCACCGGCTTGCCCCACAGGTAGCAGAGCACGCAGCCGAGCATGAAGACGGCGACGACTAGCAGGACGGGGCCCGAGTCCTCGCTGAGCGCGCCGATCGCACCCGAAGTGAGGCCGCCGGCGAGCGCCGCCAGCCAGGCCGGGTCGGAGTCGACCGGCGCGCACACCCGCTCGCGCCGCCACACGGCCACCGCCGAGAGCGTCAGCGCTACCGCAGTGGCGAGCGGCATGAGGTGGTTGTGCAGCTCGTCCCAGGCGGCGCCGTAGCGGCGGACCACGACGTCGCGGATGTCGCCAGCCGAGCGCGCGTCGAGGATGCTTCCGGTGAAGTGGCCATTGCCGTGAGCGGTGAGCAGGTCAAGCGCGGCGAGCGCCACAAGCCCAACCACGGGCGCCGCCATCACGACGAGCACGCGCTTGCGGTTGACGGCGCCAGGGAGCAGCATCACGGTGGCCACGGCGGCGCCGGCTGAGACGAGGATCACGCCGCCCACGCCCGCGCCGATGCGCGCCGAGCCCTCGACGATCGCAAGCAGGATGCCGGCGCCCGCCATCGCGCTCGCCGATCGGCGCGAGCGCGTGGCCGGGTAGAGCGCGGCCGCTACCGCTGTGAACACGAGCACGGCGAGCCCCGACTTCAGCTCGTTGCCGATCCCATAGAAGCGCGCGCCGAGGATCGGGTCGGGGCCGAGCAACGAGCGGATCAAGAGCTGCGTGCCGGCAAGCGCGTCGACGCTCAACGCGAGCACCGCCACCACGGCGGGCGCGAGTGGCGCGCGCGGCCACGCCAGCAGCCGGTCGGTGAGGGCAGCGAGGACAAAGCACAAGCCCACGAGCAGCGCGAACTCGACGGTACGGCTCGGCTCGAGCGCCGCCGGCACGAGCTGGGTCGCCGGCAGCCACATGATGGCGAGCGCTCCGCTGCGCAGCGCCCACGCGGTGCGAGCGCGACGCGCGCCGCCGCGCCCGAGCGGGACGCTCGCGGCCGCGATCAGCAGCGCCCAAGTCGCCAAGAGCCAAGTCAGGGCGGGGAGCCGTCGCGAGCTGATGACGCCGAGCCGCGCCTTCAAGGCCCGCAGCGACACCATGCGCAGCGGGCCGCCGGTGTAGATCGGCTTGCCGCGCATGTCTGCCGGGATCGCCAGCCCGAGGTGGCCGAGGATGGTGGGCGCTATGTCGATCGAGGCGATCAGTCCCTTCTGTTTGGTGGTTTGCGAGCTCAGCTCTCGCCGGCCGGACCCGAGTCCGGCGGTGGCGCTCCACAGCAGTTCGTG
>DATBTP010000222.1:0-2176 GCA_036559185.1 Solirubrobacteraceae bacterium | reverse complement strand
ACCGGCCGGCCGACCGGCGCATGCGCCGGTCGGGTCACACAGACGGAAAAAGCACACGCCTACCGGCCGACCCCGCACGCGCCGGTCCGACGGCCTCAGGCGGAGTTGACCTGCGCGCCTTGGCGTGTGATCAGCACGTGCAGCGAGCCGCCGCCGTAACGGTGATCGTGGTCCGCGCAGGCCCCACCGAAGCTCAGCGCGAGCGAATCCCTGTGGGTCGCGTAGTAGCTCGCGAACAGCGTCACCGTCCCGGCCGTCCCGACCGGGCAGGCGGTGTCGTCGCTTGCCGCCACCCTCACTTTCAGCGCCAATTCCACTCCCAACAGCCCCAGGCGCGTGACGCGCGGCGAGAGCTTGGAGCCGCCGGCCATCGCGAGCACGAGATTGCGCGAGCCCTTGCCGCCCGTGAGGCTGTCCTCGTGGCACACGGTTCCAGTGGCTTTTCCGCCCTGCCAGCGGCCTTTGCCGTGGGTGTAGGAGGAGGCGATGCCCTTGTGTGCCCCGCTCGGCGGCGATGACTCTGTGAACGCCCATTCAACGGGACTCGAAGAGCTGGATGCCTTGATCGGGCATTTCACCTTCCCGGTCGACGCGGTCTGCGCGCCGCCGGCCGAAGTCGCGAGCGCGCCAACGGCGCACGCGGCCAGCACGATCACGAGCAACGACAGGTGTCGCGCAAAGTTGCTACGCGACACCCACAACGAGATCCGAGCGCTCATACCGACACGGTAGCTCACGCCCGCTCGCCGCGCAGCTCACGGCGCTTGACCTTGCCGCTCGCGGTCTTCGGCAGCTCGCGCGCGAACTCGACGATACGCGGGTACTTATAGGGCGCGGTCTCGCGCTTCACGTGCTCCTGCAGCTCGCGCGCCAACGCCGACGAAGGCTCGTAGCCGTCGCGCAACACGACGATCGCGCGCACCACCGCGCCGCGCTCCTCGTCGGCCGCCGCCACCGCGGCCGCCTCCGCCACCGCCGCGTGCGCCACGAGCGCCGACTCCACCTCGAACGGGCCGATGCGATAGCCGGCCGACACGATCACATCGTCGGCGCGCCCCTCGAAGCGCAGGTAGCCGTCCGGGTCTCGGCTCACGCGATCCCCCGTTCGCCACACCCCGCCCTCGCGGCGATCGTCGATCTCCCACCGCCCGCCCCGCGACCCCGCTCGCGACGCCGCCACGGGGTGCTCGAGTCCTCCCGCTCCCTCGGGGCGCTCGACTCGTCGCACCCCCTCGCCGAGGTAGCCGAGGAAGAACGTCGGCACGGTCCGGGGGTCGGCCACGAGCTCGCCGTCCTCGACGCTCAGCCGCACCCCCGAGAGCGGCCTGCCCATCGACCCCTCACGCGCGCCCACACCGATTCCCATGCCAGTCATCTGCCCGGTCTCGGTCTGTCCATACCCGTCGCGGATCTCGAGCCCCGTCGCGTCCCGCCACGCCTTGAGCACCCCCGGGTTGAGCGCCTCGCCAGCCGCCACCATCCCTCTCAGGCCGGGCAGCTTTCGCAGCGTGGCGCGCTTGGCAATCACGCGATACTCGGTGGGCGCCATGCACAGCACGCTCACCCGCTCGTTTTCGATTAGGTCGAGTCGCTCGTGGGGATCGAAGCGCGCGTCGTGTAGCAACGCGCTCGCCCCCATCAGCCATGGGGCGATGAACACGTTGCGCGCCGACTTGCTCCACCCGCTCGCCGCCGTGCACCACACGAGGTCTCCCACTCGCGCGCCCAGCCACTCCTCGGCCTGCTCCCGCTGGCCGTAGAGGTAGCGCTGCCCGTGCACCACCGCCTTCGGCTCGCCGGCCGTGCCGCTCGTAAAGGTGATCAGCGCCGGCTCGCCTTCGTTCATGTCCGCATACGGGGCGCCGTCGGTCTGGAATAGAGCTCCATCGGGGACGAAAACAACCTGACAGTCGGGGCCGGCGGAATGGAGCTCTGTCCGGTTGCGCTCGTCGGCGACGATCAGCTCGGGACGTGCCACCTCGAGGCGCAAACGTAGGTCCTTGGCGCGCAGCTGCTCGGTGCACGGCAGCGCCACGGCGCCGATCCGAAAGCACGCCATCATCGTGAGCACCCACTCCGGTCGGTTGCCGATCAACGTCATCACCACGTCTCCGCGCTCCACCCCCCGTCCGGCGAGCGTCCCCGCAAGCAGCGCGCTGTCTCGCTCGACCTCCCC
>DATBTP010000221.1:0-1726 GCA_036559185.1 Solirubrobacteraceae bacterium | reverse complement strand
CTCTGCCTACGCAGGTTCGAATCCTGCCCCCACCATCTTGTGATATGTCGGGACATCGGAGACTGATGTCTCGGGAGATAGTGGACAGCTCAGGTGTGTAGACGCCGCGCGATCTCGTGCGCGTCCGGGGTACTGACCGTCACGCGTTCGAGCGCGCCGTGGTTGCGGACCGCGAACGTGAGCGCGGGGACGCCTCGACGCACCGCCCAAGCACGATCGAGTCGGATCGACCGGCACACGTAGTAGAGCCAGGGCAGCCGGAGCCCTACCTTGAGTCCCGAGCGCATGACATCGCGCATCGGATCGTCGAGCACCGCTACGTCGCTGATGTCCGCGCGCGCGACGCTGATGCTGCCGAGCAGTCCAAGCGCCTTCTCGACCACAGACAGGCGAATCTCGATCTTTTGCTCCGACAGGTGCACGCGCACCGCCGGAAGGGTAATCAAGTGTGAGCAGACCACACGGCTCGTCAATCCACATGCAACCAGAAGGGAGCCGGTCATGGAATCCTCCTCCCCAGCTCGCGTGCTCGTTGTGGAGCACAAGACCGCCACTACGCAAGCACTGCTCGACGCCATCCTCGAGCGAGCCCAGCGCGGGCCGTGCGTGTTCACCCTGCTCGTGCCCAACCCCGCTCGCGGCCTGCACAAGGTCGTCGACCCCGAGGACCAGGGAGCGGCACAGGCGCACGGCGCTCTGAGCGACACGCTGCCGGCGCTCCGAGAAGCCACGGGCATGCCCGTGGAGGGCATCGTCGGAGACGCCGACCCTGTGGCGGCGGTGGAAGACGCGATCAATCTCCGCGGCTTCGACGAGGTGATGATCTCGACTCCCAGTCCCCGTTTGGCGCGCTGGCTGAGGCTCGACCTGCCCAGCAAGGTGGCGGGAATGGGGGTGCCGGTGACCACCATCGCCCCGTCTCACGACGACCATCCCGCAGTCGCGGCATGAGCGCCGGCAGAGGGAACGTACGATTGTCTGTAGACCTTCCGTCTGCGGCGAGCGACAGTGTGACGAATGGAGCCCGTTCGCGAGCAGTTCGCCGCCAACCTGCGCCGCCATCGCAAGCGCGTCGGCCTTTCCCAGGAGGCGCTGGCGGACGTGTGCGACCTTCACAGGACCGAGATCAGCCTCCTCGAGCGTTGTAAGCGCTCACCGCGACTCGAGACGATCGTGATTCTCTCGAGGGGGCTGGAGCTCTCCTCGCCCGCCGAGCTGCTCGAGGGAATGAGCTGAGCACGGCCGACTAGAGACGGTCACTCGCGCTTACAACTCGAGCCGATCGAAGCCCGAGGCCGCTCGCGTGGCAAACACGAAGTCGCCGACGCGGTGAATCAAGCCGGCCGCCCGCAGGCTCGCCAGACCGTCCATCACCTCCAGCCGCGGTGCGCTCAGCTGGCGCACCACCTCCTCAACCGACCACAAGCTTCCAGCGTCGAAGTTCAACAACAGACCGAGTATCGCGCTCTCCGCCTGCCTGTCCCGCTCCGCCAAGGCACAACTTCCGTGTCCATCCATCTCTTCGGCCCTCCTTTGCGCCGGGGCCCTCCCGACCCGCTCTTCCGCGGGTCGCCGGGGCCGCACTTCGTAGACGCAGACCAAGCTACTCAGACGCCCGGACGGGAATTGGCGAACATACGTTCGTGGAGGCCCCGCGTGCCGGATCGTCGTGTCGCGGCGCCGGATCGGGTGGCCTGAGAAGCTCGCGACGAACATGTCGCTGTTG
>DATBTP010000220.1:0-4538 GCA_036559185.1 Solirubrobacteraceae bacterium | reverse complement strand
GCGCTCGGGGAAGTCGGTGCGGAATTGGGCGCCCCTTGACTCCTTGCGCTCGATCGCCGCCACCACGATCGCCTCGGCGCAGTCGAGCATGTAGCCCAGCTCGATCGCCCCCAGCACGTCTTGGTTGAAGACGGTGCCTCTGTCGTCGATGTACGCGCTCTGTGCCTCCTCCTTGAGGCGCTTCACGATTTCGTTGGCCTTCTCGAGGCCCGCCTGGTCGCGGTAGACGGCCACGTACTGGTTCATCGTCTCGCCGAGCTCCTGCTTGATCTCCGACACGCGTCTTGGGGGGGTGGGTCCACCATCTCTACGCCTCGCGATGATCGCGTCGATCATCGCAACGTCCTCGCGCAACCGCGCGTCATCGGAGTCGGGCATGCCCATCGAAGCGGCGCGCGCCGACGCGTGTTCGCCCGCGCGCCTGCCGAAGATGAGCGTGTCCAGCAGCGAGTTGGCGCCGAGCCGGTTGCCGCCGTGCACCGACACGCACGCCACCTCTCCCGCCGCATACAGCCCCTCGATTGAGGTGGCGCCGTTTATGTCGGTCTTCACGCCGCCCATGATGTAGTGCTGGCCGGGGCGGATCATGATCGGCTCGCGTGTGATGTCAACGCCGGCGAAATCCTTGCCGATGTTCACGATCTCGCGCAACGCCTCCAGCGTGCGCTTGCGCGGGACCTTAGTTATGTCCAGAAAAATGCCTTCGCCGTGGGCGCCCACGCCGCGGCCCTCGAGGATCTCGGTCTGCTCGGCGCGCGATACCACGTCGCGCGAGGCGAGCTCCATCTTGTTGGGCGCGTACTTCTCCATGAAGCGCTCGCCGTCCGAGTTGAGCAGCACCGCGCCCTCGCCGCGCGCCCCCTCGGTGATGAGCAGGCCGTTCTCCACGAGCGTGGTGGGGTGGTACTGCACCATCTCCATATCCATCAGCGGCGCGCCCACGCGGTAGGCCTGGGCGATACCGTCGCCGGTTACGATCAGCGCGTTGGTTGTGGGGCTATACACCTGTCCGGCCCCGCCAGAGGCGAGGATCACGTTCTTGGCTTTCAACACCTCCATCCGCCCGGAGCGCACGTCGCGCGCCACCACACCGCAACAGCGGCCCGAGTCGTCCTGGAGGAGCGATGTCACGAACCACTCCTCGTAGCGCTCTATCTGCTCGTGATGCTTCATCAACTGCTCGTAGAGCACGTGCAATATCGCCTGGCCGGTGATATCGGCGACGTAGGCGGTGCGCTTCATCGAGGCGCCACCGAACGCGCGCAGGTCGAGTTCGCCGTTGTCGTTGCGGTGGAACGTGACGCCCATGTGCTCGAGGTGCATGACCTCCCTGGGAGCCTCCGAGCACATGATCTCGATCGCGTCCTGATCGCCGAGGAAGTCAGAGCCCTTCACCGTGTCATAGGCGTGTGATTTCCAGTCGTCGGCGACGTTGATAGCCGCGTTGATGCCGCCGGCGGCCGCCACCGAATGCGAGCGCACTGGGTGCACCTTGCTGAGGATCGCCACGTTCGAGCCGGCCTCCGCGGCGGCGAGCGCGGCGCGCTGGCCCGCGAGACCCGCGCCGATGATTAGTACGTCGTGCGATGGCATGGGCCGGGACTCTATATATCGGCGGCGGGGCGCAGCGCCTGGCGGATCTGGGCCACCGTGACTACCCCTCTGAGCACGCCGTCGGCGTCCACCGCCACCATCCCGCCGAGGCGCCCCAAGCCTTCGCTGCGAAGCAGCGATTCGAGCGGTTCCTGCTCATCGATGCGCACCGCGAGATCCTGCTCGAGCACGTCGCCGACCTCGAGCGCGGGGCGCCCAGCCGCTATCTCCTGGTCGATCCGCTCCGAGCGCACCACGCCCAGGAAGTGGCGGGCGTGATCGACCACCGCAAACCACGGTCGCCGGTAACGCTGGAAGAACTGCTCCTGGGCGTCGAGCAGCTTCAGCTCGGGGAGCATCGTGGGGGGCTCGCGGTCCATGATGTCCACTACCTTCACGCTCTGGATGCGCTGGCCGAGGGCGCCCTGCATCACCGCGCCGCCCGAGGCCTGGTAGAGGATCAGCCCGAGCACGAGCGTGAATAGGCCGTAGCCGCTGCCGCTCACCAGCCCGAGCAGCCCCACGAGCCCGAGCGCGATGGCGAATACCTGGCCGGCTCGGCCGGTGATGCGCGTTCCGCGGTGGCGGTCGCCGGTGCGCCACCAGATCGCCGCGCGCGCGATACGCCCGCCGTCGAGCGGGAAGGCGGGCACGAGGTTGAAGATCAACAGCGCCGAGTTGATGAACGCCAGCCACGCCAACAGCGCGAGCGCGGGTGTGGTGGTGAAGCCCTTGCGCGCCAGCAACGCGTCGTTCAAGTGCCCGCTCGCGACCGCGTAGGCCGCGAGCGAACAGAGCACGCACACGAGGAAGGTGACGGCTGGACCCGCGGCGGACACCATGAATTCCTCCCTGGGGGTCTCTGGCTCGCGTGCGGGCTTCGCCATCCCGCCGAAGAACCACAGATCGATGCCCAAGATCGGGATGCCCAGGCGCCGCGACACGAGCGCGTGGCCGAGCTCGTGAAGGATCAGCGAGGCGAAGTATCCGAGCGCGCCGCCCACGGCGACGAGGTAGGCGGTGCTGCTCGACCCGCCCAGCACTTCATGGAAGTACTGGGAGAGGAAGAAGATGAGGAAGAAAAGGACGAAGAACCAACTTACGCTCACACCGACTCGGATGCCGAAGATACGCGCCAGCTGGATGCTCCCTCGCGTCTGCATCGGTGCTCTCGAGGCCATCCACTGATCTTAGGCTGTGCGGAGGTCCGAGTCGGGCCGGTGAGTGCTCAAGGCGCCTCGCGGCGCTGCTCAAGGGTGAACGCGGTTGCGCTCGAGGATCGCCTCGAAGTCGCTGCCGGCGGGCAGTGTGCCGTACTCGAAGCCGCCATCCCCGCCGAGCCGCGAGGCGCAGAAGGCGTCGGCCACCGCCGGGGCGCCGTGGCGCACGAGCAGCGAACCCTGCAAGGCGAGCGCCATACCCTCGACCACGCGTCGCGCGCGCGCCTCGAGCGTCGTCGGGTCTGAGAACTGGCCTTCCAGCTTGCTCACATGCGCGTCCAGGCGCGCGTCGGCGCCGTGGGCCTCGCGCACCTCGTGCATGAACACCTCCAACGAGCGCGGCGTGCGCACCAGCGCTCGCAGCACGTCGAGGCTCATCACGTTACCCGAGCCCTCCCAGATCGACGCCAGCGGCGCCTCGCGGTAGAGGCGCGGCATGCCCGACTCCTCGACATACCCGTTGCCGCCGAGGCACTCGAGCGACTCGAACGCGTGGTTGGGGGCGCGCTTGCACACCCAATACTTGCCCACCGCGGTCGCGAGGCGCTTAAAAAGGTGAGCGTCTGAGAGATCGTCGCTGCCGCTCGCGGGCGCCTCGGCGCCGGCTTCGTCGTAGGCGCGGGCCAGGCGCATCGCGAGCGCCGTGGCCGCCTCCGACTCCACGCACAGGTCGGCGAGCACGTTGCGCATCAGCGGCTGGTCGATCAAGAGCTTGCCGAACGCCGAGCGGTGCGCGGCGTGGTGCGTGGCGTTCACCACGCCCGCCCGCATTCCCGCGGCGCCGCCGATCACGCAATCTAGCCGCGTGTGTCCCACCATCTCGATGATCGTGGCCACGCCGCGTCCGGGCTCGCCCACCATACGCGCCCACGTGCCGTGGAATTCCACCTCGCTGGACGCGTTGGAATGGTTGCCTAGCTTGTCCTTCAGGCGCTGGATGTGGAAGGCGTTGCGGCTCCCGTCGGGGAGGATGCGCGGAAGCAAGAAGCAGGAGATGCCTTCCTCGGCTTGCGCCAGTACGAGGAACAGGTCTGACATCGGCGCCGAGCAAAACCACTTGTGGCCGGTGAGCTCATACTCCGCGCCCGGCCCCCCGCCGTCGAGCGGACGCGCGAGGGTGGTATTGGCTTTTACATCCGAACCGCCCTGCTTCTCGGTCATCGCCATGCCCGCGATCGCAGAGCCCTTCTCGCTCGCGGGGATCAAACGCGGGTCATAGCTCGTGGCGGTCACGAGCGGGCCCCACTCCTCGAGCAGCTCCGGTTGGGCGCGCAGCGCCGGCAACACGGCGAAGGTCATCGTGATCGGGCAGCAGAAGCCGGCCTCGGCCTGCATCGCCGTCATGTATAGCGCCGCGCGCGCGGCGTGCCGCGCGGGCCGCGAGCTGGTCCAGGGCAGGGAGTGCAATTCGTGCTCGACGCCCATCTTCATCAGCTTGTGCCACGCCGGGTGGAACTCGACCTCGTCGATACGGTTGCCGTAGCGGTCATGGGTTCTCAGCACCGGCTTGTTCTCGTTCGCCAGACGCCCCCACCACTGCTGCGGCTCGCCACCCACGAACTTGCCGAGCCGCGAGGCGCGCTCGCCCACCCATCCGGCGCCCTCGCGCCGCGTGGCCTCCACAAGCGGGAGGTTGCTCGCGAACACGTCCACACCCTCGAGCGGGGGCGCTTGGTTGGCGACCGTGTGGGTTTGCCACGCGGTGGGCTGCGGCATCGTTGCCAT
>DATBTP010000219.1:0-9432 GCA_036559185.1 Solirubrobacteraceae bacterium | reverse complement strand
GAGGCGATTGATGTTGAGCGGCCGATTTCAGACTACTACCGGCATCACCCTTGGCGGGACGACGGTGGTTACCTGATAAGCCTCGTCGAAGCATGTCGATACGGCTGCGCGATGCTACCCGCTTACACGAGTGTTCGGCCTCTACTAATCCGTGCCGCGACGCTTGCTCAGGTTCAGGGTCTAAATCACGAGAGCGATCTGGCCTTACGGGAGCTGATCCTCGAGGCTTGGGCAGCACAGGAAGGCGATGGCGGTAGCGGACTCGGATGGTATGAGACCGCGGGGGCGGCGAGCGCTTGGTTGACCGTCCTGGCGTTGATGGCGGTCGCGGCCGAATCGTCTCCACCCACAGGTCACGCATACGCGGTTTTCTTAGCCTACTTCCCCTGGATCGCTTTGGCTGCGACTCTGCTCGACAGCTATGACGATTTGTTCGAGGATGAGGTCAACAACACCTACAGCTATCTCGCTCGATATGGGTCGTTCGATGTGATGGTGAGGCGCATCGATGAACTTGTACGCCGTGCTACCCACGAGGCTCGGATGCTCCATAACGGCGAGCGTCACGCTGTGATCGTGGCGTCGATGATCGCGCTATATCTCTCCAAGGACAGCGTTCGCCGTCCCGAGATGGTCGACGCAAGTCGAACGCTGCTGCGGTCAGGCGGACCGCTTGCCATGTTGCTTGCGCCGGTGTTGCGCGCGTGGCGGCTCTCGAATTCGTTGAGAGACACGTGACGTGGGACCATACGAACGGTCTTGGCATCGGACCTCTTGCGCTCTCAAACGCGGCCGGTGTGTTTGCCCGCAGGCGTCGCCAAGCACGTTCGGGGACGGGGCGGAGGATGTCCGGATCGTCGTGGAACTTCGGCGGCGGTCCTCACGGGTTGATGGTCAAACGGTAACGGGCTCGCGAGCCTCCTGTCGCTCGGGGTTCTGCGGTGAAGCTGCGTGGGTGTGACGTTCGATGGCGATCACGAGCTTGGTGAGGTCGCGGTAGCCGATGATCCTGCGGAACTGCTGCTCGGCTTGGAGCATCCCGGCGGCGGTCCAGCGCTTGCGCATGTCTCCGTCACGCCAGCGCTTCACGTTGCGCTGGGTGTGACGGACGATCTCGATCATGCTCTCCACCGGGTTCGTGGAGGAGAGTGTCTTCGCGAGCTGTCCGGTGATCTTCAGGCGCATCAACGTCAGCGTCTCCGTCATGCCCTCCCGAAGCGAGGCTGCCGCGTCGGGCCAGGAGCGCTCGAGCTCTGAGGCGAGCAGTTGCAGCCGCTGTTCGGCCAGGTCGGCGTCTTTGAGCGCCCACGCCGCGCGCATCCGGCCACGAACCGTCTCGCGGTCGCGTTCGGGAAGCAGGTCGCAGACGTTTCTCTCCTTGTGGCGATGGCAACGGTGAACGAGTGCGTGCTCACCAAAAACGTCCTTGATCGCGCGTCGTAACGCCTTGCTGCCATCGATCACGAACAGGATCGCCTGTTCGGGGTCAAGACCACGATCGACGAGATCGCTCAGCAGTGTCCGTGCGAGCGTCGCGTTCTCGGTCGATCCCTCCCACAATCCGAGCGGGATCTTCACCCCCTCCGTGGTGATCCCGAGCGCGACGACATGGGTGCGCTCCGCGATCTCCAGGCCGTCGAGCATCATCACCGCCAAGCGCACATCCTCCAACCGGCGGCTCATCAGCTCCGAGAGCGCGGTGCTCGTGCGCTCGATGAACATCTCAGACGCCGAGGTCTTGCTCGTCGCGCTTGCGGACCGCTCGACCTGCACTCCGACGGGCTCGCCGACACTCGCGAACTTGCGCGTCGAGACACCCGCGAGCATACGGTCCATCACCGTCCGCGTGAGCGGGTCGCGGTCAGCGAAATACTCGTAGGTCTGGACCGGCTGCTCGTGCTTATCACCGGCTGAACGGACCCGAGGTCGACTAACCTCCACGCGCCGTCCCCCGAGCGTCATCGACCCACGCTCGTGACCGTGACGCTTCGCCGATCGCGCCGGGTTGTGCTTGCCCTTCGGACCGACGACCTCATCGACCTCAGCCTCCATCAGCGAATGCACGACACCGAGCCCGACGCCCACGCTCAACGCGAGCAACCCCTCTCTCGCCGCGCCGACCAGCTCACCGAGCGCCTCCTGAATCTGCGGTGGGAGCGGCCTCTCAACTGCCTCGATCGTCGTCACGACCTCGGCCACGGGTACCTTCTTCATGGCGGTGCCTCCTGTCTCGGATGGACTTCAAGCACCCAGAACGCTGCCAACGGCAACGGACGGGGCAGAAGGACCGCCACTCAAAGTTCTACGAGAACCCGGACATCCTCACGGGGCGGGGTGGTGTAGGCAAATCGATCGCCGCAGCGCTCGATGGCGATGGTTCATGGCAGACCGCTACGCGATATGCCGTCCAGACCTCAGCGGCACCTGCCGCCGCGTTCGCCGCTAGCGGGACAAACAACCGCACCAAGGGGTATATGGGCTCGGCCTGGTTGGCAGTCCCTGAACGTAGACCCGAGCTGCGAAGCCGCCCAAGTACCCATCGGGGTGGCGGCCGGGACTATGGTGTCCGCTATCGGCTCGTTGGCAACGAAGGCGACGAGCGCGTTGGCGTCGATGACGACGCTCACCGGCGCTCGAAGCGCTCGGGGAGCTCGTCGCGTCCTTCACCCACGAGCAGCACTGCCTCGTCGGACGCTGGCAGTGTGGCACGCAACTTGGCTGCGCGGTCCAGCGTCTGAGCTAGCTCGGCGAAGTCGACCGGCGAGGCAGACAGATGCTCTGAGAGTAGCCCATCGGCAGGGGCGTGACATCTGGATGTCGACGTTCCGCCTCCTTGCACAGCAACTCATAGGTCCGAGTCCCAAGATGGATGACGATGCTCGATCGTGGCCATGCAGACAGTTTACGAGCGAGTCGGATGATCGTCATCCCAATAGCGAGCAATATGTGCGCCAGGTTTGGGAGAAAATTTTGGGACAAAGTTTGTTCGCGACGGTGCCCTCCCAAAGAAAAGCCCTGCGTTCGCAGGGCTTTTCCGAAGCGGCTGAAGGGACTCGAACCCTCGACCTTCTGCATGGCAAGCAGACGCTCTAGCCAACTGAGCTACAGCCGCATAGGCCGCGTAACTATAGAGCAGGCGGGCTGTGAAGTGCTGATGCCGCAGGGACCAGCTCGCTTGTGACGAGACCTCGCTCGCGGGTTAGCTCGTCGACGATGTCGAACAGGGATGCGATGCGCTCGGGAGTGTCGATCGCGACGGTCACCACTGGCACGTGGCGGCGGATCGCGAGCAGGCGGTCGCCGTGGGGGGCGTGGTCGCCGTGGAAGCCCCATATTCCGCGAAGGGAGGTCGCTCCGGCGGCGACGGCGGTGCGCAGCCTGTGTACGAGCTCGAGGTAGACCGAGCGGTTGTTGTGTCTGGCGGCCTCCGAGGTCACGATCGTGAGCTTCTGGCGCGTTTGTCGGCAGCGCTCGTACGCCGCTGTGGGCTGGTATGGCGCTCCCAGTAGCTGTCCGTCGCGCTTGCACACCTGCACGCGCTCAACCGTGAGCAGGGGCCGGTCGAGGGTCTCTTCCAACCGTCGCACCGCTGTTTGGACGTTGGGCGCGTCGCCCACCGCCATCACCATCAGCGGCACGCCCGTGTTGCGGGCGAAGAAGCGCGCCCTTTGTCGCTGTCCGTGCCTGATGCCGTCTACTCCCAAGAGGACGGTCGCTCCAGCCACGCCGCTTTTGTGGAGGATCTCGCACGCCCTCGCGAATGCGGGCGATCCATCTATACGTTCGTGGCGACCGAGATAGACGGTCAGCTTCATAGAGTCACGCCAGGCCGGCTCATCCATCTGCGTAGGCGGCGGTGGCAATCCGTCGTCTACGCTCGCGTCGCGGCCGCCGAAGCGACACCGCTCGAGCGTTATAAGGCCTCCTCGAGCGATCCCCGCGATATCCGCGGCGAGCGCCTCGATGCGCTGGGGGGTATCCACCGCGAGCGCCACGAGCGGGAGGTCTTCGGAGAGGGTGAGTAGCCGGTCGGTGCGCAGTCGGTGCTTGGCACCGAAGCCCTGTATCCCCCGCAGGAGGATGCTCGTGCGGATCTCGCGGCGGGTATGCATGTCGAGCAACTCGTCGGCGAGCAGCCGTCCGTCCACACGGCTGCGCTCGCCGAAATAGGTGGTGAGCGTGAGCGCCCCTTCGCTCACAACGCTCCCCCGATCGCTCTCCCGAGCAGTGCCGCGGCGAGCCCCGCCATCACGCTTATGAACACGTTCAAAGCGCCCGCCATGAGCCTCCCGTCCTCACCTAGCCTGTGCGTCTCGAGCATCCAGGTGGAGAAGGTCGTGTAGGAGCCGATCGTGGCGGTTCCCACCAGTACGAGCGCTTCGCCCGAGAGCGCGAGGCCGGTTAGCAGGCCGAGCGCGAGCGCGCCGCTCACGTTCACGGCGAGTGTTCCCAGCGGGAAGGTTGCGGAGCTGCGCACCGACACGGCGCGATCGAGCAGGAAGCGAGCGATCGAGCCCATGCTCCCGAGGAGCGCAACCCCGACCCAGGCGGTCGTCCTCACCTCGCCGGCTCTCCTGGGGAACGTGTGGTTGGCGTCACGAGGTCCTCACGCGAGCGCCCTCACGCGGCGAACGAGGGCGGAGGAGGCGAATACGGCTACATATCCCGCGAGTACGCTCGCTGTGAGATAGGCGACAGCGAGGCCGTAGTCGTGCCGATCGGCCATCTTCAGCAGCTCGATTTGTACGGTTGAGAAGGTCGTGAGCGCCCCGCACAGTCCTGTCGCGAGTAGCGGCCGGCGCAGCGTAGACACGGGCAGACGTTCCTGTAGGCGTGTAACGAGATATCCGAGCATCGCGGCACCGGCGATGTTGACGGCGAAAGTTGCCCACGGCCACTGGCCGGGGTTGGTCGGGAACCCCTGCGCAATCGTGACTCGCGCGAGCGCCCCGAGCGCTCCACCGCAGGCGATCGCCAGCAGCTCGGGTCGGTCGATACGTGGGTTGGAGGCGCTCTCGCGCGTAGTGTCCTGTGTAGCCATCGGATCGTTCGCCCTGTGCGCGGCAAGTGTTGGTCGCACCCTACGGCCCTCGGCAGATAGTGAGCCGCTCGCTCCCCTTGTGGGCTGGTGGCGTGGAGGGATCGCATCGGTGCTGGGCGCGCGCCCATGCGGCAAGGCGTGGCGCGCCATGAGATCACGCGGCCGCGGCGCGCGCGCTCGGCAGATATCGCCCTCCGTCGCCGCGCACCACCAGCCCCGCGAGCTCCAGCTCGATCAGCGCTAGCGCGATCGCACCAGAATCCTTGAGGTCTGCCGCGAGCTTCGCCGGCGTGTCGCGCCCGTTTCCCACGAGCGCCAGCACACGCGCAAGGCGCGGCCCGATCTCGGTCGCGGCGCTGGCAGTGTCCCCCGCTGCGCCAGGCGGCTCGCGCGCAGCCACGCCGTAGAGCGCGTCGAGCGCGTCCCGCGGTCCTCTCACGAGCCGGGCGCCTTCCATTAGCAGTGAGTTGGAGCCGGTGGAAGCGGTCGAGGTCACGCGGCCCGGCACCGCCGCTACGGGCGTTCCGCGCATCTGTGCGACACGCGCGCAAGCCAACTCCCACGGATGCTCGCGCGCCTCGACCACGATGACCAGTCCAGCGAGCAGCGCCAACGTGCGATCGCGTGCGGGCTGCCACCAGCCACGCGATCGTGGGCCGTCGCCATCCAGGAGCTCGGAGATCGCGCAGCCGTCTTGCAGAATGCGCCGATAGAGCCCGCGACACCAAGCCGGCGAGCACCGCTCGAGACCGCCCGCCACCACCGCGAGGGTTTGACCGCCGGCTTCCAGCGCCCCGGTGTGGACAGCGGCGGCGATGCCTTCGCCGAACCCGCTTGACACGGTGACGCCGGATGCCGCAAGGCCACGTGAGAGCTCGCGAGCTGTCTCCATCCCGTAGTCGCTCGCTCGCCGTGTCCCCACGATCGCGACAATGCCTCCCTCGAGGATGCTTTCGAGCCGTTCCACGCCCTCGCGCACGCCGAGCGCCCGTGGGGCTAGAGCGTTCCCGCGCAAACTCCGCGGGTAGGACGAGCGGTGCACGCATGTGGTGCTGAGAGCGTGGTGGGCGGCCGCATCGCTTGGCTTCCACCGTTTGTAATCCTCCCGCAGCTCACCGCGCCGCCGCCCGCCGATCGCGTCGATCAGCTCGTCGTCGGACAGTTCGAGTAGGCGCCAGAAGCGCGCTAGGTCTCGTGCCCTGAAGTCCAGTGCGACGTTCAGGCGCTCGAGCAGCCAGGCGCGTCGTGCGCACTGCCCACAGGCGCTACTCATGCCACTCGGCGGTCTGAGAGCCCGCCCTCCGGTCGCAGCGAGAGCGCTTCGGCCAGGTGCTCGCCTTCGACTCGCTCCCGCCTGGCGAGATCGGCGATCGTGCGGGCCACCCGCAGCGCGCGGTGCTGCCCGCGCTCGCTCAGCACACGGCGCTCCCGAGTGTTGGTGAGCAGGCGCGCCGCCCCATCGTCGAGGTGGAGGTGGTGACGGAGCATACGGTTATCCATCCGCGAGTTGACAAGCACGCCCGTGCCGCGCAGCCGCGCGGTCTGGCGTTCGCGTGCCTCGCGCACTCGCTCGCGTGCCGCCGCAGAGCTCGTCGAGTGATCGCCGGCGAGGTGGTCGGCTCCTATCCGCCCCACGTTCACCAGCAGGTCGATGCGATCGAGTAGGGGCCCGCTCAGGCGACGCCGATGACGGGCGAGGTCGCCTTCGCCGCATCTGCACCGGTCCCGCTCGCCCGCGTAGCCGCAGGGGCAGGGGTTGGTGGCCGCCATCAGCATGAAGCGCGCCGGATACACGGCCGAGTGGCGCGCCCTCACGATCGCCACGCGCCCGTCCTCGAGCGGCTGGCGCAGGGCATCGAGCGTTGAGCGCGCGAATTCGGAGAGCTCGTCAAGTAACAGGCTGAGACTTTAGAGTTCTTTGCTCGTGGCTGAGTTCGCAGCAAGCGAGGACCACAGCCAACATGATCGGAGACGAGCCGGACAGGAACGGCCCCTTGCTTGCGGTCTCCGCCGACGGGATTCATCCGGGTGTGGTGTCGATAGCGATATCGATTGACCCCGTCCCGCCTCTACCCGGCGTTCAAGGACTCTCGACCAGGTCCATATCTCATCCCCTAAGTGCTGCTGTTCTCGTCCCTCCGGTGACGTCGCGCACTACGCACCCCGTTTGTCCCTCCTAACCGTCACAGTCGCTCAAGGGCATCGAACGGCTCTGCCGCAACAGCGGCCCATCCAAACATCCGGCTCTCAGGCGCCGACCCTAAACGACCGTATGCGCCACCCCACCCACCACAAACAACAACTTACAATTTCCTCACCAATCCCACCCATCGCTCCACTCTCCACTCCATCCATTCCAACACCACAAAACAAACCACCCAACCACCTCCCGAGCCAGCCACCCCACCACAACCATCCACAGGTGCTTGACCACCCGCACTCGAAGTTGTGGGCGGGTGGTCAAGCACCGATCCCCACCTGCCCCATCAGGGTGGCTGGCCCACAAACCCAGCATTCAAGCCAAATACGCAGTACCGGAGCCGACCACAGGCTGTCCCAAGTCTGTCGCCCCGACGTCGCCCCGACGTCACCACGACGACACCTCCGCGACATCCGTGCGAAACCCCCGCGAAGCCGCCGCGAAACCGACGCGAGAGGGCTTGGGGAGGAAAACGTACCCATTAAGTGGTCTTCTGGGTATGATTTCCTCCCATGGAGCCCGCCACGACCGACGCCTTGAGAAGACGGCTCGGCGACACCTTCACGTACGCCGAGGCCATGAAGGCCAATGTCGGCGACAAACGCCTATACGGGCTGCGGGACGCCGGGGACATCATTGCTCTTGGCGGTGGTGTCTACCGCTGGGCCGATGCCGCCCCCGCCGACACTGACCTGATCGAGATCGCCGAACGCGTCCCGCTCGTTACCCTCTGCTTGGAGACGGCGCTCGCGCGCCACGGCCTCATCGACGCCATCCCGGCGGCGATCGACATCGCGATCCCACGGGGCAGTCGCCGACCCACCCTGCGCTCGCCAGCTCGCCTGCACCAGTTCGACGCCGCCACCTTCGAGCTCGGCCGCGAAACATTCGAGGTCGGCGCGAGACGCCCGATCGGCATCTACTCGCCGGAGCGTTCGCTCATCGACATCGTTCGGCTGCGACACCTGGAAGGCAGCGATGTCGCGTGGGAGGCTCTGCGCCGATGGTTGCGCACGCCGGGCCGCAGTCCTGCCCAGCTCATCGCTCTCGCCGCCAACTTTCCCCGTGCCGAACCAGTGCTGCGCAAAGCGCTCGAGGTCCTGCTGTGAGCGCGCCATCGCGCGCAACGCGAGCGGGCCGCGCATATCTCGATCTGCGCAAGAAGGCACACGAGGACAGGCGGCCTGTCGACGAGCTGCTCCAACTCTACGTCCTCGAGGGTTACCTCGCGCGTCTCGTCGCGTCGCCGCGGGTCGACCAATTCGTGCTCAAGGGCGGGATTTTGTTGGCCGCCTTCGGCGAGCGCCGGCCAACGCGTGACGTGGATCTCCAGGCGCAAGACCTGGACAACGACGCCGAGCTGGTGCATGGCGCCGTCCGCGACATCGCCGGCGTTGAGCAAGATGACGGGATCGTGTTCGATGTCGATGCCTCCACTGCCGAGGTCATACGCGACGAAGACGCGTATGCGGGCGTGCGGGTGAGCATGACCGCCCAGCTCGCAACCGCCCGCCCACACTTCCACGTCGATGTCAGCGTGGGCGACCCGATCTCGCCCCCGCCGATCGAGCTGCACGTCCCGCGCCTGCTCGGCGGCGAGGTGGTGGTGCGCGGCTACCCGCTTGCGATGGTCCACGCCGAGAAGGTCGTGACCGCGATCTCCAGAGGCACAGTGAGCACTCGCTGGCGCGACTTCGCAGACATCTACCTGCTCTCTCGCCACCATCCAATCGAAGGCGACCAGCTCGTTGTCTCGGTGCGCGATGTCGCCGACCATCGCCAGGTCGAGCTGACGCCTCTCGTGCAAGTCCTCGATGGCTACGGCGACATCGGCCAGCAGCGATGGGCTGCGTGGCGGCGTAAGCAGCGTCTGGACGACCGGCTACCAGAGAGCTTCGACGAGGTCGTGCGCGCTGTCATCGCCTTTGCCGACCCAGCCATCGATGGCACGGCGGCAAGCCGCTCGTGGGACCCCGCAGATGGCGCGTGGGGGTAATCGCGTCGCCGGCATGGACAGGATGCCCCTCCCATCGGCCACTCATTCGAATGTCCCAGTCGAGGCCCCTGGTCGGATGAGAGTGCATGACCGCCCTCGTCAGGCTCGCAGTCGGCAGAGAGTTCGCGCGGATACTGGAAGAGCGCCATCCCGGCATCCGCTGGCTACCAACCGAACGAACGGATAGGGACGCTG
>DATBTP010000218.1:0-3340 GCA_036559185.1 Solirubrobacteraceae bacterium | reverse complement strand
CGTGGTGCTGGTCTGCGTCATGGTCACCGTGTAGGTGCCTTCGGCGGTGATGCAGGCTTCTTCTTCGGTAGTCGGTGGGGCGCCCTTGCTCCAGTTGGTGCCGGTAAACCAGCTACCGCCTGCCGTGTTGGTCCAAGAGTCGCTACAGCCGGCCGCGCGCGCCGATGAGGGTGCCATGACCGTCAGGCATACGATCGCCGCGACCGCCGCGAGAATCGTACGCTCACGACTTGCGATGCGCAGGCAACTTGCCGGTCCTAGCATTATTTCACCCTCCGTAGTTGTGTTCGCGGCCCGCTTTCGGTGCCACCAACCTGGCCCGCTCGGCTCGCTCGGGGCGGCAAAGTGCCGCTAGTAGCCGCTCGGTCCCGCCAAGCTATAGACATTTTTGGCCGCAAGTCAAACGCCAGCCGCACGTTCAGACTAATTTCCACCCTTGGACGGCAAACCGCGCGAGGGCGCCCTTGACGAGGTCCCTTTGGGCGCATAAGCGGGCTCCAACCTGTCGCGAGCTCTCCGGGCAGCGGCTTGCGCTCCCACACCGCGAGCGCACACCTCATGGGCGCCGCCGGGAGGAGCCGCGCGAGTCGTGAATGGCTCGCGCGTATCCCGGTTGTGGCGTGCGCGAGCGAGGCCGCAAGCCGAGCGCCGCCGCGAGAGCGAAAGGGATCAGCGCCAGCGGCCATACCGGTATCGGGTTTCCATCGGAGTGGGAGTAGGCCGCCATGTTGTGGACTTCCTCGATCGCCCCCTCCTCCTCTTCTTCGTGCTGGGCGACGGTGGTCGGGACGGTCACCGGGGCGGTTCCGGAGGGCGGAGTGGGACGAGCGACGGTGGGGGCCGGCGGCGGAACCAGCGCAAGCACCGGATAGGCGGCGGCGGCCAAGAGCGGGACCGAGGGGGGGTGCGGGCGGGTGGGCGAGCGATGGATCGCGGGCGGCGCGAGCGGCACCGGCGGGGCCAACACTTGGATTTGGGGCACGAACGGCGCCGGGGACGGCGGCGTGCTTGGAGCCGGCAGATTGCTCGACGCCGGTTCGACGCGGGCGGGCGGGTTCTTCAGGGGAACGGTGCCACACGGATACTCGACGGAGCCACCCCTCACCGTGATGGGCTCGGAATATGTCAGACCGCCGGCCGAGATCGAGATAACCGTGGTTCCTTCGTTGTAGGCGCAGAACGTGCCCGACGGATCGGCCGGGACCACTTCGCCCCGTTCGTTGAGTCGTTCGCCTTTGCCGTTTTCCTGGAAGCGACCGTCGGCGTTCAATTCGCCTTTGGCGTTTCTCGGTTCGTCGGGTATGGGCAGCCCGTTCGCGCCCAACTGGACCTGATCGGCGTTGGCAGAGGAGGCTTCGTGCAGGACGAAACCTCCGACGTCCGGTTTGGTGGAGGAGAAGGTGTAGTCGATCGGGACGGCCAGCGGGCAGTTGGTGCCCTGGCAGTCGAACGGGATCGGGTCGTAGACGTCGGGAACGACCTGGCCCCCACCGGCGCCGTTGGCCGCGCCGATGCGTACGCCGGCGGGCGGGCGGCGCGCAAGTCCCTCGAAGACGGCGACCTTGCTGCGCGCCAGCAGCACGCCGTCGGTGGCGTTGAGCGAAAGCTGACCGATGTTGGGGACCGTTTCTCCTCTAACTGGCGCGATGTTCGTGACCGGGTTGAGTTTCGCCGTGTCCACGCTCAGCAACAGGAAACCGCTGGAGCCCAGCGAGTCACGCTGGAAGGACCCCGGCACTTCGACATAGCCCAAAGTGCCCGTGCCGTAGGCGGGAATCCCCGAAGCCAGGATTTCGGTCTTGACATTGTTGCTGGGATAGTCAAAGAGATAGGCCGACGCGTGATCCTTCACCAGGATTCTCGATACTTCGGCGGCATCCCGGGCCTCTTGCACACCCCGCTGCAGCCCTTCCGGCGCCTGCGGGAGCTTGAATCCGAGCGCGTCGCCACCCATCACTATGGCCGGGACCTTCGCTTGAACGGCCGCGAAGAGCTCTTCTTCGAGCCACGCGCGCTGCGCGGAGCCCACTTCTCCGCTGGAGGTGTCGAGCACGATGACCTTCACCGGCCCGCCGGCGGATCCAGGGGCCATGATCGAGTAGGCTCCGGCGGGGCCGTAGCCGGCTTCTTCCTTTGAAGGACGCAATGCCCGCGCAAATGGCTCGCTGCCGATTCCCGGCGGCTCGACGTCGGCGGAGGGCGCCACGAGAGCACGCACCGGGCTGCTCGTGAGCAGCGAGCCGAAGCGTTCGAGCTCGCGTTGGAAGGCTTCCAAGCCGAGCCCTTCCCCACCGATCCCGGGCGAGTATGTCGCGTTGTTTGGCAACCGCCCGCCGGTGTAGAGAAACGCGCGAAGCCCGCCCCCGCCTCCGCCTCCGGCGAGCTGGCTCGACATCGCAAGCGCATGCGCGAGCCATACGTCGGGACCAATGCCGTCGTTGGCGAGGTCGGCGCACGCTCCCGCGCAGACGGCGCCGCCCGCAACGACGAAGCTGGCCTGCCCCGGGGGCGTGTCGAGGGGTACCGGGGTCAGACCGTCCTGGCTGCCGGCCGCGGCGGGAAACCGCTGCGCCGCCGCTGTCTCGGCGGCGGTTTCGGGACCGCGCCCGCCGCTGTCATAGGTCTGCCCGCCTACCGCGAGACCCTCTTCGCCGGACTGGTCGGCGAGCACCGCCAGAACCGGATCGGGGCGAATCGGCATGTCGTTTCCTGTCTGTCTGGCGGGCAGCGCCCGATGCTCGAGGTCGACCCATCCGTGTGCCGTCTCCTTCAGCAGGTAGCCCGAGTCGGGCAACGGGTCCGGCGGGAAGAACACCGGCGGTTGGCCGGCGCCGGTCGCGGGCGGCACGTCGCCCGCGAAGGCGCCGTGCGGAAGGTTGCCATCGGTCTGACCCGGGTCCAGCGCGCGGTCGAGCTCGACCGAGACGATCGCGCGCACGGGCCCGCCCGCTTCGCGGTAGGCGGCCAGCGCGGAAACGTTCTTGGCCTCGGGAAGGGGCTCGCTCGATAGCCTCCAGGGCGAGCCAGTCGATTCGCGCTCGATCACCAGACCGGGGCCGCCCGCAACCGCGCCACCGTCGGACAGGCCCGCGACCTTCGAGAGCTGGGCGTCTCGCACACTTGGCAACTGGGCGAGCAAAGCAGCGGCTCCTTCGTCGATGTGCCAGTGCTCGCCCGAACCATCTTCTTCGACGGCCACGCCGCCTATCTCGATCTGTTCGCCGTCGGCTTCGGTGGCGATCGTGCGATAGGTCGCAAGCGCCTCTCCGCCGGCAAATGCGATCGAGGTGAAGTTGACCTGTCGCAGGTCGGCCGGCAAGGGCACCTGTTCCCAGGACTT
>DATBTP010000217.1:0-15116 GCA_036559185.1 Solirubrobacteraceae bacterium | reverse complement strand
GCTGCAGCGGATTCGCGAAGAGCACGCCCACGCCGCCGGGCTCGTAGCGCTCTCGTCGGCCACCGAGGCTTCCCTCGACGTGCCGAGCCTCGGCGGCGAGCTCAAGCCCTTCCAGCGCGCGGGCGTCAGCTATCTGCTCGTCCAGCGCCGGGCCTTCCTCGCCGACGAGCAGGGCCTCGGCAAGACGATCGAGGCGATCGCCACGCTGGAGGCCGACGAGGCGTATCCCGCCGTGGTGGTGTGTCCGGCGAGCCTCAAGCTCAACTGGATGCGCGAGCTTTCTCGCTGGCTCCCCCATCGTACGTCGGTGGCGCTCAGTGGGATGGCCCCGACCGGCGCAATGGAATCCCCCAAGGGAGGCCTCACACAGGACGCTGGCGCAGACGCTCGCGTCGCCGGCGATGACACGCCACCGGCCACGACCCGGGCTGCCGACATCACAGCACGGGACCCCACCACGGCTGCCGACATCACCGTCGTCAACTACGACATCCTCGCGTCCCGCGCGCCCGCGCTCGCCGCGATGCGGCCGCGCGCGCTCGTGCTCGACGAGTCGCACTACTGCAAGAACGCCGCCGCCAAGCGCACGCAAGCCGTAGCGCGCCTCGCGGCGAGCGTGCCCACCGACGGCCTCGTGCTCGCCCTCACCGGCACCCCTGTGATGAACCGTCCGCCCGAGCTCATATCCCAGCTACGCATCATCGGGCGGCTCGCCGACTTCGGCTCGGGCGCGCAGTTCGGGCGGCGCTTCAAGGGACCCGACGCGCACGTGCGCCTGCACTGGCATCTGCGCTCGCGCTGCTTCGTGCGACGACTCAAGGCCGACGTGCTGCCACAGCTCCCCGCCAAGACACGAGCGGTAGTGCCGGTCGAGCTCGACAACGAGGCCGAGTATCGACTCGCCGAGCACGACGTGATCGCGTGGCTGCGCTCGCGCCCGCTCGACCTCTCAGAGCTCGACGCCAAAATCGCCGCGGCGCGGCGCGCGGAGCGGCTCGTGCGGCTCAACGCGCTCAAGCAGATCGCCGCCCGCGGAAAGCTCCACGCCGCGCTCGCCTGGATCCACGACTTCTGCTCCTCCGGGGAGCGGCTTGTCGTGTTCGCCCGCCACCGCGAGATTCAGCAAGCGGTGATCGACCGCTTCCCCCACGCGCTCCACATCCTCGGCCAAGACACCCACGCCGCCCGAGACGCATCCCTGCACGCCTTCCAGGCGGAGGGTGGCGCCGGGAACCAGCTGATCGTCTGCTCGATCGAGGTCGCCGGCCAGGGACTCACGCTCACGCAGGCCTCAAACGTGGCGTTCTTGGAGCTCGACTGGACCCCCGCCAAGCACGATCAAGCCGAGGATCGCCTTCATCGCATCGGTCAGCAGGACGCCGTCAACGCCTGGTATCTGCTCGCCGCGAACACCATCGACGAGACCATCGCCACGCTGCTCGAGCGCAAGCGCGCCGTAATCGGCGCCGTCACCGACGGACGTCCCGAAGACGAGGAGGGCATCGTCGACGCGCTCGCCCGCGAGCTAACCGGCGAGCCCTACCGCCACCTGCGCGCCGTCGCTTGAGCCGGCGCTTTAAGCGGTCTGGGTCATACGCGGCTCCATCGCGAGCGCCTGCGCGACGAGATCGCTCACCTGGCCGTTCGCGCCCAGCCTCAGCGCTCTGTCGAACGCCTGTAGCGAGCCCTCTCGATCCATCAACGAGAGCCGCAGCCGACCCAACCGCTCCCACGCGCCCGCGTCGGTGGGGCCCCGCTCGGCCGCTCGCTGGGCGGCCTCCTCGGCGAGATCGATCGCCCCGATGTCCTCGTAGATGCGCGCCGCGAAGCGGTGCGGGGCCGGGTGCTCGCCGTCCGCGCGCGCCCAGTCGCGCACCGACCGCGCCGCCGCCTCCAGGTTGCCCGCCTGCCAGAAGGCGATCGTCATCAGCCGCAGCACGCCCACGTTGCGCGGTTCTGCGTCGCGCGCGTACACCAGCCGTTGCGCGGCGAGCTCGTAGTCGCCTTCGGCCATCGCCCGTTGCGCCGCGGTCATGAAGCGCTCCACGCGCTCCTCCGCCGGGTCGGGCTTTGAGAAGTCCACGAACTTCATGCTCCCCGCCGGCACGGTCCGCACACCGTGGCTGAACTTCACGCGCGCCCACTGCTGCACGTCCTGGTCCTCCTCGCTGTCGCCGGTGAAATAGATCCCTTCCACCGTCCCCACCCCCCACTCGGGGTAGGACTGGCAGCGAGCGTAACGGTGCACCACCGAGTGATCGGGAACGCGACTCCCGAATGGGTCGTTGCGCGCGCGGTCGGCCGCATGCTCGCGCGCGCGCTGCTCGGCTTCATACGCCCTCCTCCCCGCCTCTTCGCGCGCCGCCCGCGCCGCCGCCGCGCTCACCTTCACGGCGTTGCGCGACACCTTCCCCCCGCGCGATGTTTCCGCCATCCGCTCGAGGTGGTCGGCCGCCTCGTTGATCGCCTTCAGGTGGCGCTCGTGCTCGAACTGCTTGCCCGCAGGCGCGATGTCGGGGTGCCAGCGCTTGGCCATCCGCCTGCGCGCGAGCTGCACATCGCGCTTGTCAAACGGCGGCTCGATCTCCAGGAGGAGCATCTGCTGCTCGATGTCGAGGATCACACCAGGCATGACCACACAACGTTACCGACCGATGCCCAGCACACGGCGAGGCGCGCGCATCGACGACCGTCTCGCACAGACCTCATATCCTGCGTGCCGAATGTCCTCGCAATACGTCTTCACGATGCACCGCTTGTCGAAGCTGCACCCGCCCGACAAGACCGTGCTCAACGACATCACGCTCGCTTTCTATCCTGGCGCGAAGATCGGCGTGCTCGGCTACAACGGCGCGGGCAAGTCAACGCTCCTGCGCATCATGGCGGGGCTCGACGAGGACTACCGGGGCGAAGCGGCGCTAGCGCCGGGCGCCACCGTGGGGATGCTCGAGCAGGAGCCCCGCCTCGACGACTCCAAGAACGTGAAGGGCAACGTGGAGGACGGCGTCGCCGCCACGAAGGCGCTGCTCGACCGCTTCAACGTGCTCGCCGCCAACTACTCCGATGACACCGCCGAGGAGTTCGCCTCTATCCAAGCCAAGATCGAAGCCGCCGACGCGTGGAACCTCGACACCCAGCTCGAGTACGCGATGGACGCCCTGCGCCTGCCCCCGCCCGACGCCGACGTCACCGCCCTCTCCGGCGGCGAGCGCCGCCGCGTCGCGCTCTGCCGGCTCTTGCTCTCGGCACCCGACCTCTTGCTGCTCGACGAGCCCACCAACCACCTCGACGCCGAGTCGGTGGATTGGCTCGAGCGCCACCTCGCCGAGTACAAGGGCGCGGTGGTGGCGGTCACCCACGATCGCTACTTCCTCGACAACGTCGCCGGCTGGATCCTCGAGCTAGACCGCGGCAAGGGCATCCCCTACGAGGGCAACTATTCGAGCTGGCTCGTGCAGAAGCAGGCGCGCCTCGCCCAGGAAGAGCGCAGCGAGAAGGGCCGCCAGCGCACCATCGCCGCCGAGCTGGAGTGGGTGCGCACCAACCCCAAGGGCAGGCGCACGAAGTCAAAGGCCCGTCTGGCACGCTACGAGGAGCTCGTCGCCGAGGAGCGCAACGTGAAGCTCGACGAGGTCCAGATCCACATCCCCCCCGGCCCGCGCCTGGGCGAGAAGGTGCTCGTGGCCGACTCGCTGAGCAAGGGCTTCGGCGAGCGGCTGCTCATCGAGTCGCTCTCCTTCGACCTCCCACGCGCGGGCATAGTGGGCGTGATCGGACCCAACGGCGCCGGGAAGACCACGCTGTTTCGCATGATCGTCGGCGAGGAGTCGCCCGACGCGGGCACGCTCACGCTCGGCGACACCGTGCAGCTCGCCTACGTCGACCAGTCGCGCGACGCGCTCGACCCCTCAAAGACCGTGTGGGAGGAGATCTCAGACGGCCTCGACCACCTCAAGGTGGGCGACCGCGTGGTGAACTCCCGCCAGTACACCGCCGGCTTCAACTTCAAGGGCTCCGACCAGCAGAAGCGGATCGACAAGCTCTCCGGCGGCGAGCGCAACCGCGTCCACCTCGCCAAGCTGCTGCGCTCCGGCGGCAACCTGCTGCTGCTCGACGAGCCCACCAACGATCTCGACGTAGACACGCTGCGCGCGCTCGAGGAAGCGCTGCTCGCCTTCCCCGGCTGCGCTGTGGTCATCTCCCACGATCGCTGGTTTCTCGACCGCATCGCCACCCACGTGCTCGCCTTCGAAGGCGATTCTCAGGTGACGTGGTTCGAGGGCAACTTCGAGGCCTACGAGGAGGCCCGCCGCGAGCGCCTCGGCGGCGCCGCCGACCGGCCGCACCGGATCAGCTACAAGCGGCTGGCTCGCGGCTGAGCGACAGCCCATCTCGACGCTCCCTCGTCGTCCACCATCGCCCGACGTACATCCGTCCGCGTGGGACTCAAATGTGCCGCATCCGCCTGTAAGCTGCCCGCATGCCGTTCTCATTGCGGGCGATGCGCGCCCTGGGGCCAACCATCCTGGCAACAGCGCTCACCGTAGCCGCCTCGCCCACTATCGCGGCGGCCGCTCCCGCGCCCGCGGGGATGCCCGTCCAGCTCGCCGCGCCCAACGCGTGCTACAGCACCACAGCCGCCGGCGGATGCGCCGCCTTTGGCGAAAGCCTGTCGATCGACGGCGCCGAGGCCATCGCGATCAGCGGCGACGGGTTGAGCCTCTATGCCGGCGGCGACAACGGCGGTGGAGTCGCGTTTTCCCGTGGCGCGAGCGGCGCGCTGACAACGATCGGCTCGGCCGGCGGATTCGCCGACACCGCGTTCGCCATGAGTGGTAACGGTCTGTTCGCGAGCCTTCGAGACAGCGGCAGCAGCAACGGCGAAGTCGTCGCGCTCGCGCGCGGCGCCGACGGAGCGCTGTCCTTCGTGAACAGCGTCGCCGACAGCTGCAAAGTGAGCGAAGTGCACTGCGAAAACAACAACGGCCTCTACGACGTAGAGGGTGTGACCGTCTCCCCCGACGGCACCCACGTCTACGCGGCATCACACTTCGGAGGGGCGGAAGTGTCGAAAAAGTCCGGGGGAGCTTTGACGGTCTTCTCGCGCAACCTCACCACGCAATCAATCACGCAAATCCAGTGCGTTCCCCAGTCCGCCACCAAACTCGGCCTGTGCAGCACAGGCGGGAGCGCCGAAGCGCTCGAAGGCGCCGAGGGTGTAACCGTCAGCCCAGACGGAAAATTCCTCTACGCCACCGGCTATTTCTCAGGAGCCGTGCTGGGCTTCAACATCGTCCAATCGGGCCCGGAAACCGGCAAGATCGGCAGTCTGGTCAACTGTCTGTGGGGCGCTCCGACCGGCTTCGAATGCGCCCAGACACCAGGCATGGGCTCCGGCAAAGCCATCGCCCTCAGCCCTGACGGTCGCGACGCGTATGTGGCGCTGTTCAGCGGTGGCATCACCGCGCTGCGTCGCGATCCCGTCTCAGGCGTTCTCTCCTTCAACCAGTGTTACACCGAAAGTGGGGGCGGCGGATGCGCGGCTGACCCCGCGTTGGTGGTCGGCGCGCGGGATGTCACCGCAAGCTCGGACGGCCGCTACGTGTACGTGTCGGGTGGCAGCGGTACCAACGGTTACCTGCGTGCGTATGCCCGCAACGCGCTCACTGGCCAGCTCACACCGCTCGGTTGCCTCACATATCTCGCGATCCCAGGCTGCTCGACCGCCGCGGGCCTGGCGAACGCCTCGAAGCTCGCGATCTCCCCCGACGGCCACAATCTGTACGTCACCTCCTTCGAAGGCGGCGACAAAAACGGCGCGGTCGCCGCCTTCCGCATCCAGGCGGCGCCAAGCTGTCAGAGCACCAACGTCTCGGTCGCCCAGGGTTCCGGAGTGAGCATCCCGCTCAGCTGCGTAGACGAAAACGGCGACCCGATCTCCCGCGCGATCGTGGCGGGTCCCGGCAAAGGCACGCTCGGCGCGATCGACCAGGGTGCGGGGACGGTCGTGTACACGCCCACCCCGGGCTTCACGGGCGCCGACAGCTTCAGCTTCCAGAGCAGCGATGGTACGAACACCTCCAGCCCGGCAACCGTGTCGGTCACGGTCAACCCCGCGTCGGCTCCCCCGCCACCGAGGTCACGCATCCTTGGGCTGTCCGGTCACATGCACGCATCGAAGCTGAAGTCCTTCCACGGGACCGCCTCAGGAGGACGCCCCATCGCGAAGGTGGAGATTTCGCTCGTCCGACTCATCGGGGGCGCGCATTCCTCGGCCACGCACAGGTCAAAAGCGCGTTGCCTGCAGTTGAACAGCAAGGGCCGACTCGTGACACTCAAGGTCAGGCGGGGACGTTGCATCGTGGCTCGCTTCCTGCTCGCGCGAGGAACATCGAGTTGGAGTTTTCGACTTCCCCACCGTCTTCCACGAGGTAGCTACGTGGTGACATCGCGCGCAACCGACACGTCGCACGCAACCGAGCGGGTTTTCAGCGCCCATTTGGGCAACCGGGTGGCGTTCTCGCTCAACTAGAAGCCCCCCGGAGCCGCAAGCCCCAAACTCGGCCTACCGTCCCGCGGGCCGTCAAGCATGGGATCGGGGCGCCTGACTGGCCAGTCAGCCAGTCCGATATGCTCGCCGGGCATGGACACGGTGTTCGACCGCGATACCGCCGTCAAGCGGCTGCCTGAGGAGGCGGCGCGAGAAGTCGCCAACGGCGCCCACGGCGAGGCCAGCGAAGTCGCCAGCGCGCGTTTTGCCGCAACAGTCGCTCCAGGGTGGCGCGCCGGACGCGGCCCTCACGGCGGCTACCTGGCGGCGATGCTGCTGCGGGCGTTGGTCGAGGCCGTTGACGACCCTGAGCGCACGCCCCGCTCGCTGACCATCCACTACGCCAGGGCGCCCGAACCGGGACCGATCGAGATTCTCGTGACCACAGAGCGCAAAGGACGCTCGCTCACCACCCTCTCCGCCCGTATGGAGCAGCGCGGCCGCGTTACCGGGCTTGCGCTTGGGGCCTTCTCGGTCCCGTGGAACTCCCCCTCCGCCAACGAGCTGCCGATGCCCGACCTCGCGCCCCCCGACGCTGAGCGACGCTCCACGCCGAAGCTGTTTAAGGGCGCCCCGGAGTTCACACGTCAGCTCGTCATGCAACCACGCGTCGGCGCCGTCCCCTTTGCCGCCAGCGGCGCGCCGATGAAAATCGGTGGCTGGATCGGCTTCCCGGAGGAGCGCCCCATCGACACTCCCGCGCTCGCACTCTTCTGCGACGCCTGGTTCCCACCCTCGTTCATCGCGCTTGGAGTCCCCGCGATCAGTCCCACGGTGGACCTCACGATCCACTTCCGCCAGCCCATCGCCGAGTGCGACTGCGACCCATCCGCACTGGTGCTCAGCGTGTTCGACACGCGCCTGCTCCACGACGGCCTGTTCGAGGAGGACGGCGTCATCTGGGCGCCCGACGGCTCGGTCCTCGCCCAGTCGCGCCAGCTCGGCATCATCATGCCCACCGACAAACCCGTCCTTCGTCCCGCCGTCACAGGCGCCCCTACCGGTGCCGCTGTGAGCGACTAGGTAGATGGCGATCCTGGTCGCCGCGGGTGGCGCGGGCGGCGACAACCGACGACTCCCTTAGAGAACTTCAACAACCCGACCCATCCCAAGACAGGAGCAGCGATGAGCGATTACACCGTCAAGCACATCAACGACATGGAGTCCGCGTTCAACGGCGGTTTCGTGAAGGCACGCGCCGAGCTCGGCGTCACCTCGTTTGGCATGCAGGTGATCCGGATGCCCGCCGACTACGGCGACTACCCGCTTCACGACCACGCCGAGAGCGGCCAGGAGGAGGTCTTCCTCGCGCTCAAAGGCTCGGGCTGGATCGAGATCGAGGACGAGCGGGTGGAGCTAGAGCCGGGCCTATTCGTACGCGTCGGCCCCACACCCAAGCGCAAGGTCTTCGCCGGGCCAGAGGGCATCGAGATGCTCGCGCTCGGCGGCACCCCGGGCTCCGTTTACGAGATCGTCGAGGTCACAGAGCTCACCGTGGAGAGCCCCCCGGTCTCCGCCTTCGACGGCACCAGCAACTAGCCTCCGAGCGTGCCCAGCGTCATGTGGACACCCCGTCGGGGTGTCCACATGATTTGCACGTCAGCGCGCGAAGGAGGTTTCGGCGTCGAGCGCAAGCGCGGTCGCGGCGATCAGCGCCGCGGCCGCGTGGACGTCCTCCAGCTGCACCAGCTCGACTGGCGAGTGCATGTAGCGCAGCGGTATCGACACGAGCGCGGTTGGGATGCCGCCCCTGCTGAGGTGCACGGCGTCGGCGTCGGTGCCCGTGTTGCGACCGATCGCCTCCAGGGTGAAGGCGATCTTCTCGCTCTCCGCCGTGTCGTGGAGAAGCTCTGAGAGACGGGGGTTCAGCGTCGAGCCCCTGCTCAGCACCGGTCCGGAGCCCAGCTCGTGCTTGCCCGACTCCTTCACGTCGATGCCGGGCGCGTCGGTGGCGTGGGTGACGTCCACCACGATCGCCGCGTCGGGCTCCAGGGAGAAGGCGCTCGTGCGCGAGCCACCGAAGGTGGTCTCCTCCTGGGCCGCCGCCACCGCCACGACCTCCCAGTCGCTGGCCCCACCCGCGTCGCTCACCAGCCTTGCGGCCTCGAGTGCCACGAACGATCCGAGCCGGTTGTCGAGCGCACGTGAGGCCAGCCGTCCGTTCGGCAGCTCCATGGGGTCGCCGTCGATCACCGCCACGTCACCAACTCTCACGAGCCCGCGTGCCTGCTCGCCGTCCTTGGCGCCGATGTCGATATGCAGGTCGCGCACCTCGGCCACCTTCTTGCGCTCCTCATCGCGCAGAAGGTGAATCGGCTTCTTGCCGATCACACCCATCAGCTCGTCCACGCGCGTGCCGATCGCCACCCGCTGCCCGACGAGGATCTGCGCGTCCCATCCGCCCACCTCGCGAAACCAGAGGTAGCCCTCGTCGTCGATGTGGGTCACGATCAAGCCGATCTCGTCGATGTGGCCCATCACGATCAAGCGTCTGCTCGCGGCGGCGCCGCCAGCGCGCGGGGCCACACGCGCGGAGGGAGTGCCCACCACGTCGGTGCTCGCCTCCGCGCCGAACGCTTGCGCCGCCGCGCTCCACACCGCGGCCGGCGCGGTCTCATAGCCGGAGGGACCGCGCGCGGCGAGAAGGTCTCGCAGCGTCTGCGTGAAGCCGCTCATGTCCCTCGCCTCCCTTCTTCGAGTCACGCCGCTCACGATGCGAGCAGCCCTCGCAGGACATACCGGAGGATGCCACCGTGGCGGAAATAGTCGGCCTCCTTGGGCGTGTCGATGCGCACCGTAGCTTCGAACTCCACCTCGCCCGCGCTGACCCTGCACGTCTTGGGCAGCTCGCCCGCGTTCAACGGCTCGGCGATCCCCGCGATCGCGAACGTCTCCCGCCCGTCGATACCCAGCGACTCAGCCGACTCGCCCGGCGGGAACTGCAGCGGCAGCACCCCCATGCCAACCAAATTGGAGCGGTGGATACGCTCGAAGCTCTCCGCCACCACCGCCCTCACGCCCAGCAGGCTCGTGCCCTTCGCGGCCCAATCGCGCGAGGAGCCAGAGCCGTACTCCTTGCCGCCCACCACAACGAGCGGCACGCCGTCCCGCTGGTAGCGCATCGCGGCCTCGTAGATCGAGGTCTGCTCGCCCTCGGCCTCGCCGGCCGGTGCGCCCGCGCCTTCGGCGCTGGCGTGCGATTGAGTGTGTGGGGCCGAGGACCCCTCGCCTTCGGCGCGGGTGGGCGGCCCGAGATAGGTGGTGACCCCGCCTTCGGTTCCCGGCGCGAGCTTGTTGCGCAGGCGAATGTTGGCAAAAGTGCCGCGGATCATCACTTCGTGATTGCCCCGCCGCGAGCCGTAGGAGTTGAAGTCGCGCGGCACCACGCCGTGCTCCTGCAGGTAGAGGCCGGCCGGGCTGTCACGCTTGATGGAGCCCGCCGGCGAGATGTGGTCGGTGGTGACGCTATCGCCCAGCAACGCGAGCACGCGCGCGTCCTCAATGTCAGAGATCGGCTCGGGCTGGGGGGGCATGCCCTCGAAATAGGGCGGCAGGCGCACGTAGGTCGAGTCGGGGTCCCACGCGAAGCGCTCCCCGGTGGGCACCTCGAGCGTCCGCCAGCGCTCGTCGCCGTCGAACACGTCGGCATAGGAGGTACGGAACATGTCCGACCGCACCGCACCCTCGATCGTCCGCGCGATCTCCCTCGCGGATGGCCAGACATCGCTCAGATACACCTCCACACCCGACTCGTCTCGGCCGAGCGGGTCGTTGATGAGGTCGATGTCCATCGTGCCGGCGAGCGCATACGCGACCACGAGCGGGGGCGAGGCGAGGTAGTTCATCTTCACGTCGGGGTTGATACGGCCCTCGAAGTTGCGATTCCCCGAGAGCACCGACACCGCCGCGAGATCCTCGCGCTGGATCTCCCGCGAGACCTCTTCCGGCAGGGGACCGGAGTTGCCGATGCACGTCGTGCAGCCGTAGCCCACGAGGTTGAACCCGAGCCGCTCCAGCGACTCGGTGAGCCCGGCCCGATCGAGATACTCGGTCACCACCTTCGACCCCGGCGCGAGCGATGTCTTGACCCACGGCTTGCTCGTCAGCCCACGTGCCAGGGCATTGCGCGCGAGGATGCCGGCGCCGATCATGACTGACGGATTGGAGGTGTTGGTGCAACTCGTTATGGCCGCGATCACCACATCGCCGTGACGCAGCCCGTCTCGGCGGCCGGGGGTGGGATCTTGCAACACGGCGTGACTCGCGCGCACGCGCGAGTCACCCTCCACGGACATCCCGACAACCTCTCCCTCCCCGGCGCCGTGGGTGTGGGGGGCACGCGCGCCCTCGCCGTTGGAGGGGTCCTGGGAGGCGACGGGGTCGCTTGCCGGGAAGGTCGCGCCGAGCGCTTCGTCGTCGCTGTCGGAGTCGGGCAGATAGCCGGCGAGCGCTTCGCGGAACGCCTCCCGCGAGCGGGTGAGCTCGATGCGGTCCTGCGGGCGCTTGGGCCCCGCGATGCTCGGCACCACCTCCCCAAGGTCGAGCTCGATGAGATCGGAGAACGTCGGCTCGTCGGAGTGCTCGTCGTGCCACATGCCCTGCTCGCGGCAGTATGCCTCCACCAGGGCTACCTGCTCCTTCGGGCGCCCGGAGAACTCCAGGTAGCGCAACGTCTCCTCGTCCACGGGGAAGATCGCGCAGGTGGAGCCGAACTCGGGCGACATGTTGCCGATCGTGGCGCGGTCGGCGAGTGGCAGGCCCGCCAGTCCCTCGCCGTAGAACTCCACGAACATGCCCACCACGCCGCGCTCGCGCAGCATCTGCGTGACCGTGAGCACGAGGTCGGTTGCGGTGGCGCCCCCCGGCAGCTCGCCGTGCAGCTTCACGCCGAGCACGCGCGGAATGAGCATCGACATCGGCTGTCCCAACATCGCCGCCTCGGCCTCGATGCCGCCCACTCCCCAGCCGAGCACCCCCAGCCCGTTCACCATCGTCGTGTGCGAGTCGGTGCCCACGAGCGTGTCGGGGTACGCCCGCGGCAACCCCGAGCCACCCGCGCCCGCTTGGGCGCCCACCCCGGCGTCGGCACAGAACACCACGCGCGCCAAATACTCGAGGTTCACCTGGTGCACGATGCCCGTGTCCGGGGGAACCACCTTGAAGGCGTCGAACGCTCCCTGCCCCCAGCGCAGGAAGCGGTAGCGCTCCTGGTTTCGCTCGAACTCGCGCTCGGCGTTGATCTTGAAAGCGTCGCGCGACGCGAACGCGTCGACCTGCACCGAGTGGTCGATCACCAGCTCGGCGGGCACGAGCGGCTCGATCTCGCGCGGGTCGCCGCCGAGGGCCACCATCGCGTCGCGCATCGCCGCGAGGTCCACGACCGCTGGCACCCCCGTGAAGTCCTGCATGAGCACCCGCGCGGGCGTGAAGGCGATCTCCTTGCTCGGCTGCGCCTTCGCGTCCCAGCTCGCGAGCGCCTCGATGTCCGTGGCCGACACCGCGCCGTTGCCCTCGGTGCGCAGCAGGTTCTCGAGCAGCACCTTCAGCGAGAACGGCAGTCGCGCGACGTCGAAACGCTCCTGTAGGACGTCGAGGCGGAAGATCTCATACTCGCGCCCTCCTACATCGAGCGTTTGCTTCGCGCCAAAGCTGTTCTCGGGCATGGGTCTCTCCAGGCGATGTTGCGGGGTTTTCGCGGGCCACCCCTCAGTCTCGCAGAGCCGGCGCGAGCGGGCCTGCGAGCCTATCCCGACAGGCCCCACGCCCTATCCCGATAGGTCCTCAGCGGAGCGACGGTGGATGCTCTAGCGAGCTCTTCGCCCTCGAGGGCGCTGGCGCGACGGCGCCGGTGACAACACCCTTGCCGTTGCGCTTGCCCTTCAATAGCGCCGCGTCGCACACCTCGAGCAGCTCGTCCACCGTCATCGACGACCGCCACTGGGCGACGCCCATCGACGCCGACACACCGCGGGAGCCGTCGGGGAAGGAGACTCCCCGCATGCGCTCGAGCGCCCTACCCGAGGCCGCCACGGCGCTCTCGATGTCGGTGTCGGGCAGGATCACCACGAACTCGTCGCCGCCGTAGCGCGCCACACGGTCGAACTCGCGGAAGTCGCCCATCAACGCGTGCGCCACCTGGCGCAAGATCGAGTCGCCGGCCTGGTGGCCGTAGCGGTCGTTGACGAGCTTGAAGTCATCCAGATCCACGATCACGCACGAAAGCGCCGCGCCTGAGCGCCCGGCCCGACCGATCTCCTCGCGCAGCCGCCGGCGCATCGCGCGGTGGTTCATGCAGCCAGCGACCGAATCCGTGCCCGCTTCCGCCGTCGCGCGCACCAGCGCGAGCACGGTCGCGGCCTGCTCGACAAGCATGGCGGCCTCTTCGATCGAATGCTCGTCGTAGGGCTCGGTTTCGCGGCGCACCAGCACCACCACCGCCTCCACATGGCCGGCGAGCGAGAGCGGCGTGAGCAGCGCGCAACCAACGGCGCCTTCGGAGGGGGGCGCGGTGAGCGACAGGCGCGGCACGCTCGCGGTGAGCTCGCGGGGCCCCACGGCAAGGAAGGTCCGTCCCGTGCTCTGCGCCCAGCTCACCCCGGGCGGGCGCTGGTGGCGCGACTGCAGGTAGCTGAGCCGGGCGTCGCCGTCGAGCATGTACACCATCACGGGCTCCTCCTCGTCCGAGGTGCCCAGGTGGTGGATGTGCACCTCCTCGGCGCTCGACACCCTCATGAGCTCCCGCGCGAGCGCCGCGAACACGGCCTCCTCGCCGCAAGCGTCGCGCCCCGCCAGCGTGAGCCTGCGCACGCCCGCGAGCAGCGGCGCGGAGTCGAGCGCGTGGGCGGCGTCTCGATCCGGCGGCCCAACGGCGCCGCTTGTGCCCTCATTGGCCGAGGCGATTCCCATCGCCTCAATTTAGCGGGCTAGCGGGATGGTTTGGGGCGCCGGCCGCGATGGCGCCTGTGGGAGCGCCTGTGCTTCAGATGACACCCCGACACCGCGATCCTCGTCCGCTGGCGTATCGCCTTGCCGTTCTGGGCTGTGATGGTGGTGGGCATGAACAGCTTCTGCGCACACAGGTTCCCGAACGCGGCCAGCGCCGAGTACTTGCCCGTGGGGAATTTCACTTCGAAGCTCGACACAGGCACGTCGGGGATGGACGCGAAGTCGGACGTCGTGACGCCTCTCGAGATGTTGGTGTTGCCAACCAAGATCACCGTCACCCCGTCTCCTCTCAACACGAGGTCGAGGTCGGGGAACCCGGCGCCGCCGTGCGAGACGAAGATGGCGGGTCCCACGAGCTCGCCGGGGAGCACCGGGGTCCTCACCTTGACGGAGCCCACGCGCGAAGCCGGCGGGCAGGCGAGCGGGTTTGCGCCGAACACCGGCGCCGCGCAGGCTTGGTTGAGGGTGCTCAGGCGCGAGGGCAGGCGCCTTGGCAACGTCACGAACACCGACTTGATGTTCGCCTGCGTGCCCTTGGGATAGCCCACCTTCACCGTCAAGCTCGCGCCGCGCGGGCGTGAGGTTTTCGCGTTGGTGGACGCCACGAGCTTCGGTTTGAAGGGGAGCGAGGCGCAACCCGTCGCCTGAAACGGCGTGGAGAGGGCTTGTGTCGCGCCGAGCGTGGAGGTGAGCGTCGTTTCTGTCGCCAGCACGCCGCAGTTGGTGGGGTTGAAGAGGAATCGCGAACGGGTGACCGCGACGCCGAGCGTCCTCAGCCGCAACGGCACGCCTCCGACGATCGTGGGCAGGGCGCTGGTGACGATCACACGCCCGCTGTAAGGATCCACGCCCACCGCCGCCCTCGTGACGACGGTGCCCAGATCGAACGGACCCGCGACGGCTCGCACGGGTACCGACAGGCCATACGGCGCGCCACTGTAGGGGCCCGTTAGATACACCGGACCGGAGAACACGAACGGTTCCGCGCCGGCTCCGGCGGTCACGGTCGCCGTCCCGAGCAGGCTCGCGGCGGAGCAGGATCCCAGCCGCGCCTGGGGTTCGCCGCAGAGCGCCACTGACGGAATCGCCCCCACCAGTCCCGGTGGGAGGTCGGTGCTGAGCCCTGAAAGGTATTGCTGTCCATCTTCGCGCGCGAGTTCGAACGTGTAGGAGGTATAGGCGGCGGCGCCGGCGGACGAGCTCCGCGTGCCTTGTGTCAGCGAGAACGGCAGCGGCGAGGGACACCCGGTCGTGGAAAACGGCGTGGAGCTGAGCGCCGGCGGCTCCCCGGTGTAGGGCGCGAACAGCGCTTCGGTGAGAGCGCTGCCGCAAACCAGCGGATTAGCGACGGGCGCCAGCGGACCGCCCCTGAGCGTGAGCGTCAGTTCGCTGAAGGGAAGCGGCGGGTTTTTCAAGAAGCTCGCTTCGAGCCTGCCCGTGGTGGGGTTGGGGGTGACTTCGCCTTGGAGCCTCACCGACACGCCGTAGACGCTCTCGGCGTCGAGGTAGATCGTGTAGGGCGGTCCGGCGATGGGAGCGCCGGTTGGGCTGCCGAGATAGACGCTGCCGGTGAGCGAGTGCGGAGGCAGATCGGTTTCAATCGTCACGCTTCCAACCTTCG
>DATBTP010000216.1:0-6473 GCA_036559185.1 Solirubrobacteraceae bacterium | reverse complement strand
CACACTCACCGAACGCCTGGGTGGCGGCCATACCGCCAGCTCAGAAGAAGAAGCAAAGGGCGGGCAGGCCGCGTCGAGCGAAGCAGGAGGGGGCGCGGGGCAGGCCGCATCCACCGAAGAAACGGAAAGCGGCGGCCACCTGGCGTCAAAGGAAGGCGGATGAGCTCGAGGCGCGCCACCCATCAGCTCGGCGCGCAGGTGAGCGGGGCGTGGCTGCCCGGCTCGCTCTTGTGGCGGGTGGCGATCCTCTCCGTCGCCGTCGTATTCGCGCAGATCGGCGTCATCTCGGAGGTCCCCGTGTTCGGTGTGAGCATCGACCTCTCGCCGTTGCTCGTGGCCTTTACCGGCCTGTTGTGCGGGTCGATGCTCGGAGCTATCGCGGGGTTCGCCGTGGGTCTGTTGATCGACCTCGCGTTGATGCAAACGCTCGGCGTGACCTCCCTCACGTTCACACTCATCGGCTACTGGTCGGGGCGGTTGCGCGAGCTGCGCGACCCGCAGGCCGCGCTCACGCCGCTGCTCGTCGGCGCCGCCGCCGCCGCCGCCGCGATGGTGGGCTACTCGGTGATCGAGTTCCTGCTCGGTGTCGACGCGCCCGTCAGCTTCGAGTTGCTGCGCGAGATCGTGGTGGGCGTGCTCCTCGACACGGTCGTGGCGTTGCCGATGTGGGCGCTCGTGCGCCGCTGCCTCATCGGCGGGCTGCCAGAGGATCCGCGCCGCCGCCGCCGCCGCGCCTACACGACAGGCGGCCTCAGCCCGCTGTCGCGATCTACAGGGAGCGGCCTATGAGCGGACCGGCGAAAGGTGGCGTGCCTACGCTCACCCGACGAGCGCCGTCGAGGGTGGGGGGTGGACTGTGAACACGATCGAGAGCCTGAAGCCCACCGAGCCGCGCGCGCCCGTCTCGCCGCAACTGGCGCTGCGGATCGCGGCGCTTGGCACCTTCGCGCTGGTGATGTTCGCGATCATCTTCTTCCGGCTCTGGTATCTGCAGATCCTGACCGGCGAACAGTACGTACAGCAGGCCAAGGTCAACGACCAGCGCGTCCTTCAGATCCCGGCGCCGCGCGGGGCGATACTCGACCGCACCGGCCAGCCGATCGTGGACAGCACCCTTGCCAACGCGGTGCAGATCATCCCCAGTTCGCTACCGCCGGTCGTTCGCGAACAGGCGGCCGCATACCAGGTGGCTCTGGCGAAGGCTCAGTCGGCATACGTAGCCGCTCGCGAACGACTAAGGGGCTATGAGGACGCGCTCAACGCGAACCATCTGACGCACGCCGAGAAGGCCCAGCTTGACGCGTTGCGCCACGCCGCCGCCCACGTCGAAGCGGTGGCGATCCCCCCGCTGCCCACGTCCGCCACGAAGGTACGCGGCCTGTTCGACCGTCTCGCCCCGGTGATCGGGCTCAGCCCGCGTTTGATCGACGAACGTGTGATCGCCGGAATCACCCAGCTTCCCTACGCGCCCGCCACGATCAAGACCGACGCCGGGCGCGAAGCCTTCACCGTCCTGGGGGAGCGCCGCAACGAATTCCCGGGCGTGCGCCAGCGGCTGGTCTCGATCCGCCACTACCCCTACGGCGAAATGGCGGCCCAGGTGCTCGGCCACGTCGGCCAGGTTTCAGAAGAAGAGCTGAAGCTCAAAGCCTTCCGCGGCGTCCAGCAGGGCACGACCGTCGGTCAGGAGGGTCTCGAGTACTACTACGACCGTTATCTACGCGGGGTCCCCGGCGCCCAGAACGTGCAGGTGAACGCGGCCGGCGAACCGGTCCCCACGGCCCTGCCCGCGACCGAACCGGTGCCCGGGCACAGCGTGCGCCTCTCGCTCGATCTCGGTCTCGAGCAGGAGGCCGAACGCGCCACGCGCCAGGGGATCTCACAAGCGCAGGCGGCCGGCAAGCCGGCCAACGCCGGCGCCTTCGTGGCGATGGACCCGCGCAGCGGGCAGATCCTCGCGATCGGCTCCTACCCTAGCTTCGACCCCAACGTGTTCGCCAAACCGCTCACCCAGCGCCAGTACAGCTCGCTGATCGAAGGCGCCGGCGCCCTGATCGACCGCGCGGTGGACGGTCAGTATCCAACCGGCTCGACCTTCAAGCCGATCACCGCGATGGCGGCGCTCGAAGCGGGGGTGATAAGCCCCAACGAAGCGTTCGGCCCAGGACCCTGCATCACCGTTGGTGGCGAGTCCTTCTGCAATGCCGGCAAGGCGGCTCTACCGGCGATGGCGCTGGTGGAAGCGTTGAAGGTGTCCTCCGACACCTATTTCTTCGAAGTGGGCGAGCGCGCGAACAGCCACGGCGAGATCATCCAGCAGATGGCGCGTCGTCTGGGGGTGGGCAGCCCCTCGGAAATCGACCTACCCGAAGAATTCCCCGGCGTGGTCCCCGACAGGCAGTGGCTCGCGCGGCGCAACCGCGAAGAAAGCCAATGCGTTCGCGAACACCACCCGTGCCACCTGCTTGCCGAACCGGGGGCGCCGTGGACGGTGGGCTACAACATGCAGCTAGCGGTGGGGCAGGGCGACCTGCTCACCGATCCGCTGCAGATGGCGGTGGCGTATTCGGCGCTCGCCAACGCCTACGCCCACGAAGGCCACGGTTGGGTTCCCCGGCCGCATCTGGGTTTGGAGATCGACGACTCCAGCGGTGGGCTCGTGCAGGCGCTCAACTTCCCGCCGCTGCGGCGCGTGAACCTGAAATACGAATACCTCTCCGATGTGATGCAGGGCATCCACGAGGCGGCATCGCAGCCTGGCGGCACCTCCGCGGACGTGTGGGCGGGGTGGAACCAGGAACAGCACCCCGTGTTCGGAAAGACCGGCACCGCGCAACACGAAGGCAAGGTAGACCAGTCGTGGTACATGTGCTACATCGCCGACCCCTCGCACCCGATCGTGATTGCCACCACCGTCGAGCAGGGAGGGTTCGGTGCCGAAACGGCGGCCCCGATCGCCCGCCTGATCGCCGCCAAGTGGTTTGGCCAGGCCGAGAAGTACGTGGCCGGGAGCTCCAAGACGGCATGAGCGTGCCCGCCGCGAGCCCGATCGCCGCGCCCCGGGAGGCGCCCGTCCAGGGAGCGCGCGCGCCGCGGTTGCCGCTGGACCCCTTGCTGACACTGGCTGTGCTCGGCCTTGGGGTCTGCTCGATCCTCACCCTCAAAGCGGCCACAGCCAAATTCGTGCCAGGCAATCCGCGCTACTACGTCGATCGCCAGGCGGTCTACCTGATGGTGGGCTTCGCCGCGATGGTGGCGCTCTCCCGCATCGACTACGCGCGTTTGCGCCATCTGATGTACGGCCTTTACGCCGTATTGATGGTGAGCATCCTCGCGGTGCTCGCGCTCGGTCGCCACACCGCCCTCGGTGCGCAAAGGGCGATCGAATTCCCGCTGTTCTCCTTTCAGGCATCCGAGCTCGGCAAGGTGCTGCTGATACTCGCGCTCTCGGGGTTCGTGGTCGACCGCTCGAGGCGCCTGCGCGAGCTCGGCACGACCCTCCGCGTGCTGCTCGCCGCGCTCGTGCCCGCGGTGTTCGTGATCGCGCAGCCCGATCTCGGCTCGGGGATGGTGTACCTGGCGATCGCGCTCATGCTGCTGTTCGTGGCGGGCACGTCCTGGCGGCAGTTGACGGCGATCCTCGCGCTGGCGGCCGTGTTCGCGACGGTCGTGCTCGTCGCCGCCCCCGCGGTCGGCGTGCAGGTGCTCAAGACCTATCAGGTGGAACGCTTGACGGCCTTCCTGCATCCGTCGAGCAATCCCGAGAAGCAGGGCTACCAGCAGGAGGAGTCGAAGGTAGCCATCGGCTCTGGCCAGAAGACGGGTCGCGGCGCCAACTCCACCCAGATCACGGGCAACTATGTGCCAGAGGACGACACCGACTTCATCTTCGCCGCCGTCGGCGAGCAGTATGGGTTCGTGGGCGCGGCGCTCGTCCTATCGCTCTACGCGCTACTCATCTGGCGCACGCTGCGCATACTCACGATGTCCAAGGACATGTTCGGAACGCTGGTTGCCGGAGGCGTCGTGGCTATGCTGATGTTCCAGGTGTTCGTGAACGTAGGGATGGCGGTTGGGATAATGCCCATAACCGGCGTCACGCTACCGCTCATGAGCTACGGCGGATCGTCCGTCATAACCACACTTCTGGCCGTGGGTCTGCTGCAATCGATCTACGTTCAGGCAAGCGCCTCACAGGCGCAGAAGGGCCGCGTCTTCCGCTACTGAGAGCATGTCCGTCGACACTCCCCAACAACCAGCCCAGGCCACGCCCGCGACCACCACGGTCCGGCATACGCCCGCACGGGAGTCGGCTACGCGAGCCCCGCGGATCGATACCCGATCCGCCCCGCCCATTACAGATATCGAGAGACTGGATCAAATTGAGAAAGCAAGTGCTTGTCAGCGTCGATCGCGCGGAGACGCGCGTGGCGCTTCTGGAGGCAGCCGGAACGCCCGGCGCCCTAACCGCCACGAACGGTGTTTCGCGTCAAGCCGGGCGTTCGCGCAAGCGAGCGGACGCCCGCCCGGGAGCCGGCTATCGGATAGCTGAGCTCTACATCGAGCGCCGCGGAGGGCGCTCCATCGTCGGCAACATCTACAAGGGCAAGGTCGACAACGTGCTGCCGGGGCTCGAGGCGGCGTTCGTGGACATCGGCCTCGAGAAGAACGGCTTCCTACACGTCGACGAGATCGTGCTCCCCGGCGTGGAGGCGCCCAAGCGCGGCCGCGGCGGGGGACGGAAGATCTCCGAGCTACTCAAGCCGGGGCAGGAGATCGTCGTTCAGGTCGTCAAGGACCCCTTGAAGACCAAGGGAGCGCGCTTGTCGATGGAGATCACGATCGCCGGGCGCTACATGGTGTACGCGCCCACCGGCGAGGGCGTGGGCGTGTCGCGACGCCTGGAGGACAAAGAGCGCGAGCGCCTGCGCCGTCAGACCGCCAAGCTCGACATCGGCGAGGGCGGCGTGATCGTCCGCACCGCCGCCCACGGCGCCCAACGCGCCGACTTCGACCGGGAGCTGCTCTACCTGCACAAGTTGCACGAGGTACTGATGAAGCGGGTGGCGGAGACGCAAGCGCCGGCCATGGTCTTCCAAGAGGCCGATCTCTCCGTGAGGGTGGTGCGAGACATCTTCTCCGAGCATTTTGAGCGCGCGATCGTCGACGACGAGCAGCAGCACCGCCGGCTGGTGTCGTTCTTCGCGCGTACCGCCCCCGAGCTCGTCGAGCGCGTGGAGCTGTGGGAGGGTCCCGAGCCGCTGCTCGACGCCTACAGGGTCACCGAGGCGATCGACGGGGTGATGTCGCGCCGGGTGGACCTCCCGAGCGGCGGCTACCTGATGATCGACTACGCCGAGGCGCTCACCGTCATCGACGTCAACTCCGGAAGCTTCATCGGTCGCGGCAAGGGCGCGGGCCTCGAGGAAACGATCACCAAGACCAACCTCGAGGCCGCCGAGGAGGTCGTCAACCAGTTGCGCCTGAGGGACATCGGCGGGATCATCGTCATCGACTTCATCGACATGGCGCGCGCGCGCAACCGCGACGCCGTGATGAAGACGCTTCGCAAAACGCTCGACGAGGACCGCACGAAGACGTTCACCGCCGAGCTCTCCCGGCTGGGCCTGGTGGAGATGACGCGCCAGAACGTCACCGAGGGCGTGCGCGAGATCATGAGCCGCCCCTGCCCAACGTGTGACGGTGAGGGCGTGATCCGCTCGGAGGAGACGATCGCGATCGAGTTCGAGCGCAAGCTGCGCGACGTCGTGGCCGAGCATCCCGAGGCCGAGGCGTTCCTCGTGCAGATAAACCCGCGTGTCACAGCCGAGTTCACAGGTCAAGGCTCGCGCGTGCTGCACGCGCTCGAGGCCGAGACGGGACGCTCTTTTCACTTCGAGGGCTCCGAAGGGCTCGTGCTAGATCACTTCGCGATCACCTTCCAGGGAACGCGCGAGGAGGTCGAAGAACGAGCGCTCCCGTTCCGCGAGGGCGACGAGGTGCTGGTGGACCTCGTCGAGCCCCACATGTACGACGTCGACGACGCCGTCGCCAAGCTCGACGGCTACATAATCTCGATCGCGGGCGCCGCGCGTCACGTGGGGGAGAAGCGGATGGTGCGTGTGGAGACGGTGGGGCGTACCGCCGCCTCCGCGCTATTGCTCGACGAGCACGGCGAGGTGATCCGCCCGGCACCCCGTCCCGCGTCGCGACCGCCCGCTAAACGGTCACGCAGGCGCGGCGCAAAACCAGCTGACAAACTCGCCGATGGTGGGTCGAGGCCGAGCGAGAACGATGCCGCCAACTCCTCCACGAGCGAGCCGGAGGCGGCCGAGGATCGCACGATCGAGCGCATCGATTCGATCGAGCCGTCAGCGGGCGGCGAGCTGCCCGCGGAGCAGGCGCCGGACGATGGCGGCGAGGATGACCTACAATCCAAGCCTCGGCGCCGCGGCCGCAGAGGCGGACGGCGC
>DATBTP010000215.1:0-7752 GCA_036559185.1 Solirubrobacteraceae bacterium | reverse complement strand
GGCCCGCGCCCGGGTGGGATAGGGGAGAGGGGTACGAGGGTTCGGCCACGGCTACCATGCCCGCATGAGCCGCCTCGCCACCGCCTACGCTCGCGTCAGCCCAAAGCTGGCGCACAAGCCGGGCAGCGTCGCCGCTTCGCGTCTTCACGCGCGTCTTCACCGCCTCACGCGCGGGCGCATCGGCTCACGGTTGCTCGGCGCTGACGTGCTCACGCTCACCACCACCGGCCGGCGCTCCCAACAACCCCGCGACGCGCCCATGTTCTACCTCGACTACGCCCGTGGCTACGCGGTCGTCGCGTCAAACGCCGCGTCCTCGCGACCGCCGGCCTGGTCGCTGAACCTACAAGCCGAACCCAACGCCACCGCGCACGTGCGCGGCGTCACCAACCAGGTGCGGGCTCGACCCGCCACCGACGGCGAGGTCGCAGAACTATGGCCTCGATTCGTCGACATGTACGCGGGCTACGAGCACTACCGGTCGATCGCGACTCGCGCGATGCCGGTGCTCATCCTCGAACCGCGCCCACCAGTCTCGCCGCCGCGACGCTCTCGTTGAGCCACCGGACACAAACACGCCATCTCGCGTGGCGTCACGGCTCCCGGCCGGCGGTCCCCCAGCCGGCTTCCCAGCGACGCTCGATGGGGGTGCCCCAGCTCGTCCCGGTCGACCTCCCAGTCGACTTCGTAGTCGTCCTCGAGCAGCAGGAACGAGCGGGTCCACAACAGCGCTGAAACGACGCGCTTGGCGAACGGCGATGTGTGCGGTGACGGGAACATGTGTTCGTACCTTAGGCAGCCGTTCGGACGGAATCGACACGAACACGTGTACGCGTCGTCCGTCCAGCCGGTCTGAGGGTCGGAAACGGCTTGCCCATGCGGGATCGGCGTCGAGAGGGTCTGCAACGACAGTTGCACGTTCGCGCGCTCCGCGCGGATGCGCGAACGTAGCGGGAGCCGTCGGAAGGTTCTATGCCGGTCCGCTCGAACTCATCTCCCTACATGGCTGTTACGCTAGCTGAGCGCCCCACCCAAGAGTCCACCTCGGCTCCTCGCAGGCGCATTCAGCCTATGGAGAAGTTTGTTATCGAAGGCGGCGCGCCGCTATCCGGCACGATGGTCCCGGCCGGCAACAAGAACGGCGCCCTGCCCATCCTCGCCGCCTGCCTACTAACGGAGGACGACATCTTCGTGAGCAACGTCCCGCGCATCCGCGACGTCGAGGCGATGATCGCCATCCTCCAAGCCATCGGCGTGTCGACGCGGTGGCGCGGCCCCAACGAACTCTCGCTTTGCTCGGCCGATGTGCGTCAGTCGGACATAGACCGCGAGCTCGCCGAGCTGATCCGCGCCTCGTTTCTGCTCGCCGGCCCGCTGCTCGCCCGCTTCGGCCGCGCCGTCATGCCGCCGCCCGGCGGCGACGTCATCGGTCGCCGCCGCCTCGACCCTCACCTCGACGCTTTTCGCGCGATGGGCGCCTCTGTGGAGTGCTCGCGCGACATCGTGCTCGCCGCTCCCGCCGGCCTGCGTCCCACCGACGTCTTCATGGACGAGCCCTCGGTGATGGCCACAGAGAACGCCCTCATGGCCGCGGCCCTCACGCCCGGAACCACAGTCATCGGCAACGCCGCCTGCGAGCCCCACGTGCAAGACCTCGCGCGCATGCTCGTGAAGATGGGCGCCGACATCCAAGGCATCGGCTCGAACCTGCTGGCCGTCACCGGCGCCGCCAGCCTGCACGGCTGCCACCACCGCGTGGCCCCCGACCACATCGAGATCGGCAGCTTCATGGCGCTCGCCGGCGTCACCGGCGGGGAGCTGCGCATCAAGGACACCGTTCCCGCCGACCTCCGCATGATCAGGCTCGTCTTCGAACGGCTAGGGCTGCGCTCCGATCTCGACGGGTACGACGTGGTCGTGCCCGGAGGGCAAGAGCTCGTGGCGCAAGCCGACGTGGGCGAATACAAGAGCAAGATCCAAGACGGCCCGTGGCCAGCGTTCCCCGCCGACCTCACATCCATCGCGATTGGACTCGCCACCCAGGCGCACGGTTCGATCCTCGTGCACGAGTGGATGTTCGAGAACCGCCTCATCTTCACCGACAAGCTCATCCTCATGGGGGCCGACATCGTCATGTGCGACCCCCACCGCGCCATCGTCACCGGACCGCGTCGCCTGCGCGGAGCGCGCGTAGAGTCGCCCGACATACGGGCCGGCATGGCGATGCTGCTTGCCGCCCTCTGCGCGGAGGGTCGCTCGGAGATCGGCAACATCCGTCAGATCGACCGTGGCTACGAGCGCATCGACGAGCGCTTGCGCGAGCTCGGCGCGCGCATCGAGCGGGTCGCAACAGAGCCGGTTCACGCGTAGGGGTTGACTTGTCTCTTTCGCGGCGGGCGATCGCCGATCGACGCGATGGCCGATCGGTCAGCGCGCGCTGGGGCAGAGACAGCCCACCCACGCGCGCGCACGCGAGTCGTCCGTTTCCGGCCATCACCCTCCCGCGCCGCATACCATCGCCGCCGTCCGCTTCAATGGCAAATCCATGATCCACCCGATACCGAGCGGCACCCGCGACGTGCTCCCCGACGAGACGCGCGAGGTGCGCGCCATCACAGACGCGCTTCGCGGCGTGTTCGAGCGCCACGGCTACGGCGAGGTGTACACGCCCGCGCTCGAGTACGAGTCTGTGCTCGCTCGCGCCGGCCACGCCCCCCCCGGCGCCGGCCCAGGCGAAGCGCAGCCCGCCTACCGCGTGTTCGACGAGTCGGGCGCCACACTTGTCCTGCGCTCCGACATGACGGTGCCGATCGCTCGCGTGGTCGCCACCCGCTACCCCACGGTGGAGCCGCCGCTGCGCTTCTGCTATCTCGCCCACTGCTACCGCGGCGTGCGCCCGCAGCGCGGCCAGCCGCGCGAGATGTTGCAGGCCGGGATCGAGCTCATCGGGGCGCCCGCGCCGCAGGGCACCGCCGAGGCGCTCGCCGTGCTGTGCGCGGCACTCGACACCGTAGGGCTCGAGGGTTATCGCATCGGCCTCGGCGACGCCTCGCTGTTCCCCTCGCTCATGGCCTCCCTCTCCGTCCCCGAGGCGGCGCGCCCGGCTCTCCTTGCGGCGCTCGCCGGCAGAGACTTCGTGGGTCTCGCCCAGGAGCTGTCCTCGCTGTCCCTACCGGCGGAGGATCGCCAACTGCTGCTCGAGGTCCCCCAGCGCCGCGGCGGACCGGAGGTGCTGGCGGCGTCCACAGGCCCCGCGGCCGACGCGGCGGCGAACATGCGCCAGGTGCACGAGCTGCTCGATCCCGCTGTGGCCGCCCGCGTGATCTTCGACTTTGGGCTCGTGAGGAGCATCGGCTACTACACCGGCGCGGTGTTCGAGGTGTACGACCCCGCGCTCGGCGCCCCTATCGGCGGCGGCGGACGCTACGACGAGCTGCTCGGCCGCTTCGGCCGTTCGCTTCCCGCGGTTGGGTTCGCGCTGGGCGTCGACCGCCTCCACATCGCCCTCATGGGCGAGGAGCGCGGGAAGGGGACGCTCCTGTGAGTAGCGCCACCAACGGCCTCACGATCGCGGTGCCCCGCGGGGCGCTGTTCAAAGAGACGGTCGACGTGTTGAGCGAGCTCGGCATCGACACTCGGGAACTGCGCTCCAACGATCGCAAGCTCCTCTTCGAGGACATCGGCGTCATCACCATGCGCCCCTCCGACGTCCCCACTTATGTCGAGTCGGGCGCGGCAGACATCGGCATCACCGGCAAGGACGTGCTGTTGGAGCAGGCCGGCCGCGGGGTCGGAGGGCCGGGCCGACGCGGTGTGTACGAGCTACTCGACCTGCGCTACGGGCGCTGCACGATGGTGCTCGCCTCCAAGGCCGGACCCGACCCCGCGGCCGAGGCGCTCAGGCGGTTGGGGGTCATGCGCGTAGCCACCAAGTATCCGCGCATCGCCGCCCGCCACTTGGAGGAGACCGGCAGGCAGGCGGAGATCGTGGAGGTGAAGGGCTCGGTCGAGCTAGCTCCGCTCACCGGCATGGTGGAGGCGATCGTCGACCTCACCGCCACCGGCACCACGCTGCGGGAACACGACCTCGTCGTGCGGGAGGAGATCGTCGAGTGCACCGCGCGCCTCATCGCCAATCCTGTCGCCCACAAGCTGCGTGCCGAAGCGATCGACGGGCTGCTGGAGCGGCTTCGTGAGCGCTGAGGGTAGGGAGCCACATCCACGAGCGACGGCGAGGGCGCCCCTAGGGGAGGCAGTAAGTGCCGGTTGAGCTCGGCCAGAGAGCCCTTGGAGTGAGCCTGGGCGCCCCACGGGGGGCCGTACGTGCTCGTTGAGCGCCTCACGCTCACCGACCCCGAGAACGGCTCGCCCGCGGTGGCAGCGGCGCATCTGCGCCGCCTCATAGGGGACGGCGGCGAAGAGATCGAAGGGGCTGTCGCCACGATCGTCGCCCACGTTCGCGCCGAGGGCGACGAGGCGGTGCGGGAGTACACGCGGCGCTTCGACACCGCGGGCGCCGAGCCGCGTGAGCTGCGCGTGTCCGCGGAGGAGCTCGACGAAGCGCTCGAGCGGATGCCCCTCGAGGTGGTCGCGGGGCTCCAGGTGGCGATCGCCAACGTCGCCCAGGTCGCAGACGCTTCGGTCGACTCCAACCAGGTGCGAGTGGCGCTTGCGCAGGGGCACACCGTCACGTTGCGCGAGCTGCCCGTGGCGGCCGCCGCGATCTATGCGCCCGGCGGGCGCGCGGCTTATCCGAGCACCGTGGTCATGGGCGTTGTAACCGCCCGCGCGGCCGGCGTGGTGGACGTGGCGGTGTGCACGCCACCCGGCCGCGACGGCCAGGCCCATCCGGCGATCCTCGCGGCGTGCCGGCTATGCGGGGTCGAGCGCGTCTACAGGATGGGCGGCGCCCAGGCGATCGCCGCGCTCGCCTTCGGCACGGAGTCGGTGGATCGCGTAGACGTGGTCGTCGGCCCCGGCAACCTCTACGTGCAGGAAGCCAAGCGCAGGCTCTCTCACATCGTCGGCATCGACGGCTTCGCCGGCCCCAGCGACCTGATTGTGGTGTTCGGCGACGACGCCCCCCCGCGGCTGCTCGCGCTCGACCTGCTCGCCCAAGCCGAGCACGGCCCCGGCAGTCTCGTGGCGGGCGTCTCCAGCTCCCGCGCCGCGCTCGACGCGCTCGCCTTCGAGATCGAGCGCGAGGCCGCGAATTGGCCCGACTTGGAACCCGATGCGTGCGTGCTGGTGCAAACCGCGAACGTGTCTCACTCGATCGAGTTCGCAAACGCCTTCGCGCCCGAGCACCTGCAGCTCGTGGGCGCCGCCGAGCAGGCGCTTGCCCTCAAGGTGCGCACAGCCGGCTGCCTGCTGCTGGGGCCGTGGGCCGCCACCGCGTTCGGCGACTACACAGCAGGCTCAAACCACGTGCTTCCCACGGGCGGCGCCGCGCGGTTTGCATCCACGCTCTCCCCGCGCCACTTCCGCAGACGCATGTCCGTCCTCGACATCGGCGAGCAAGCCGCCGTGAAGCTCGCGCAGGCGGGCGCTCCGGTGGCGGTCGAGGAGGGCTTTCCGCTCCACGCCCTCTCGATGCGGGCCCGTATCGGCGAGACGCGCTCGATGCGCGAGAATGGAGGATCCGATGAGCCCACCAGCTGAGAACACCGCCTCGGCCTCGGCGTCGCCAGGCGGCGCCGCCGCCGCGCGCGCTGCCACGATCGAGCGTAAGACCGGCGAGACCGACGTCCGCCTCTCGCTCGTGCTCGACGGCAACGGAGAAGGCGCCCGCGACACGGGTGTCGGCTTCCTCGACCACATGCTCGACCTGCTCGCGCGCCACGGGAAAATGGACCTCGACGTCACCGTCACCGGCGATCTGCGGACCGGCGCCCACCACACCGCCGAGGACACCGCGATCGTGCTCGGTCAAGCGCTGGACCGCGCGCTCGGGGATCGACGGGGCATCTACAGGTATGGATTCTTCCTCGTGCCCATGGACGAGGCCCGCGCCAGCTGCGCCATCGACATCTCCGGTCGTCCGTTCACGCTGTTCAGTGCCGATCTACCCGCGGGTTCCACAGGCGGGTTCGACCACGAGCTGACAGAGGAGTTCTTCCGTGCTCTCGCCAACGCCGCCAAGCTCACCCTGCACCTGGACGTGCAGGCCGGCACGAACGCCCACCACATGATCGAGGCCGCGTTCAAGGCGTTCGCGCGCGCGCTCCGTCAAGCCGTGTCGATAGATCCCGGGGAGCGCGGCGTGCCGAGCACCAAGGGGACCCTCACAGGATGAATGACTCAGAACCGACAACTCGCGGCTTCTATCTAACCGATCAACCGGTCGATCTGGCGATCCTCGACTACGGCATGGGCAACCGCCGCTCGGTCGAGAAGGCGTTCGAGCGGATCGGCGCGCGCGTCACCGTCACCGCCGACCACGAGCGTCTGCGCGCCGCCGACGGCTTGGTGGTGCCGGGCGTGGGGGCGTTCCCGCGCGCGATGGCTAGCTTGCGCGAGCTGGGTCTCGACGAGCTGCTGCGCGACAGGCTCGTGACGGGCACGCCGGTGCTCGGCATCTGTCTCGGCATGCAGCTAGCTTTCGACCGCTCAACCGAGCTGGGCGGGGCGCCGGGCCTCGGCGTCATCGCCGGGGAGGTCCGCACGCTGGATCACGGCGAGCTGAAGCTCCCTCACATCGGTTGGAACGAGGTGAGCTTGCACGCGCCCTCCCCCCTCACAGATGGGCTGCCCGAGCGCTGCGCCTTCTATCACGTGCACTCCTTCGCGCCGTTCCCCGCCCACGAAGACGATGTGATCGGAACCGCCGTCTACGGCGCCCCGTTTGCGAGCGTGGTCGCCCATGGCGGCTTCTACGGCGTTCAGTTCCACCCCGAGAAGTCCTCGGCGGCGGGCTTGCGACTGCTCTCCAACTTCGCCCGAATCTGCGCCGCCGCCTCGCTGCCGCTCGCCTCCTCGTGAAGCTCTACCCGGCGATCGACATGCTCGGCGGCAAGGCCGTGCGACTCGTGAAGGGCGACTTCGACGCCAAGAAGGTCTACGACGAGGATCCACTCTCCGCCGCCGCCGGCTGGGTGGAGGAAGGCGCGCGATACCTCCATGTCGTGGACCTCGACGGCGCCAGGCAGGGCTCGCCATCGAACCTCCACCACCTGCGGCGCATCGCCAGCGAGCTGGGTGTGCCGGTGCAGTTCGGCGGAGGCCTGCGCTCCGCCCAATCGATCTCAAACGCCCTCGACGCCGGCGCCGAGCGGGTAATCCTCGGTACCGGCGCGCTCACCAACCCGGGTTTTCTCAAGGACGCGCTGGAGCGCTGGCCGGGGAAGGTGCTCGTGTCGGTAGACACCCGCGGCGGCAAAGTCGCCACGGCCGGGTGGACCGACACGATCGACCTCACCGCCGAGGAGGTCGTCGCCGAACTGTGGGAGCAAGGCGCGAGCGAGCTGGTCTACACCAACGTCGACCGCGACGGCATGCTCGGCGGCCCCGACCTGGAAGAAGTGGGGCGCCTCGCGCGAGCTGTTCGGGGAAGCGTCATCTACTCAGGCGGGATTGGAGCGCTGGCCGACCTCGAAGGACTCGCCGCCCTGGGTGCTCCGAGCCTGCACGGAGTGATCGTGGGCAAGGCACTCTACGAGCGGCGCTTCACAGTGGCGCAAGCGCGAGTCGTGCTCGCGGACGGCGGCTTCTAATGTCGTGAGTCGGAAGTTCGGTGAGGGTTTGCCGAGGGTA
>DATBTP010000214.1:0-3283 GCA_036559185.1 Solirubrobacteraceae bacterium | reverse complement strand
CGCGGGCGCATCTGTGCTTTGGGAGGTGGTTCGGGTCATGTGAGGAGGTGCCGTAGGGCGTCGGCGCCGTGCAGGAGGACCCTTACAGAGGTAGCACGCGGCTCAGCTCCGCGCGGGAGGCGAGGAGCGCGAGGAGGCCTCGGAGAGGTAGAGCAACAGGATCACCCCGATCGTGATGGAGGCGTCGGCGAGGTTGAACGGGGGCCAGCCGAGCGGGAGCTTGACGAAGTCGGTTACCGAGCCGGAGCGGAGACGGTCGAGGATGTTGCCGAGCGCGCCGCCGACGAGCATGCCCGTGGGAAGCCATATGAGCGGGCGAGAGTGGTTGCGCAGGAAGTAGACCAGCAGCACGAGCAGGGCGATGGCGACGAGCACGGAGACGGCGAGGTGGCGGCCGGGCAGGAAGCCGAAGGCGACGCCGCGATTTCGTGTGTCGACCAACTGCAGGCCGGGCAGGACCGAGCGTGTTTCCCCGGGTGTGAGGGAACCTCGGATGGCGGCCTTTGAGAGCTGGTCGACGAGCACGACGAGGGCGGCCACGAAGGCCGTGTAGAGCCATGCGCGCGCCGCACCCTCGCGTGCGTGCGGAAGAGAGGCGGCGGACCGCATCGCGCTGTCGGTCAACCGCGGATGAGGCTGACGAGGATGTTGCCGACGAGCGAGAGCACGAGGATTGCGACTATGGGCGAGAAGTCGAAGGCGCCGACCATCGGGATGATGCGCCGGAAGATGCGCAGGTAGGGCTCGCAGACGTCGCGCAGGAACGTGAGGACGGCGTCGCTGGCGCGCGAGTAGGGCGGTCGCACGCCGAAGGCGAATAGGAGTTGGACGACTATGTAGACGATGATGAGCAGCGTGTAGATGTAGATGAGCGTCGAGAGGTAGCCGGCGATTTCGGTGCGCGCGGAGGCGAGTAGGAGCGTCATGGCACGCTCCTCCCCGGGCCCGCGGCCGCGCGTGCGATGAAGCGCCTCACCGGTTGCGCTCCCCGAGTACCGCGTCGAGGGCGTCTGAGAAGGCGGTGCGCACGCCCCCGCGCTCGAGCGCATCGAGGCCGCGCGCGGTGGTGCCGCCGGGCGAGGCGACCTCTCGGCGAACGGCTAGCGTGTCGTGGTCGCGTAGACGCAGCAGCTCCGCCGTGCCGGCGAGCGTTTCGGTTACGAGAGCGGAGGCCTGCGCTGGGGGGATGCCGCGACGCACGCCCGCATCTACCTGAGCCTCGACGACGAGCGCGATGTAGGCGGGGGCGCAGGACATGAGTCCCATGGCGACGTCTACGAGCGCGTCGTCGAGCGTGACGAGCGTGCCGAGCTCGGCGAATAGCGCGCGGACTTCGGCGCCGAGCGTGTCGCCTCGGCCGAGCGTGGCGTCGATCTCGCTGTGAGGGTCGGCCGCGTGGACGATCGCGCCACGGCGCGCTTCGACAGGCAGCGAAGGCAGGAAACGGTAGACGGGAAGCCTCGGGTAGGCCTCCTTCAGGTCGAAGAGCGGTGTCGCCGCGAGGATCGAGGCGACCGCTTTGGCGCGAGGAGCCACCTCGCGCGCCACTTCGAGGAGTTGGGCGGGCTTGTGGCAGAGCACCGCCAGATCGGAGCGCTCGGCGACGGCCGCGCTCGAGTCGAGCGCCTCCCCCCCGGTTTCCGCGGCGAGCGCCTCGGCGCGCTCGCCGACGGGATCGAAGCAGAGCACGGGTCGACCCCAGCCTCGGGCCATTGCCCTGGCCATGTTGCCGCAACCGATGAGACCCACGTTCATAGGACGCCTCAGGCTACCGGCACGCTCGGCCGGTCACGATTGGTTGAAGAAGCCCTTTTCGATCAGCCTCGCCCGCTCCTCCGCGGAGATCTCGACGTTGCGGGGAGTGAGCATGAAAACCTTGTCGGCGATCCTCTGCATGCCGCCGTCGAGCGCGTAGGTGAGACCGGAGGCGAAGTCGATGAGACGCTTTGACAATTCGGTGTCGGCGCCCTGGAGGTTGAGGATGACCGGGATGGAGTCCTTGAACTTGTCGGCGATTTGCTGCGCGTCGTTGAAGGACTTGGGGATGACGAGGTGCACGCGCACATCCCCGTTGGCGCGGCTCACGGGGCGCAGCACCGTTGTGGGGCGTCCGCGGGGCTCGTCGTCGGCGAAGATGTCGTCGAACTCGTCGCGACGCCGCCGCGGGGAGAGGCGGCGGACGTTGGGGCGCTCGCGGTAGCGGTCGGCTATCTCCTCCTCGTGCGGCGGCTCGTCGTAGTCGTCGTGATACTCCTCGGCCAAGCCGAAGTACACGAGAGCGCGGTGCCAGGAGTCGCGGAATGCCATTTGTAGAGGGCGTTTTCGGTGAAAGCGAGCGTTTCCCTGCTCATCTAACCCTGACGGCGAGGCGCCGGAGGGTGTGAGCCGAAGGGTTTGTGCGCCCTTTTCAGCTCCCACCCAGCATATCCGGCCCGCCCCTACTCGTACAGTCTTGTGCCGATACGCACGATCGTGGCGCCCTCTTCCACCGCGACGGGGAAGTCTTGCGTGGTGCCCATCGAGAGCTCGCGCAGCCCGTGGTCGGTGGCGAGCTCTCGCAAGCGGCGAAACCACGGACGGCTACGCTCGGCGTGTGGGGCGAGCGGGGGCATCGTCATCAGCCCGGCTACCGGGAGCGGTGAGCGCGCGATGAACGGCGCTATCTCCTCGGGCGCGATGCCCGCCTTGGAGGGGTCCGCGGCGAGGTTCACCTCGACCAGCACCTCGAGCTCGGTTCGCGCCAGTTGCGCGTGACGTGCGAGCGCGAGGAGCGCAGACTCGGTGGCCAGCGAATGGATGAGCCGCACGCGCGGGACGATGGCGCGCACGTGTTTGCTTTGCAACGTCCCGATGAAATCCCACGTGAAGAGGTTTCCGTGGGCGTCCACCTTCTCCCGCAGGTCCTGGGCGCGGTTCTCGCCGACGAGCGTGATGCCCGCCGCGGCGAGCACGGGTAGCTCCTCGCACGGAACGTACTTGCAGGCGGCGAGGATCTCGACCTCGGCGGGGTCGCGTCGGGAGCGATCGGCCGCCGCCGCGACCTCCTCGCGCACGGCCTTTAGGTTGGCGCGCACGCGCTCGACCGAGAGGCCGGTGATCAGCTCAACCACGCCACGCCCGCCTGACGCCCCGCGCGGGCGCCTTCGCGACGGTAGGAGAAGTAGCGAACGTCGCAGATGGTGCACGCCTCGACATCGCGCACCTCGGCGACGCCAGCCGCGAGCAAGCGCTCGCGGGCGATGGCGCGCAGGTCGATTCGGGAGCCGTGGCGGTGAGCGCCGTC
>DATBTP010000213.1:0-7241 GCA_036559185.1 Solirubrobacteraceae bacterium | reverse complement strand
TTCCCGGTCGGCTCGTCGGCGAGCACGAGCTTGGGGCCCGTAGAGAGAGCGCGCGCGATCATCACCCGCTGACGCTCTCCCATCGAAAGCTGGTCAGCGCGATGACGCAAGCGCTGACCCAACCCCAGACGCTCAAGAAGGGGTATCACGCGCTGTTCGGCCTTGCGTGTGTTTTCGATCATCCATAGCTTCAAGGCCGCGTTCTGCACGACGCTTCCCCCTGGCAGGAGATCGACCGTCTGGTCGACGAACCCCAGATCGCGCAGCCGGTAGCGGGACTGTTCCGCGTCGGAGAGGGCGGCGAGATCCTGTCCATCCACGGCCACGCGGCCAGCGTCTGCCCGCGCTAGCGCGGCGATCAACGTCAGCAGCGTCGTCTTGCCAGACCCGCTCGGCCCATACAGGGCAACCAACTCGCCCGCAGCGGTGGACAGCGACACGCCGTCCACCGCTCGTACCGGCTCCCCGTCGCCGACGTGATAGTGCTTTACGAGGTCACGGACCTCCAGCATCACGAGGATGCGCGCCGCGCAGGGTCACTCGGAAAATCGATCACGTTCTCCGGGCCAGGACCTACCTGGGTGTGCTGGACGAGCTCGCCACCGGACAGCGAGGCGACCCTGTCAAACCACGTTGTCGCGTCCGCGTCCGAGACGCTCATGAGCACCGCCAGCCCATCCTCAAGCGCGATCGACCGCAATAGACGACCGATCCGCTCGGTCGCATCGATTCCAAGAGTCGTCGTCAGATCGTCTACAAGCAACAGCTCAGGTTCACGAACGATCGCCTGCGCGAGCGCAGCGAGAGCACGCTCGGAATCGGCGAGACTCGCCCAGGGCTGGTTGGCGCACTCCTCTACTCCAAGACGCGTCAACACGCTCAGTGCCCGCTCGTAGGCGTCTCTCTTGCTGCATGTTGCCAACAGTGGCACAGCAACACGCGCGAGCACCGGAAGGTCGATGTCTGGTCCGATCGGCTCAGCAAAGCCGATCTTCTGTCGCAGGAGCGCCGAACGACGCCTGTCAGATAGGCGATGAAGATCTTGGCCTTTGAACAACACCTCACCGCGGGACGGACGGTCCATCCCGGCAGCGACACGCAGCATCGTTGTCTTACCCTGGGCACGCTGCGCTAGCACAGCAACGAGCTCACCCGTGTCGACGTCGAGCGAGACGTTGGAGAGGACCGGCAAGACATGACGACGCCCACGCGGGAAGCTCAAAGAGACATTCCGCAACGAGAGCAGCACACGAATCACCCGGTCCGCCGGATCACCGTCCGAGTGCGAGGGTCCAGTTGGTAGCGCCTGCACTCCTGCTCCAAGTACGCTCGGACCTTCTGCAACCACTTGATCCTGCTCTCCCACCACGCCTGATCGCCGGTGCTCACCACCAGGCCCATCCGGACACGGAAGTCCTGCGGGTCAAGATCTCGCCGGTGCGACCGCAAGCGCCAGTTCAGGCCCTCAAGCTTGCCCGCGCAGACCGCCTCCGCTTCGCGAACCACCTCGACCATACGGGGCAGGTCGTCAGGTCGGCACAGCGCGATCTTCGCGTGCAATTCCTCACGAACCGGCGGAGTCGAGACCGACGACCACATCCACTCGCAGAAGTGATCGACGCCGGTCGGCGTCGCCTCGTAAACAGTGCATCGAGCACGAACCCGTCTACTCGATGAAAGACAGGCTAAGTCTCGCACGGCCTGCACAAACCCGTGCTCCACGAGGCGCGGTATCGCGTGCCTGGCCGTGCCATCGCTGTAGCCACCCGAGCCAAAACGCTCCGCCAATCGTCGATCTAGCTGGTAGCAGTTCGACGGCTGCTCAACAACCAGACCCAGAACGATCTCGCGTCCGAACCCATCCGACCCCGTCGCGACCTCTGCCATAGCCACAGATCGTATTAGAAGCGAGTTCTGTCTGCAAAACGATTCCTATTGTCGGATGACAGCAGACACCGCCACGATGAGCGTACAACCGATTGCTGTGCCTGTCCAGTAGTCAGAAACAAAGCGCTGATCAACAACATGCTGAAGAGCGCTATGGGCGGATGCCGCGGTTTCGACTGCCACCCGAACATCCGTCGATTTTGACCAGCCGAAGATGCCGTGTGTCCAGTATGTCTGGCGAGTAGGCAGACAGAGAGGCAGACAATTGACAGGGGGGTGAGATACGACCCCCGTGCGACATGGGCTCCAGGCGGCCGTGTGACCGTCGGATTGAGCTCGAACGGAAAGGAATCTGGGCATGTTGAGGACGAGGAGAAGCGGCGGCGCGCGGCGCGTCGTGACGGTCGTGTCGGTGGCGCTTTGCGGGCTGGTCGGCGGTGTGGGCGCGGCCAGCGCGGAGGCCAAGGGGTTCCATGTGTATGGATGCCGGATGCCGGACGGGAGCGTCGCGCCGAGGGATGGGTGGAGCGAATCACGCTCGGGGACCGCTGCTTCTGTAGAAGACACTTGCGCAAGTGGTGGTGCCCTCGTCGCGGATCTTGGCGACGGCGCGAGCCACGAAGTTGAAGCGGACCACGCAACCTGGATCTTTAGTGCTCCGAGTGGGCTAGCGATTACTGATGCGGCGGTGTGGCGAGCGGCTGATGCCGATGGGGGATGGGCAACAAATGCTACGTATCAGTACTGGCTCGCTGGCCCTGAAGACAAGGAGCTTGAAGCCGATGTCATTGACCAATGTGTCGCAGAGTTTGGTTGTCCGACGGGAGTTGGAAGCACGACTACAGTGGGATCACCGTCGAATCTCGTAACGGCTCTTCCTGAAAACCTCAGTACTCATATTTACGCGAACGTCTCGTGTGGTGGCAGTCCAAAATTCGTTTGCCCAAGCGGCAAAGGCGATAGCAATGGCTACGCGGCCGTCGTCTACATCTACGCCTCCGACCTCACGCTCGAAGAGTCCGCTCAACCCTCGGTCAGCTCCGTCGAAGGGGAACTCGCCACCGCCTCCACCCTGAGTGGCGTAGCCGACCTCGCCTTCCACGCCGAAGACCCCGGCTCGGGCGTCTACCAGGCCGTCTTCACCGTCGACGGCGTCCCCGCGGGCACCACGCTCGTCGACGAAAACTCGGGTCACTGCCGCGATGTCGGCCAAACCACTGACGGTCTGCCCGCGTTCCTCTATGTGCAGCCGTGCAAGGCGGTCGTGAACGCCGACGTTCCGTTCGACACCTCAACCCTCGCCGACGGCACGCACCATCTGGTGGTCACGGTCACGAACGCCGCCGGCAACTCGACAGTCGCGCTCGACCGCAAGATCGCAGTGCTCAACCATCCCTCGAGCGCCCCTCCGGCGGGCGCCTCTCCCGTAGAAGTGGGAGTGGTGCTTGCCGGTCAGCACGATGCCATCACCCAAAACAACACCCTCCCCTCAAACGGCGGCAACGCCTCCCCCGCGGCGCTCCTGTCTGTGCGCTGGTCCTCAACCTCTCATACAACTCTCGCCGCGCCCTACGGCCGCTCACACACCATCCTGGGGCGGCTCACCGCGCCGGGCGGCTCGCCCATCTCCGGCGCCACCGTCCAGGCGCTCTACACGCCCGCCTACCAGGGCGCCCCGACGCGCGCGCTCGCCTCCGTGCGCACCTCATCCACCGGCGCCTTCAAGGTGAAGCTGCCCTCCTCCACGCCCTCCTCGCGCATCACGCTCGCCTACTCCTCCCATTCCGGGCAGCCAGCCCCCGACGTCACCTCCGCGCTCACCCTCGCCGTGCCGGCGTCGCTCGCTCTGCGCATCGCGCCCACCGTCTCCCACGCCGGTGGCACGATCTTCTTCAGCGGCGCCCTCCACGGCGCTCCGCTGCCCCGTGGGGGCAAGCAGCTCGTGCTCGAAGCCCGCTCCCCCGGCGCCGCCTGGCGCCAGTTCCAGGTGCTCGCCACCGGCTCCCACGGCCGCTACCGCGCCACCTACCGCTTCCGCCTCCCAGGCCCCATCACCTACGAATTCCGCGCCTTGTCCCCGCGCGAGGCCGACTTCCCCTACGGCGCCGGCTCCTCCAACGTCGTGCGCGTGCGGGAGCGGTAACTCCGCGGTGCTCCAACACGCCACTGAAGCGCGGTCCGAAGCCATGGAACAGGGGTCCAACGCGCCACCGCGCGCGCCGCCGCTCGAGGGCTATCGCGCGGGCAGTTCGGCCTTCAACAGCTCCACCTTGCATTTGAGCCCCTTCACCTTCGGCCACTCGCCGTGGGCACACACAGCGGTGTCCACGTCCTCGTGGAGGTCGGCCGTGGCGAGTATCAAAGCATCGGGCATCCTCAGCGAGCCGCGCCTGCCCCGCAGCGCAGCCGCCCGTGCCGCGACCGACCGGTCGACCGGGAGCAGCTCTCCCACCAAGGTTTCGAAGAACCTTTCGACCGGCTTCTCTGGATGGTGTCCGAGCGAGACGCCGGTCATCACCTCCGCGTAGCTCACAACCGACGCCACCAGCCGATGAGCGCTCACGACCTCCTTCAACTTGGCGACCGCCGCCTGATGCAGGGCGTCGTCGGCGTCGAGGAAACCGACGATCACATTCGAATCGAGGAGGATCAATCCCACTCTTCGCGCAGTCCGCGTACCGTCCGTCCAAGCTCGCCGCCCGTGCCAAGAGAACCCGCGAACTCGTCGAGGAGATCGTCCATACGCGCGATCAACACGCGTCCAGGGCCCTGCGCCTCGACCCGCACGACATCGCCCTCACGCAGCCCCGCCTCGCTGAACGCCCCGATCGGGATCGTGATCTGGTGCTTGCCCGACACCCGCGAGCGTCCCGCCGCGCGGCCGCCTCCCCTTCTCGGTTTCTTTACTTCTGTCGTCATTGGTCAAGGATAACAAGTGGCGTCATCGATCGTCGGGCATAAACTCGACCCTCCCGACCGTATGAACTCCTCTCTCGACCCCTCCTTCTGGCGTAACCGCCGTGTCCTGCTCACCGGCCACACCGGCTTCAAGGGCGCATGGCTGTCCCTGTGGTTGCAAGCGCTCGGCTCGCGCCTCACGGGCGTTTCGCTCGCCGCGCCGCCCACCAAACCCTCGCTGTACGAGCTGGCGCGCGTCGGCGAGGGGATGGCCTCGCACGTCGCCTGCGACGTCCGCCACGCCTCCGCGCTCGCTCACGCTCTCGCCGAGGCGCACCCGGAGGTGGTCATCCACATGGCCGCCCAACCGCTCGTCCGCCACTCCTTCGCTGCGCCCGCCGAGACATACGACACGAACGTGATGGGCACCGTCAACCTGCTCGACGCCATCCGCGCCTGCCACAGCGTGCGCGCGGTCGTGGTGGTCACCTCCGACAAGTGCTACGCGCCCTCCGCCATGCCGCGCGCGCACTCCGAGGAGGACCCCCTTGGGGGCGAGGACCCCTACTCCAGCTCCAAGGCCGCCGCGGAGCTCCTCACAGCCGCCTACCGCCGCTCCTTCTTCTCCGATCCCGACGCTCCCCGCCTTGCCACCGCGCGCGCCGGCAACGTCATCGGCGGCGGCGACTTCGCCGCCGATCGTCTCCTACCCGACCTCTTCCGCGCGGCCGCCGCCGGGGAGACGGTGCGCCTGCGCAACCCAACAGCGGTGAGGCCGTGGCAGCACGTCCTCTCTCCGCTCTCGGGCTATCTCGTGCTCGCGCAAGCCCTCCACCGCTCTCCCAACCACGCCCGCGCCTGGAACTTCGGTCCCGAAGAGTGCGACGCCCGCACCGTCGAGTGGGTCGTCGGCAGGGTCTCGCGGCTACTTCCCCGCGGGCTCTCCTGGGAGGTTGACGACCGCGGGCATCCCCCCGAGAGGCCGCACCTTACGCTCGACTCCTCGCTTTCGCGCGAGCTGCTCGGCTGGGCGCCGCTCACCACGCTCGAGGAGGGGCTTTCCCGCACCGTCGAGTGGTTTCGGGCCCACTGGGCCGGCGAGGACCTCCGCGCGGTCACGCTCGCGCAGATCGAAAGCGCCGCCCCCTCGGCTCAAAGTCGGCGAGCCGCCGAACCCAATAGGCGCTGATGCTCCATGACAGCGTGAGGATGACGCCCTCCCGGCGCCGCTACCCGGCGCTCGCGCAAACCCTCCGCCGCCCGCCTACACGAGCTCGCGCACAGCGTTCGCGACCAGCTCCTGCTCCGCGCCTGTGAGCGCGGGGAAGCAGGGGAGCGAGAGGCACCCCGAGTAGTACTCCTCGGCGGCCGGGCACATCCCCTCGCCGTAGCCGTAAGTGTCCATGTAGAAGGGGTGAAGGTAAACGGGCAGGTAGTGCACCTGGGCGAGCACGCCACGCTCGCGCAGCCCGTCGTAGAGGCGCCTGCGCGCCCGCTCGCCGTCGCGGTGGCGTATCACGAACAGGTGATAGGCGTGACGCTCGCCCGCCCGCGCCGCGGGAGCGAGCTCCAGCTCGGGGATGTCGCCGAGCAGCTCGCTGTAGCGCTCGGCGATCTCGTTGCGGCGCGCCACGAAGCGCTCCAGCTTCGCGAGCTGCGAACGTCCGAGCGCCGACTGGATGTCGGTGAGCCGGTAGTTGAACCCGAGCTCCTGTTGCTCGGCATACCACCCGCCCTCCCGCCGGCGCAGCCGCGCCGCGTCCTTCACCATCCCGTGGCTGCGAAACTCGCGCAACCCCCGCGCGAGCTCCTCGTCGCGGGTCGTCACCATGCCGCCCTCGCCTGACGTGATGGCCTTGACAGGGTGGAACGAGAACACCGCCATGTCGGAGTGCCGGCAGGCGCCCACCGGGCCATCCGCCGTGAGCGTCCCCAGCGCGTGCGCCGCGTCCTCGATGATCCTCACTCCTTCTCCCACCTCCGCGCGGATCTGTGCGATGGGCGCCGCCAGTCCCGCGAAGTGCACCGCCACAACCGCCCGCGTGCGCGGCGTGAGGGCGCTCGCCACCGTCTCCGCGGTGACGTTCCAGGTGCCCGGATCGATGTCGGCGAAGGTCGGTGTGGCGCCCACATACGCTCCGCAGTTGGCGCTCGCGGCGAACGTGATCGCGCTCGTCAAGAGCTCCTGCCCCGGCTCCACCCCGGCCACGTGAGCGGCCGCGTGCAGAGCGGCGGTGCCGGAGGAGAAAGCCACCGCGTGCGGGGCCTCGCACGCCCGCGCGCACGCCCGCTCGAAGGCGTCCACGGCGGGGCCCTGCGTCAGCCAGTCGCCGCGCAACACCTCCACGACAGCCGCCACGTCGTCGTCCTCGATCGTCTGGCGACCATAGGGGATGGGCATCGCCGGGCAGCGTATATGCTCCCCGGCGTGAGCGCTCACGCAGGGCCGATCATCG
>DATBTP010000212.1:0-2993 GCA_036559185.1 Solirubrobacteraceae bacterium | reverse complement strand
TGGAGGTGGGCGTGGAGCTTCTACACCCATTTCTGCCTGCCCACGCTTGGCAGGTTGGTGAGCCGCGAGTGGGCGCACACCGGCCGTTTCCTTGCCCAGAGCATCCCCGGTTTTTACGAGCGCTACCCGCTCGAGCGCGTGGTGGAGCTGTGGCGGGAGGCCGGCATCGTGGACGTGCAGGTTCGCCCTATGAGCCTGGGCGGCGGCGTGGTTATGTGGGGCACCAAGCAGCCTCGGGGGGCGCGGACGGCGGGCCTCGCGGCCGCTGCCGCGGGGGAGGCGGACGGTTGTGGCAACGCCAACGCGACTTGAGCGGCCCGCCTTCTACGCGCTTCGGCCAGGGGGCTGGCGCGACGCCCTCACGCTGCTGCACCCTCCCTACACGGCTTGGCACCTGAGCTACGTTGCGATCGGGGCGGCGGCGGCGTCCCACCTCTACGGCTACCGCCTCGTGTGGACGCTCGTGGCGTTCTTCCTCGGCGTAGGGGTGGCCGCGCACGCGCTGGACGAGCTTCACGGCCGGCCGCTCGGGACGCGCCTCTCCGATAGGGCGCTTGTGATAGCCGCGGCGGTATCGCTGACGGGAGCCGGAGCGATCGGTGTGGTGGGCGCGATGACGATCTCGCTGTCGCTGTTTGTGTTTGTGGGAGTGGGCGTGACGTTGACGCTGACCTACAACCTCGAGCTCTTCGGCGGACGGATGCATTCGGATGTGTGGTTCGCGCTTGCTTGGGGCGCGTTTCCCGCGCTCACGGCCTACTGGACCCAAGCGGCGGAATTGCGGGTCGACGCGATGTTTGTCGCGGGCGCTTGCTTCATGCTGAGCGTTGCTCAGCGGCGCCTGAGCACTCCGGTGCGCGAGCTGCGACGCCGCACCCTGTGGGTGAGGGGGGAGAAGCGGTTGAAGGACGGAAGCGCGAGCGAGATCGACGCTGGCGGAATCGCCGCTCCGATGGAGAGCGCCCTGATGGCATGCTCGCTGGGGTTGGCACTGCTGGCGGCGGGCTTGGTGGCGGCACGGCTGTAGACCCCAACCCGCCCTGGAGCGACTCGTGGCGCCGGTTCTCGATGAGGGTCAGGCTCGGGCGTAGCGGCCGTTGCGAGCGCCGATACTCGTTTGAGGGGATCGCCCCGCGCGCCGATCGCCACCCGCGAGCTGGCGTTCCAGGCGGCGGTCATGCTCCTGCTCGAGTATCCACATCCGAATCTTGCCCTCGACCGATCTGGCTTGTTTTTTGGTCATGGCGGAATGTTCGCGCTCGGGGTGGCGATCCGCTTTGGACGGGTGTCCCAAATCGAGCGTGCCCGTGTGGACCCCCTGCCCACGCCACGCCGTCGCGGCGCGGCCAGAGTAGGGGAGTCATGTCTCGGGTAACACGCTCCCGATGAGCGAGATTGGCGACAGCCTCTTCCATAGGGGTCAAGACATCTGGGTGATGCAGCCCGACGGCTCTCAGCGCGCGGGCGAGTATGTAGGCGAGGGTGAGATGTCGGCCTGGTTCGGCGGCTCCCCCACCGTCATCGTCGTGTATCCCGACACGCAGACGGGCGAGGCCGTCGCAACGGATCGGGTTATCGCTCGCTAGAGGCCGCGGGTGTCGAGCGCGGCGCCGGCGACCGCTGCCCAAACGCTACCCTTGCCACGTGACGCTTCGATGCGATGGCAGGATCGAGCAAGCCTGCCTGCTCGCGATAGGAATGGCCATCGCGGTGTTGATCGCCGCTGCGGGCGCGATAGCCGGTCAAGGGCGTCCGATCTGCCTTCCGCCGCACGCTCAGACCATCGCCAAGGACCGTGACGTAAGGGTCTACTCGCTTGCGGGTAAGCCTCCGACACACGAAGGCATATACGCCTGCCTTCTGCGGCGCGGGACCACGGTGGCGCTCGCCCGGGATATGCGAAATTACCCAACCTCGATCGACCACATCGCCCTTGCCGGAGCGATCGTCGTTTACACAGAAGACACCCATGGAGTCGATACGGGGAGCACCGACATCGTGGTTGTCGATGTCGCCGGGCGACACACCTTGCTCACGATCCCGGGAGCCGGAGGCTTCGTGGATGCGTGCGTCATAGGCTTCCGTGAAGTAACCGACCTGGTCGTCACCCGTCGTGGATCGGTTGCGTGGATCGTGCGCAAGGGAGCCCGATGCAAGACAACAACCTTCGAGGTGTACAGCGCGCAAGTGTCCGCCACCGCTCCCGCGTTGCTCGAAGAAGGACCCGCCGTCGCTCCCGGATCGTTGCGCCTCTCCCACCAAACCGTAAGCTGGGAAAACGCCCGACAACGGAAGTCCACACGCCTTCGATAGCCAGATGGCGTCGTCCCACGACCATCGGCTGGAACCATATGGGGCCGTTTACGGGCCTTGGCTCCGCCAAGCACCCCATCGAGGCGCAACCTCCGCGAGGCGGAAAGGCCGCAAAGGCAATCGGGACAAGCTCGTGAGAGGCTTCAATTGGGAGGCTGAGCCGCGTCGAGATCGTCGAGGTCGACTAGATCGCGAGGGCGCCCAGCGGCTCGCTTCATGCTCCGCAGATGCTCCAACGCACACACCGGGACTGTCACTCCAGCCAACTCGACATCGATCGCGCTCCCGCGAAGCTCGGCGTACGGCAGAACACCGTCGAGGCCCTGCACAACATCCAAGTCACCGAGTCGCGTGACAATCAACGCCCGTTCGCCGGCCCGCAGCGTAGCCACAATGGAACGCTCGGAACCGAGCAGCGACTCGCCCAACTGCACATGGCCGCCAACCTCCACCACAAGCCGAGCGAGCTTGTCGAGATTCTCAGGCGCCGGGTCGGGCACGATGTCGCAGTCCTTCGTTCCGCGTATCACCCCCCATGATCCGAGCGCCAAGCCGCCGATGACGACGAAACGGATGTCCGCCTCCACGAGGCGCGCCAGCAGCTGATCGAAAGACGGAACGCTCAACGGGCGCGCCGTGCGGCTTCACGCAACTCAAACAGCTTACGCGTTAGCGAGATG
>DATBTP010000211.1:0-14289 GCA_036559185.1 Solirubrobacteraceae bacterium | reverse complement strand
GGTCACGCTCAACTCGATCCGCATGCTCTCCATCGACGAGGACAGGGTCAACGTCAACGGTGGCGCCGTCGCGCTCGGCCACCCCATCGGCGCCACCGGAGCGCGCATTCTTGGCACGCTCGTCCACGAGCTGCGCCGCCGCGGCGGCGGCCTGGGCTGCGCCGCGATCTGCTCGGGTGGGGGTCAGGGCGACGCGGTCATCCTGCGGGTGTGAGGTGAGCGAGATCGCCGGCGACGCCTTCGGGGGGCGTCTTGTTGGTGATCTTTTGGGGGGTGACTCGCGTGCGCGCGCGTGAGGGCGCTCCCAACGCGCTCGACGCGACTCTCCCGACGACATCCGGCCTGCGCGCAGCGGCCTTCTTCGACCTCGACAGAACTCTCATGGCGGGGTCCTCGGGGATCTATTTCGCGAGGGCCGCCTTCGAGAGCGGGATGATCACGCGTCGGCGGTTGCTGCGCGACGTGCTCGAAAACCTCCGCTTCCGCCTGCGCGGCTCCACCGACGAGCGCGCCGACGCGGTGCGCACGCGTGTAGGGGAGCTGATCGCCGGCGTCCCAGTCCGCGACCTGGAGCGTCTCACCCCGCGCGTCTTGAGCGGCGTGCTCCCGCGCATCTACCCGCAGATGCTCCAGCGCGCTTATAACCACCAGGAGGCCGGCAGGCGGGTCTACATCGTCACCGCCGCCCTACAGGAGATGGCCGACCTGCTCGCCCGCGTGCTCGTCTTCGACGGGGGGGTGGGCTCGCGTCTGGAGGTCCGCGACGGTCGCTACACCGGCAGGGCGGCCGCGCCGTTCAACTACCGCGAGGGCAAGGTCCTCTCGATCAACGAGCTAGCCCAGCGAGAGGGCTTGGACCTATCGAGCTCCTACGCCTACTCCGACTCGGAGTCCGACCTGCCGATGCTCCGCGCCGTCGGTCACCCGGTGGTTGTCAATCCCGATCGGGAGCTCACCCGCATCGCAAAGAGCGAGGGTTGGGAGATCGTGCGACTCGACCGCCTCGCTCCCCGCCTGAAGATCGCCGCCGCGCTCGCGGCGGGCACCGCCGCGGCGGGTCTGGGAATGGCCGCCAGGGACGGTCGCGCGGCGCGCGCCTCCGCGCGTCAATAATCTGCCGTCCGATGACCGCCGCCGCCGACAAATCGAGTCCCACCCACACCAAGATCCGCGTGGTCGTCGCCAAGCCCGGCCTCGACGGCCACGACCGCGGGGCGAAGATCATCGCGCGCGCTCTACGCGACGCCGGCATGGAGGTCATCTACACCGGCCTCCACCAAACCCCAGAGCAGATCGTCGAGACGGTCATCCAGGAGGACGCCGACGCGGTCGGCCTGTCGATCCTCTCCGGCGCCCACATGACGCTCGTGCCGCGCGTGGTGGAGTTGCTGCGCGAGCAGTCGATCGACGACGTCGTCGTAACCGTCGGCGGTACGATCCCCGCGGAAGACATTCCCGAGCTGAAGAGCCTTGGCGTCGCCGAGGTGTTCACGCCGGGGGCGCCCACGCAGGCGATCGTTGATTTCATCCGCACCGCAGCGACTGCACGCACTCCTGATTGACTCGTCAGTCAACTCAGGTAGGATTGCCCCATCGATATCCCTCAAGGAGTAGCTGAATGAAGATTTGCGTCCTGGTGAAGGAGGTCCCGGACGCCGCCGTCGAGAAGCGCATCAACAGCTCGACGGGGCGCATGGACCGAGGTGGAGAGAAGAACCTCAACCCCTACGACACGCACGCCATCGAGGCGGCGATGCAGGTTCGCGAGGGCGGCGTCGCCCCCGTGGAGGAGATCGTCGCCGTGACCATGGGTCCGGAGAGCGCCGTGCGCGCGCTGCACAAGGCCGTCTCGCTCGGCGCCGACCGCTCCGTGCACCTCTCCGATCCCGCGGTCGCCGGCTCCGACGTCGCCGCCACCGGCTACGCGCTCGCCCAGACCCTCCAGCGCGAGAAACCAGACCTCGTGCTGCTAGGCCAGCAGTCAGACGACGGCGAGTGCTACACGATCGGCGCTGTCGTCGCCGAGCATCTCGGCATGCCCTCGCTCACCCAGGTCATCAAGATGGACGTCTCCTCCGACGCCCTGCGGTGCGAGCGTCAGGCCGAGTACGGCTATGACACGGTGCAGATCAAGCTGCCCGCCGTCATCTCCGTGGGAGACGCCATCAACGAGCCGCGCTACCCCTCGCTGAAGGCGATCATGGGCGCGAAGAAGAAGCCCCTCGACGCGGTCACCGCCGGCGACGTCGGCATCGACGCCTCCAAGGTCGGCGGCGATAACTCGGCCGCGCAGTGGGTCGCCGCGAAGGCTCCCCCGGCCAAGGCCGCGGGCGAGATCATCGAGGACGAAGACACCGCCGAGACGGTCGAAAAGATCGTGTCCTGGCTCGACGAGAGGAAGCTGATCTAGATGGCCAACATCCTGGTCTACGCGCTCCACTACGAAGGCGCGATCAACAAGAACTCGCTGGGTGCCGTCTCCGAGGGCGCCAAGCTCGCGGCCGACCTCGGCGGCGAGGCGCACGCGATCCTCGTGGGCGAGAACGTTCCGCACGACCTCGCGGCGTCGCTTGGCAACTACGGGGCCAAGAAGGTACTCGTCGCCGAGGGTCCCGAAGGTCTCGCCCAGCCGGTCGTCGACGCGATGGGCGCCGCCATCTCCGGTGGCGACTACAAATACGCGCTCTTCGGCGGCGGCCTGCTCGGCTTCGAGATCGGCGCCGGCCTGGCCGCGCGACTCGGCGCCGGCGTGGCGATGGAGGTCACCGCCGTGCGAGCCGAGGGCGGCGAATTGATCGCCGAGCGCCCGATCCTTGGCGATTCGGCAATCTCGGAGATCAAGTACCGCTCCGACGTCGGCATCGTGATCGGGCGCCTCAACGCGTTCGAGATCAAAGAGAGCGGCGCGGGTGCCGCCCCGGTGGAGCAGGTCAGCTTCGAGCTCTCAGAGCACGCCAAGCAGGCCACGATGATCACGCGCGGCGAACAGCGCGGCGCCGACGTCGACATCGAGGGCGCCGACATCCTCGTCGCCGGCGGTCGCGGCCTCGGCAAGGCCGAGGGCTTCCAGCTCTGCGAAGAGCTGGCGGGCGCGTTCGGCAACAACGCCGCCGTCGCCGCCACCCGCGCGGTGGTGGACGCCGGCTGGTACCCCTACGCGGCTCAGATCGGCCAGACCGGCAAGACGGTCGCGCCGAAGCTCTACCTCGCGGCGGGAATCTCGGGCGCGATCCAGCACAAGGTGGGGATGCAAGCCTCGGAGAACATCGTCGCGATCAACAAGGACTCCAACGCGCCGATCTTCGAGTTCTCAGACCTCGGCATCGTGGGCGATCTCAACAAGATCCTGCCCAAGCTCACCGAGGCAGTGAAGGCGAAGAAGGCAAGCTAAGAATCGATTCCCACCCACCCGGGCGGATGCGCGAGCGAAAAGGAGTGTCAAGCGATGTCGTCTCATAACGGCTCACGCAACGGGAAGGTCGTCCCCGCGGCCTTTCCGCCGCCCGTCGAACCGCAGAAGGAGTTCATCAAGCAGGGCCTGGACCCCGAGGACGAGCTGATCGAAGTGGGCGTGGCGATCGTCGGCGGTGGCACCGCCGGCCTCGCCTGCGCCAACCGGCTGTTGCGGCTGCTCGGCGACGACCCGGAGACGATGGAGCGCCTCGGCGAAGTGCCCGTGGCTGTCATCGAGAAGGCAAAGACATGCGGTGGGCACAACCTCTCCGGCGCCGTCATGCGCCCGCGGGCGCTCGAAGAGCTGTTCCCGGACATGACCCGCGAGCAGTGGCGCCAGGAGGGCTTCGCCTTCGGCGAAGTGACGAAGGAGTCGGTGTACATGCTCACCGGCCCGAAAACCAAGCTCCCGGTGCCGATCCCGGCGGTGCCGAACTTCAAGAATCACGGCAACGAGGTGGTCTCAGTCTCCGCGCTCGCTCGCTTCCAGCAGCGGCAGGCCGAGGAAGCAGGCGCCTACATCCTCACCGAGACCGCCGCCACCCAGCTCGTCGTAGAGGACGGCCGCGTGGTCGGCGTGCGCTCGGGCGACAAGGGACGCGGCAAGGAGGGCGAGCCGCTCGGCAACTTCGAGCCCGGCACCGACATCAAGGCGCACGCCACCGTGCTCGCGGAGGGCTGCTGGGGACACTTGACGGGGGCGGCGATCCGCGAGTTCGACCTCGCGGCAAACCGCGAGCCACAGGTGTGGGAGCTTGGGGTCAAGGAGGTCTGGCGGGTTCCCAAGCCGCTCGACCGGGTGATCCACACGTTTGTGCAGCCTTGGCCGCTGAAGGTCGCGGCCAAGTATGGACAGCTCGGCGGCACCTGGATCTATCCGATGAAGGACGAGAAGACGGGCGAGGACCTCGTCTCGATCGGGTTCGTCGTCGACCTCAACTACCGTGACGCGACGACCTCGGCCCACGACCTGCTGCAGGCGTTCAAGACGCATCCGCTCGTCAAGGGAATTCTCGAGGGCGGCGAACGAATCGCGTGGGGCGCAAAGGCGCTTCCGGGCGGTGGCTACTGGTCGATGCCGAAGCTGTCGATGCCCGGCGCCGTGCTCGTCGGCGACGCTGGCGGAATGGTGGATACGGCGGCGCTGAAGGGCGTCCACCACTGCATCAAGTCGGGAATGCTGGCGGCCGAGTCGATTTACGCGGCGCTCAAGCGCGGCAGTAGCGACCTGTCTGACTACGAGCAGGCGGTCGAGAGCTCTTCGATAGCCAAAGAGCTGTGGGAGGTGCGCAACACGCGGCAGGCATTCCAAAAGGGTTTTCTCGTCGGAAGTCTGCTCGCGGGTCCGTCGATCATGTCGAAAGGCAAGGTCCCACCGGGTCGGCAAGAGTGGCACCGCGACGATGCCGAGCCGATGTTCGTCGGTAACACTAAGGAGCGCTACCCCAAGCCCGACGGCAAGTACACGTTCGACAAGCTCTCCTCGGTGTTCATCACCGGCAACGCCACCCGCGACGACGCTCCCAACCACATCCGCGTGCAAAAGCACGTTCCCCGCGAGGTCGCGGAAACGTGGCGCTGGATGTGCCCGGCAGGTGTCTATGAGATCCCCGACGACGGGGAGGGTGGGGAGGAGTCCGGCGACGTCGACGTGATCGTCAACTACACCAACTGCGTGCAATGCGGAGCGATCACCGCCAAGGGCGGGCGTCTCACCACACCAGAGGGTGGAGACGGGCCGCTCTACCAAATAACCTGAAGGCCACCGTAACCCTTGTAGGCCATTCAATCTTCGGCTCGGGGTCCGCCGCGCCGAAACGAAGCGGGTTTTGCGGTGTTAGGGACTTGTATATGGCGAGGACGGCAATAACCACTCGCGCCGTGCGGACGGCGCTGCTGGCGGCATGCGCGCTGACGGCGATTACGTGCGCCGGGTCGGCCTTCGCCAGCGTGCGCAGGGTCCCCCCGCCGGCATCCCCTGGCTACTCGGTGGCGCTCGAACAGTGCGTCACCTCGACCGTACAGCTCGAACGCTCCGCGACGTTCACCGCGCAGATGGTCGCGACGGCGGCCACCCAGAAGATGGCGGTGCGCTTCGAACTGCAGCAGCGCCTGCGTGGCGAAATGGACTTCCACACCCTGGTGGCCCCCGGCCTCGGCGTCTGGCAGCGCTCAGAACCGGGCGTGAAGATCTACAAGTACGTCAAGCAGGTCACCAACCTCGCCGCCCCCGCCGCCTACCGCGCCGTGGTGCGCTTCCGCTGGCTCGGCGACAAGTCCCGCGTGCTCAAGCGCGCCGAACTGCACACCCAGCGCTGTCTTCAGCCGGCGCTCTCGGCGCAGGTCAGGCAGGCTCCGGGCGCCTGAGCCGGCCGGTCGGCGCGCACGCTCTGCTTCCCGGAGTGGCCGAGCTCGACGTGGGCCGCTAGAATGCCCTGAGCATGAAGGCTTCGGTCCACCCCAACTACGTCCAGGCGCACGTGCGGTGCACGTGTGGCAACGAGTTCACCACCCGTGCCACGCAAGAGGAGATACACGTCGAGGTGTGCTCGAACTGCCACCCCTTCTACACGGGTCGGCAGAAGCTGGTGGACACGGGTGGACGCGTGGAGCGCTTCCAACGCCGCGTCGCCAAGGGTCGTCTGCGAAGCGCGCAGACAGGCGGCAGCGGCGCCTCCCAGACGCAGACACAGTCTCAGTAGGACGATGTCCTCTCGACTGCTCGCCGGTGGGAGGGCGCGGGTGAGCGGCCTCCAAGCGACAGCGCCAGAGCGCGTCGCGTCTGCCGCGGGCGTCGCCACAACAGAAGGTCTCGCCGAGGAACAGCTCCCTGACGGTGAGCTCAGGGCCAAGCGCGACGCGCCGCTAGGAGGTCAGGCGGTGCTCGAGGGAGTGATGATGCGCGGCGTCCGCCACTGGGCGGTCGCGGTGCGCAAGCCGCTTGCCGCGACGCCCGAGGCGACAGACGGGGCGCGTGGAGACGGCGCCGTGGACGGCGGCGCGCCGGAGAGCGCGCGCGAGCGGCATCACGCTTTCGAGGTGGCGTTCGCCCGCGAGGGCGAACTCGCGGACGAGGAGGACGCCGGAGAAGTCGAGCGGCTCGGCGAGATCGAGGTGTCCACTTTCGAGCTCACCTCCGCGCTCGCGCGCCACCACTGGCTGCGGCTTCCGGTGCTGCGCGGCATCGTCGCGCTCGGAGGCTCGCTCGCGATCGGCTTCAAGGCGCTTGGCATCTCCGCCAACGCGCAGCTCCCACCCGGGGAAGGCGAGGATGAGCCGCAAGAGATCGGCGCGGGCATCTGGGCCGGCACGATCGTCGTATCGCTCGTGTTCGCGATCGGACTGTTCTTCCTGCTACCGCTCGGCCTCACGAGCCTCGTCAAGGGCCAACTGCACTCCTCGGCGCTGTTCTGGATCGTGGAGGGCTGCGTTCGCACCGCGATCTTCCTCGGCTACATGGTGCTGCTCTCGCGCATTCGCGACCTGCGCCGCGTGTTCGAGTACCACGGCGCCGAGCACAAGACGATCTCCTGCTTTGAGGCCGGGCTGGCGCTCACGCCCGAGAACGCGCAACGCTTCTCGCGCCTTCACCCCCGCTGCGGCACGAGCTTCCTCTTGATCGTGATGGTCGTCTCCATCTTCGTCTTCGGCGCCGTGGGCCTGCCCGCGTGGTACCTGCTCGTCGCCACCCGCATCCTCGGCGTTCCGATCATCGCCGGCATCTCCTTCGAGATCATCAAGTTCGCCGGCAAGAACCGCAATCGCAAGTGGGTGCAGGCGCTGATGTGGCCGGGCCTCAAGCTGCAGCTGCTGACCACGCGCGAGCCCGACCTCGACCAGCTCACCGTCGCGATCGCGGCGCTCGACGCGGTGCTCGCGCTCGAGACGCCCGGGAGCCTCGACGCGGCCGATCTGGTGGGCGTCGAGGTCGTGGCGTAGGGCTCGAGAGATTCGTCCAATCCGCTTGACAGCGCAGGTGCTCTCTGGTTTGGTGTCGCGGACAGGGCGGGCGCGGTCCCGTGACGAGGCGAACCGAGGAGCGAGGTCGGGTATGAGTGCAGAGGAGGCAAGCCGTATAGCACGCGCGGTGCAGCGCATGAAGTACTCGAGCCGTGCGCTCAAGGTCGCCGTGCCCACGGCGGCCGCGCTTGGTGCTGGGGCGGCTGTCGCGGTCGGGTCGATTCCGGGTAGCGATGGGACGATCGTCGCTTGCTACAACAGCAAGACCAATCCCAACACCGGCGAACCAGAAACAATCGTCATAGGTGACGCGCTTCAAGCGCCGGGAGCCCTCCGGGTAATCGATCCGAGTAAGCCCCACTCCTTTACGCCTCCGACTGGCGGCCCTGGTGTGCCCAATCCGGCCGCGGTGTGCGAGGAAGGCGAGTCCACCGTCACGTGGAACGAAAAGGGCCCCGCCGGCCCGCCCGGTCCCCCTGGATCGTCGGGCGCGCAGGGGGCCTCCGGGGAATCGGGTGGAGAAACCACCTTCGGGTTGGAAAACAAAGCCGGATCGACATTCCTCAAGCTCGACGGGATCAGCGGCCAGGCCACCGACAAGCGCCACAAGGGCGACATCGAGGTGAGCTCGTTCTCGTTCGGCATCCACAACACCAGCGCGCACGGCTCTGGTGGTGGCGGCGGCGCTGGGAAGACGTCCTTCGAGTCCTTCACGATCATGAAGACGGTCGACAAGGCCTCGCCGCTGCTCTTCCAGGCGTGCGCTACCGGCAAACACATCAAGTCGGCGGAGCTTCTGTTCGCGCGCAAGGCGGGCGGCACGCAGAAGGACTACCTCTACATCAAGCTAACCGACGTGCTCATCTCCTCCGTACAGGCGGGCGGCTCGGAGAAAGGCGCGCCACAGGAGCAGGTCTCGCTCACCTTCCAGAAGATGCAGGAGACCTATCTCAACGGCGACGGCAAGCCGGGGGCGACGCTCAACTTCAACCTCTCCGCCAACGCCAAGATCTGATCGCAGCGACAGCCTACGACCGGCTCGCCTATCCGGGCTTCGCCTACGCGGTCACCCATCCCGCGCGCTTGGAGGCCGTGGGGAGGCTGTTCGGCCTCGACCCGCCGCCCGCGCGTGCCTCCAGGGTGCTCGAGCTCGGCTGCGGGGACGGCGGCAACGCCCTGTCGATAGCCGCGGCGCTGCCGGACGCGGAGGTCCTCGGCGTCGACGCGTCCGCGGCCGCGATCGAGCGCGGGAGCAAGATCGCAAGCGCAGCCGGGATCGAGAACGTACGGCTGCGGTGCGCGACGTTCGAGAGCCTCACCGACGAGGTCGGAACCTTCGACTACATCGTCTCCCACGGGGTCTACTCCTGGGTTCTGCCGGTTGCGCGTGGCGCGCTGCTCGACTGCGTGAAGCGAAGCATGTCAGCGAAGGGAATCGCCTTCGTGAGCTACAACGCCTACCCCGGCAGCTACCTGCGCGACATGGCGCGCGACATCCTCGGCTACCACGTGCGCGACATCGAGGACCCGCAACGCAAGCTCGCGGCCGCGCAGGAGCTGATGCAGACGATCGTCGCGATCGAGGAGCCCAGTCCCTTCGCGCGCGTGCTGCGCGAACACATGGAACGCATGCTGAGCTACAGCGACGCGCTGCTCTTCCACGACGACCTCGCGGAGGTATCCACGCCCTTCTATTTCCACGAGTTCGTCGCGCACGCCACGCGTCACGGCCTGCGATTCCTCTCCGAGGCCGAGTTGTCAGAAAGCCGGATGCGCGACCTTCCCGACAGCGCCGGCCGGCTGATAGCGGGCTTGCCCGACGACGTGGTGGCGCGAGAGCAGTACCTCGACTTCTTCAAGAACCGGATGTTCCGCCAGACGCTCGTCTGTCACGCGGAGATCCCGCTCGACCACGCGCTCCGCGATCGCGAGATCGAGCGCCTGTGGGTGTCCTCTTCGGCGCGTCCTCAGCAGGAGGAGTCCGATCCACAGCAGAGCGACGGGCGCGCCCGCGAGGACGCCGACGCGGACGGGATCGCCGGGGATGGCGGCGAGGCCGCCGTGGAGCGCGCGGGGCAGACGTTCGCGACTCCGGAGGGCTTCACGGTGACGAGCTCCGAGCCGCTGGTCCTCGCCGCGCTGAACGCTCTCGCCGATTGCTGGCCGGCGGCTTTGAGCTTTGGAGAGCTACTCGATTGCGCCGTCGAGCGCTCGGGCGTCGATGTGTCCCGCGGCATCGCCCTCGGGCGCTTGCGAGCGGTACTGCTCGAGGCGTACCTGGCACGGATCGTGCAGTTGCTCGGGTGTGCCTCGCCAGTAGCGGCCCGCGCGAGCGAGCGCCCGCTGGCGAGCCCGCTTGCGCGCGCGCAGCAGGCCGCGGGCCTTCCCGCTCTCAGCTCGTTGCTGCACGCCAACGTGCGTCTGGAAGGGGAGCTGGAGCCGCGGCTGCTGCCTTTGCTCGACGGCACGCGCGACGGCGCCGAGCTCGCGCACGCGCTCGGCGTGTCCCGCGAGCAAGTCGCCGAATCGCTGGCGCGCTTGGCGTCGCTCGGGCTGCTCGCGCTCGGGTAAGCCGTTCCGGGGCGCCTACACTGCTCCGGGCCATGATCGAAGAGCTGATCGAGCAGATCGAAGCGCGTTTCGCCGAGCTCGGCGAGCAGATGACCGACCCCGCCGTGATCGGCGACCGCAACCGCTACGCGGAGGTCGGCCGCGCCTACCGCCAGCTCGAGCCCGCCGCGAAGCTCGCCGAGGCGTGGCGTCGCGCTACCGACGACGCCGCCGGCGCCGAAGAGCTGATCGCCGAGACCGGCGATGACCCCGAGCTGCGCGAGATGCTCGTCACCGCCCGCACGCGCGTCGAGCAGCTCGAAGAGGAGATCCGCTTCGCGATGGTCGAGCGCGACCCCAACGACGAGAAGAATGTCATCGTCGAAATCCAGGGCGGCGCCGGCGGCGACGAGGCGGGACTGTGGGCCGGCGACGTCTACCGCATGCTCACCCGCTACGCCGAGCGTGTGGGCCTGAAGCCCGAGCCGCTGGAGGTGGGGGAGGGCAAGTACACGTTCGCGATCAAGTCCCACCCACCCAATGGCGCGTACTCCGTATTCAAGTTCGAGGGCGGCACCCACCGCGTTCAGCGCGTCCCCCAAACAGAGTCGCAGGGGCGCATCCACACCTCCACCGCAACCGTTGCCGTGCTGCCCGAAGCCGAGGACGTGGATGTGGAGATAACCCCGGGCGACCTGCAAATCGACGTCTACCGCTCCTCCGGCCCTGGCGGCCAGTCGGTCAACACCACCGATTCGGCGGTGCGCATCACACACAAGCCCTCCGGCATCGTCGTATCGATGCAAGACGAGAAGTCGCAGCTACAGAACCGCGAGAAGGCTCTGCGCGTGCTGCGCGCTCGCCTGTATGAGCGCGCGCTTGCCGAACAGCAGTCGGAGCTGGCCGCCGACCGCCGCTCGCAGGTGGGCACGGGCGACCGCGCTGAGAAGATCCGCACATACAACTACGGCGAGCGGCGCGTCACCGACCACCGCGTGAAGCTCACGGTCCACAACCTAGACCAGATCCTCGAAGGCGCCCTGGAGGAGATCACCTCCGCGCTCCAAGCCGACGAGAAGCGCCGCCGTCTTGAGGCGCAAACGGCCGTCTGACCTTCGCACGGCACGCCCGCCTCGATGCCTCCACAAGCCCGATCGCTCGCAGGCGGAACCCCGGTTCGCGACGCGCTCGACGGGGCGCTCACGGCGCTCACGGCCGCCGGCTGCGAAACGCCCAGACTCGATGCCGAACTGCTGCTCGCCGACGCGCTGAACGTAGCCCGCGAGCGGCTGTTCATCGACGACTTGACGGTCGCCGGTCCGGCTGTGCGTGTCTTCCAAGATTACGTACGACGCCGCTCGGTGCGGCGCGAGCCGGTCGCCTACATCCTCGGTCGCCGCCACTTTCGCCAGTTGGAAATGGTGCTCGACCCACGCGTACTCATCCCACGGCCAGAGACCGAGCTGCTTGTGGAGGTGGCTCTGACGTTGCCGGTGGGAGCGCGTGTGCTCGATGTCGGCACCGGCAGTGGCGCCATCGCGCTCGCGCTCAAGCACGAGCGCCCCGACCTGCGCGTAAGCGGCAGCGATCTCAGCGACGACGCGCTCGACCTTGCGCGGAGCAACGCCGAGCGTCTGAATCTCGACGTACGCTGGCTCTCGGCCGACCTGCTGGGAGGCCTGCCCGACGAGTTCGACGCCGTCCTCTCGAACCCGCCCTACATACCCGACGGCGAGCGCGCGACGCTCGCGCCCGAGATCCTTCGTCACGAGCCGGCCTCGGCGCTCTTCGCGGGCGCGGATGGCCTGGACGCGATCGGCCCGCTGATCAGCCAGGCCGCGGGTCGCCCCAATGTGCGGCTGCTCGCGCTGGAGGTCGGCGCCGGCCAGTCCTCCACGGTCCGCGCGCTGATGCGAGCGGCAGGCTTCCACACCGTCCGCGCCGAGCGCGATCTCGCCGGCATCGAGCGCGTCGTCGTCGGTGAACGACCGTGACCGTCACTCCCGACGACGCCAGGCGGTTGGAGGAGTGTCTTGCGGCCGGGGGCGTTGCGGTCATCCCCACCGACACCGTCTACGGTCTCGCTTGCGATCCGAACAGCGCGACCGCAACGCGGAAGATCTACGAGCTCAAGCGCCGGCCGCCCATGAAGCCCTCGGCTGTCATGTTCTTCTCGCTCGATGCGGCGCTCGATGCGCTTCCCGGCCTCGCTCCGCGCACGTGCGCGGCGCTCAGGAGATTGCTGCCCGGGCCGGTCACCGTGCTGCTCTCTAACCCCCGACGCCACTTTGCGCTCGCCCGCGACCCGGAGGGGTTGGGCGTCGAGCGGGACGGTGCGCGGTCCCTCGGTCTGCGTGTGCCAAAGCTCGAGGGACCGCTCTCGGGGCTGGCCTCGGTGTGTGCACCGGCGCTCCAGTCAAGCGCCAACCTTTCGGGTCAGCCGCCACCGCGGCGCTTGGCGGACGTGCCTCGAGAGCTGCGCGAAGGCGCCGACCTCGTGCTCGACGGCGGCGAGCTCCCCGGCCTCGCATCCACCGTCATCGACCTCACCGACTACGAGCGGAGCGGCGATTGGCGCCTAGTACGCGACGGGCCGCTCGATCTGGAATCGCTTACGACCGCGCTCACCGGCTCCTGCTAGCCTCGTAGAGCGACCCGCGACTGGCGCATTAGGTGGAAAAGACCACCGGGAAGCGGCTCGCGAATGACGCCGCGCGCCTGGGCACTCACACCGTCACCCACGATTGGGAGCGCGCCGATGTCCGACCTCAGCCCCGACTATTTCAACCGCCCGCTCGCGGAGGTCGACCCCGAGGTCGCCGCCGCTCTGCGCGGCGAGCTAGAGCGCCAGCAGAGCACGCTGGAGATGATCGCCTCGGAGAACTTCGTGCCCCAGGCGGTGCTCGAATGCCAGGGCTCGGTGCTCACCAACAAGTACGCCGAGGGCTACCCCGGGCGACGCTACTACGGCGGCTGTGAGTGGGTAGACGTCTCAGAGCAGCTCGCCATCGACCGCGCCAAGGCGCTCTTCGGCGCCGAGCACGCCAACGTGCAACCCCACTCCGGAGCGCAGGCCAACACGGCCGTCTACCACGCCCTGCTCACGCCCGGCGACACCATCATGGGGCTCTCGCTCGCCCACGGCGGTCATCTGACGCACGGCATGAAAATCAACGTGTCCGGCCGTCTCTACGACATCGCCGCCTACGAGGTCGATCGCGAGACGAGCACCATCGACATGGACGAGGTCGCCCGGATCGCTCGCGAGCGCCGCCCCAAGCTGCTGCTCGCGGGCTGGTCGGCCTATCCCCGCCAGCTCGACTTCGCCCGCTTCCGTGAGATTGCCGACGAGGTGGGGGCGCTGTTGATGGTGGACATGGCCCACTTCGCCGGGCTCGTCGCCGCGGGTCTACACCCCAACCCGGTCGTCTACGGCGCCGACGTTGTCACCACCACCACCCACAAGACGCTCGGCGGTCCCCGTGCCGGGATCATCCTCTGCAAGCAGGAGCACGCCAAGAAGATCGACTCCGCTGTCTTCCCTGGCCAGCAAGGCGGCCCACTCGAGCATGTCATCGCCGCCAAGGCCGTCGCGCTTCGCATCGCCGCGAGCGACCTCTTCGCCGAGCGCCAGCGCCGCACGATCGACGGCGCCAAGGCGCTCGCCGAGGAGCTGATGAAGGCCGGTCACGGCGTCAACGTGCTCACCGGCGGCACCGACGTGCACCTCGCGCTGGTGGACCTGCGCGCGTGTGAGCCGGAGTTGAGCGGACGTCAAGCCGAGGACCGCCTGCACGAGATCGGCGTCACGGTCAACCGCAACGCCGTCCCCTTCGACCCGCGCCCGCCGATGGAGGCCTCGGGTCTGCGCATAGGCACACCGGCGCTCGCCACCAGGGGTGCCGGCGTCGAGGACTTCTCTGAGGTCGGGCAGATCCTCGCCACGGCGCTCACCTCCGAGTTCCAGGCGCGCAGAAGCGAGCTCTCAGAGCGCGTGAGGGCGATCGTGGAGCGCTACCCGCTGTACGAGCACTTGAACGCCCCAGCCGTCGCGTAACGGCTGCCTCCGCGCTTCATCGGGGCGGGGTGTGTCGTGCAAGGAGGGGCAAGAAGGGGTGACTCGCGCGCGCACGCGAGGCGCCCGGTTCCCTCCACGACACTCCCCGTCGCTGACGACGCCCGCGCCTGCGATGCTTTTGCAGGTCGATGGCCCATCTCAACGAGCTCGACGCGCTTTTCGCGTTTCTCACAGCCGCGGCCGTGACCGCGCTGCTCACGCCGTTCACGATGCGGCTGGCGAGCGCCGTGGGGGCTGTCGACAAGCCG
>DATBTP010000210.1:0-5582 GCA_036559185.1 Solirubrobacteraceae bacterium | reverse complement strand
CGGGCGCCGGTTTGTTCTACAGGCACAACCGCGCGACTCGTCTACTGAGATCGGCTCACGCGGGAGCTGGGACTCGGTGGAGTAGCACACCGGGTCCCAGCCGATTTTGAAGAAGAGAGCTTCCTTCCGCGCCTTTGGCGTCCGGCGACGGCGGCCTCCGGCCGACTCGGCGGAAAGCGCGACCTTGGCGCATACTGGCGGTCTGTGGAGAGCCAAGTACTCACCGAGCCCGCTCCTTTTCGCGCGGCCCGCGCGACGGCGCTCCAGGGGCTGCTCTCGCCGGCGCTGATCCTCGCTTGCGTGCTGGTGGGGGCGTGGCTGCTGGTTGACCCGCGCTCGCCCGACCTCGCCGCTCAGGTCTACCGCGCGACGCTCTTCGAACGCTACGGCTTCACGGTGTGGGACAACAACTGGTACGCCGGCCACCACCTGCCCGGCTACAGCCTGGTTTTCCCGTGGGTGGCGCTGCTGCTCGGCATACGCATCGTGGGGGCGCTCGCGGTGCTCCTCTCCACGTTCGCCTTCGAGCGCATCGCCACCACCTGCTATGGCCCTCGGGCGCGTTGGGGCGCCGTGTGCTTCGCGGTGGCCGCCGCCGGCGATCTGTGGATCGGCAGGCTCACGTTCGCGCTCGGCGTCGCGTTCGCGACGCTGGCGGTGCTCGCGCTCGTGCGCGGTCGATCGCGGCTCGCCGCGGCGCTTACGGCTGTGTGCACCGCCACGAGCCCCGTCGCCGGTCTGCTGCTGGCGCTCGCCGGCGCCACGCACGTGCTCGTCGAGCGCAAGCCGCGCGCGGGCTTCGCTCTCGTGGCCCCCGCGCTGCTCGTCGCGCTCCCGCTGGAGGCGATGTTCCCGGAGGGGGGGTGGGAGCCGTTCGCCGCGAGCTCGGTTATCGCCACGCTCGCCGTGACGCTTGCGTTTCTCTACGCGCTCCCCCGTGAAGAGCGGCTCCTACGCACCGGCGCGTGGGTCTACCTGGGGGCCACGATTCTCTCGATCGCGCCCACGCCGATGGGCAGCAACATCGACCGCTACGCCGTGCTGCTGGCGGGTCCGCTCCTCTTGTGCGGGCTCGGACGCGACGGCTTCAGGCGCTCGAAACGCCCGCTCGTCGCGACCGCGCTAGCGGTGGGGGGCATCGTCGTGTGGACAGGTTGGGGGCCGGTGAGGGAGAGCGCCGGAGTGATCGGCGATCCCTCGACCGCGGCGACCTACTACCAGCCACTCGAACGCTTTCTCGAGCGCAACGGAGGGCGGTTGGCGCGCGTGGAGGTGCCTTTCACACACTCCCATTGGGAGGCCGCGTTGCTTGCCCCTCGGTTCCCGCTCGCTCGCGGTTGGGAGCGTCAGCTCGACACGAAGTACGACCCGATCTTCTTCAAAGTTCCGCTCACCCCCTCCGCCTATCGCCAGTGGCTGCAAGACAATGCGGTGAGCTACGTGGCGCTACCTGACGTTCGCCTGGACGGGTCAAGCGACGAAGAGGCCGCGCTCATCCGCGCGGGACAGCCTTACCTGCGCGAAGTGTTCGCAAGCGCTCACTGGCGGGCGTTCGCCGTGCTTGGCCACGCGCCGCTCGCCTCTCAGCCCGGGGTGCTCACGGCGCTCGGCCACGACTCGTTTACGCTGCGATTCGCAAAGGCGGGGCGATCGCTCGTTCGCCTGCACTACACGCGCTACTGGACCGTCGCCAGCTCGGCCGTTTGCGTGAGGCGCGCACCCGGTGGATGGACAGCCGTGAGCGTCAGCGCGCCGACCGTCGTGCGTGTGATCGCGCGCTTCTCCCTCGCGCGCGCGCTTGGGCTTGGCGGCGCCTGCGGGCACTGATCGCCGCCCGCCCCGCCTGCCTACGTGTGGCCGCCTGCGCCGCTCGCTTGCGCGCGGCGGCAACAGCCGCCTTCCCTCCCGCCGCGGCGCGCGCGACGGGCGCCACCGGCGCGAGCGCGTAGAGCCCGGTGATGCCCGACAGGTAGAGGTAGTGGTTGTCGCTGACCGCCGGATCGAACGATCCGGTATTCATCGTGAATAGCGCCCTCCCGGTTGAGATGCCGAGCCCGATCGTGCGGTGCGTGCCAAGGTCGGCGAAGTACACGATCCTGCCGATGACGGTGGCCGAGCCGGAGATCTTCCCGCCCGCGTTATAGCGCCAGTCGATGCGTCCCGAGCGCGCGTCGATGGCGTAGAGCGCGCCGTCATAGGAGCCCACATAGACGGTTGGCCCGAGGCCGGGCGCGTTTGTGACGGCCGGTGAGGCGTAAACGTAGGCGCCCGTTTGTACAGCCCAATCGAGTTTGCCCGAGGATGCGTCATAGGCGTAGACGCGTCCGTCGGTGTTGCCGAGGAAGACGCGTCCATACATCACCGCGGGCGTGGAGTAGAAGGTGCCGCTTCCCAGCAGCGCCCCGCCCGAGCCGCTCGACCACAGGCGATGGCCGTTGCGCTCGCTCACGGCTTGCAGCTCGCCCGAATAGTCGCCGAAGTAGAGAACTCCGTTGGAGAGGCTCGGGCTCGCCTTCACCGCGCCCGCCGCGTGGTAGGTCCAGATTGGGTTTCCCGTGCGCGCGTTGAGCGCATAAACGGTGCCGTTCTGCGAGCCGAAGAAGAGATCGCCTTTGTCTAGGAGGGGAGAGGACTCGGCGCGGCTTGGGAGGTCGCGCAGCCAGCGGATGTGGCCGCTGGCGGTGTTCAACGCCACAATCCTCCCCGCTTCAACCCCAGGAGCGCGAGAAAGCACGGTGGCGTAAACAGTGTCGCCTCCCACGGCGGGCGTGGAGGCCGACAGCGCGCCCAACCGCCGGCTCCACAGGTTCTTGCCCGTGTACTTGTCGATCGCGTTCAACGCGCCGTCATCGCCGAGTTGGAAGATGCGATTGCCCCACATCACCGGTGGAAACTCGAGCAGTGCCGGCCCGCCGTGCGACCAAACCGTCTTGAACGGCGGCCGCATGGCGGCGGAGGCTGGGAAGAAGCGCGTGTGGTTCTTCGTGTAGCCATAGAGCGGCCACGCGAAGCGATCCTGACCTTTGACCTTCGGCAGCGTGGGGGTGGGTTGCGGCACGAACACCGCGTGCGGGTGGTAGATGTTGCCCGTGCGTTTCTTCTCGTAGAGGTAGGCGGCTAGCGCGACCCCGGCGAGCAGAAGCGCCGCGCCGACGGCTGTCGCAAGCCAGGCCTTTCTAGAGCGGGGGAGGCGTGGGAGTCGTCTGGCGCTCATCGGCGACCATCCGGGTTTGTGTGGTGGGCGCTTGCTCGCGGGCGGGAGACGGGAGATAGGAAGCGGGCGATCAAGCTCAGGCGGCGAGCCTATCGGAGGCGTCGCGCTCGGACGCCACGCTACGCGCGTGGCGTTCCGGCTCGGTGGTCAAGCTTGCGCGCACCGAAGCCCTCCGTCCAGCCGCCCCTCCGAGTAGGAGCCTCAGGAGCCGAGCTCCGCCGATCGCGAGTCCGCCGAGCGTCAACGCGGCGAGCGGCAACAGCGTCAACCCCGACACGAGCGACACGATGTCGTGGGTGTTCGCGATCGACCAATCCCACAGCACGTAGTCGGCCGCTGTTAGCGCGAACAGCAGCACCAATGCTCGGAGGCGCACGCCGCATACATTAGACGGCGAGCGGGACGATACGATTAGGGCAATCCGCGGGCGAAGTGTTGTGGTTGCACAAAAGCCTTCCAAGCTTTTAGGGCGGGTTCGATTCCCGTCGCCCGCTCTCATGGCTGAGACTGCAAGCAACATCTTCGGGGAATCGACTCAACCCACTTCGTTGGGCCCTCAGGCGGTGGTCGAGCGCTTCATGGATCTGCTCGCCGTCGGGCACGTCGACGGGGCCGTGGAGCTTCTCGCGGTTGACGTTCGCTACGAAAACGTCGGACTGCCGACCGTGCTCGGACGAAAGCGCGTTCGCAGGCTCTTTCGGACCGCGATGCGTCAGCCGGGCGCCGGCTTCGAGGTTTATATGCACACGATCTCCGCAGCCGGCCCGTCGGTCCTCACGGAGCGCACAGACGTCCTGAAGGTTCGTCGCCTACGCGTCCAGCTCTGGGTGTGCGGACGCTTCGACGTCCAAGACGGCCAAATCGTGCTCTGGCGCGACTACTTCGACTTCGCCAACTTCACGATTGCGCTGATGAGAGGGTTGCTCGGCACGATCGTCCCAGCCCTCGGCGCCAAGCCGCCCGTCACGACCACGGGTTGAGGGCTTTATCCGTAGAATCGACTTGCACCACGGGGAGTGGCGCAGTCTGGTAGCGCACCCGGCTGGGGGCCGGGCGGTCGCAGGTTCAAATCCTGTCTCCCCGATTATAGGAAAGGCCTGGAAATGGGCTGGTTTTTGGGTTAGCGGGACGGGTCCTTGAAGCCCGCTGGGGAACAATTGGGGAACAAATCCCGTCGAAGATGCGCATGCGACACGTTAGTCCCGGGCCAACGGTGCTGATGTGCGGCGGTGTATCCGGACTGTCCAGCCCACGAACCGCTCGCGTGAGGCGTGGGCCGTCTAGGCTCGAGTCTGCCTAAGGAAGGGAGTCTTTGACAGATCGTGGCTCACATGTAGAGGCTCAATGACCGGGCCACACCCCGTCTGCCAGCGGTCGAGATCAGGGTGCCTGGGGGGCCGCTTGCGGGTCGTTCATTGCTGATTGCAGGGGAAGCGTACGCCGTGACAAGTAGGCTTGAGCCCACACAGACCAATGAGCCAGAAAGCCAAGCAAATCGAATTCCCCCGTGGGTCGGAATGGCGGCGATGGGATCTCCAGGTCCACACCCCGCTGTCTGCGCTTAACAACGGCTTCGGGCAGGACTTCGACGCTTACGCCAAGACCCTCTTCGAACGCGCTGTCGTTGAGAAGATCGCTGTGATTGGTGTCACCGACTACTTCACGGTCGACGGCTACAAGCGGCTCCGATCTCTCCAAGAGGACTCGAAGCGTCTCGCGGATCTACTAGGTGAGGAGCTTGCCGAAAGCGCGCGACGGATCCGTCTGCTGGCGAACATCGAGTTCCGGCTTGACACTCTCGTTCGAGTCGGCGAGCAGGACTCTCGCATCAATGCTCACGTCATATTCTCCGACGACGTAGATCCCCGCGACATTGAGGAAAACTTCCTGCATCGGCTTCTGTTCGTCTCGGACTCTGAGCCGGCCGATCGCGACGCAGCTAAGCCGCTCACGATTGCCAACCTGGAGGCATTCGGTGCCCGCCTGAAGGCGGAGCACGCGACCTTCGCAAATCGCACCAACCTCGAGATTGGTATGAGTCAGGCCACCGTCGGACATGGGGAAATCTCGGATGTACTCAGCCAGAACAAGGCCTTCAGGCGACGCTATCTGTTCGTAGCCGTCGCTGACGAGGACCTGTCGCATATCTCGTGGGACGGACAGGGTCATAACACACGCAAGGTCTTGATCAAGAAGTCGCACATGCTGTTCTCCGCTAGCCCCGGCACCCGTGCTTTCGCGCTCGGTCAGAAGGCGGCATCCGTCGGGAGGAGGATGTCCGGATCGTCGTGGAACTTCGGCGGCGGTCCTCACGGGTTGATGGTCAAACGGTAACGGGCTCGCGAGCCTCCTGTCGCTCGGGGTTCTG
>DATBTP010000209.1:0-13435 GCA_036559185.1 Solirubrobacteraceae bacterium | reverse complement strand
ACGTCGCCGCGGCCCACGCCAAGGGCCTTCAGCGTCCCCGCGAGTCGCGCGGAGCGCTCCGCGACCTCGGCGAAGCACCACTCGCGGCGCGAGCCGTCGCGGGCCAGCTCCACCAACGCCAGCCGCTCGGGCGGTTGGGCGGCGATGAGGTCTCGGGCGAAGTTCACGCCGGGTATTCTCTCGATACCTGTCGAAAAGCGACGATGGAGCCCCGCGAATGGCCGTAGCCCCCGCCCCCTACACCGAGAAGACCGACGAGCAGAAGGCGATCACCGAGATGGTGCGCCAGTTCGCCGACGAGCAGATCCTCCCCAACGCCGAGCACTACGACCACGAGGACCTCTTCCCCGCGCCCATCGTCGAGCAGATGAAGGAGCTCGGTCTGTTCGGTGTCACGATCCCCGAGGAGTACGGCGGCATGGGGCTCGACCTCACGACCTACGCGATGATCGTCGAGGAGCTCTCGCGCGGTTGGATCTCGATCTCGGGGGTCATCAACACCCACTTCATCGGCTCCTACCTGCTCATCAAGTTCGGCTCCGAGGAGCAGAAGCAGAAGTACCTCCCCCGCATGGCCACGGGAGAGATACGCGCCGCCTTCTCGCTCTCAGAGCCCGAGCTGGGCTCCGACGTGCAGGCGATCAAGACCGCCGCCAAGAAGCTCGACGACGGCGACTACGAGATCAATGGCCAGAAGATGTGGGTCACCAACGGGCTCATGTCAGATCTTGTGTTCGTGCTCGTCAAGACCGACCCCGACGTCCAGCCGCGCCACAAGGGCTTCACCTGCTTCGTCGCCGAGAAGGAGGGGGGCGCCTCGGAGAACACCGGCGACTACGCCGGCCTGATCGTGCCTCCGAAGCTCAAAAAGATGGGCTACAAGGGCGTGGAGTCCACCGAGCTCGTCTTCGACGGCTACAAATGCCCGGCCGAAAACGTGCTCGGCGGCGAGGACGCCGGTCTGAACAGGGGCTTCGCGCAGATGATGGACGCCCTTGAGGTCGGCCGCGTGAACGTCGCCGCCCGGGGCGTCGGCATCGCCCAGCGCGCGCTCGAGCTCGCTCTGCGCTACTCCCAGGAGCGCAAGACGTTCGGCAAGACGATCTCAGAACACCAGGCGATCCAGTTCAAGCTCGCCGACATGGCCACCCAGGTGGACGCCGCGCGGCTGCTCACGCTGCGCGCCGCCCGCCTGAAGGACGCGGGCGTCCGCTCCGACCTGGAGGCCGGCATGGCCAAGCTGTTCGCCTCGGAGGCCGGCCGCTTCTGCGTCGAGGAGTGCTTTCGTATCCACGGTGGCTATGGCTACTCCAAGGAGTACGAGATCGAGCGTCTCTACCGCGACGCGCCGCTGCTGCTCATCGGCGAGGGAACCTCTGAGATCCAGCGCATGGTGATCGGCAAGAAGTTGCTCCAAAGGCACAAGATCTGATGGCCCCGGGCAGCGCTCGCCGCGGTTGGAGTCGGGATCGCGCGCGCACTCCACGAGCATCGAAGCGGATCGTGCTCTGATGGCCGAGGACGCCAAGAGCCTCATCGCGAAGGCGGCACGAAGGTTCGTCGAGGAAGTGCCAGCGCTCGCGCCCATCACGCTCGTCGTGAGCGTCGAGCTGCACGGTCGCGGCGACGTCCAGTTCTTCCGTCTGCGGATGCCCGACTTCGAAGTCACCAAGGGCCCCGCCGCCGACGCCCGCGTCAACGTAGAAATGCGCCGAGAGTTCTTCAACGTCATGGCTTCCGAAGGCAAGGTCCCCGACTGGATCGAGGCCTTCACCTACGGCAAGGCCAAGGCCACCGGGCCCACCCAGTTCCTGCGGCTCATCTCAACGGTCGTCGACAAGCAGCAGGAACGGGAACGGCTCAAGACCGCCCGCAAGCACTCTTGAGGGCCGTTGGGTGAAGATCAGTGGTAGGCGAGGATTTGCTGCGCCAGGAATGCCAGGGAGGCGAGCATGAAGAAGCACATCACGATGAGTGAGAAGTTTTCGCTCACGGCTCCCATACGATAGCGCCGCGGGCGGCTCGAATGTCGACGGCGGCGCGCCCCGCGCTCGCGGTGGCTCTCAGGCCGAGCTCACGGCACGCGCAACGCGGCCGAGCTGGCGAGCACGTTGCCGCCCGCGCCGAGCGCCCGGCTCTCGACGTACGTCGGGGCGGCCCTCACGTACGCGGGGCTCGCGATCGTCGCGGTCGTCTCGAAACCGCTCTTCGGCACGGTCTCCACGGGGGCCAGCGTGCCCGACGATTCGCCGATCAACAGCTGCCATGACGCCACTTCGGTGGCGCCATTCCAGCTCGTGTGGACGGTCACGCTCGATCCGCTCCTGCTCGCGGCGATCGCCGGCGGCGTGGTGGGGTGACCGCTCCACGGCGAGAGGTAGGTGCGGAAGCTCTGAACCCCCTTTCCGAGCGTCCCGTCGAGCAGCACCGCCCCGGTCGAGCTGTACTCGGTGAAGTTCGGCAGATTCCCATACCCCATCAGCCAGTCGCCTTCGGGGAGGGCGAGCGTGTTGCCCTGGGCCGCGGCCGACAGCGTGTGCGTGGGGTTCGTAAACGCGCTCACCAACGCAACCGTCTTGGTCGCGAAGTCCGGCTTCAGCAGCACCCCGCGCGACTGCTTCTCCTCCACGGGGGTGGCGCCGTTGTCGAACAGCGATATCACCCCTCCCGGCTGCCATTCGGCGTCGTGCTGGAAGTACGTCCTCGCGCCCCTCCCGAGCTTGAAAGTGGAGTGCCTGCCGCCGATTTGCCAGTTGAAGGCGCCGGTCTTGATGTCGACGTCATACAGCGCGCACATGTTGCGCGAGGAGAGCAACACGTCTTTGAAGGAGCCCGGGTCGATCGAATTGACGTGGATGTAATCCCAGGGGTAGGCGCTGTTGGACGGCGCGAGCGTCGAGTCGGTGAGCGGCACGTGGCCGAGCGCATGCCACTCCCACATCACCAAACCGGTCTTGATGTCGATCTCCTGCACCACCGAGTCGGTGAGGATGCCGTTCTTGGCGCCGTGAACCGAGGAGAGGCTCATGTGGATCGGGTCGAACTCGTCGATCCAAGCCGTGCCCTGGGGGGTGAGCCTGATCTCGTGCAGGTCCGCCCGATAGCCGTTGCCCGCCCTTATGGTTGCGACCTGTTTGTAGGAGCTGTCGTAAATCACGTCTTCGCCCTGCCCGAAGCCCACGCCGAGGATGCGTCCCTGCCACCACGTGAGCACGGGCTTGCCCTCGTAGCTCTGCACCTGGAAGTTCGTCGACTCATCGCCAGCCGGCAGCGGGCGAAACCACACGAGCGTCCCGTCCTGTTCTGAGATCATCTCGCCCGGCGTGCCTTCGCCCTGGTAGGGCGCCATGAACAGGTCGCCGCTCGCCGCCCCCGGCTGAGCGGCGGTGGTGACGGTCACCGTCGAGGGCGTCAGCGTGGGCGCCGAGGCGTAGTGCTGGATGGCGTTCTTGTCGCCGGGTTCTTTGGGGAACTCGGCCTGGCTGACCTGCGCCTGATGGGCGATCGTGAACACCGTCGTCACGGGCTTGCCGGGCGCGCCCGCTCCCACGCCGACGAGCGCGTGCACGGCCACCTGCTCGCCGGCCTGGAAGGGCCTGTTGGGCACGAAGCTCGCGCCCGTGCCCGTCGAGTAGGGCTTCAGTTTCCCGGGGTGGTTGCCGCCGCGAGAGCCCACCACGCTCACGTCCGCCACCTTCGTGCCGGCGCCGCCGAGGAAGCTGATCTGTGTGGAGGGCGAGGCGTCCTCGGTGCCGGGAAGCGGCGACACCGCCACCGAGTTGGCGCGCGCCTCGGCGATCTCTTTCGTCGGCGTGATCGTGTCGGCCGCCGAGGAGCCCGCGTCGCCGCACGCGCACAAGCCGACGCACAGCACGAGCGCCGCCAGCGGCATGGTCGCGCGGATCCTCATGGGAGGGGTCGTGCTCACGGGAGGGACCGTAATCATCGAGGGACCGTGTTCATGGGGGACGGTGCTCATGGGAGGGGCCGTGCGGTAAACGGCCGGGATATCCCGATCACGCGGCCCCCCGAGTCGATGGCCTCGAGCTTGAAGGTCCGATGACCTGGCGCCACGGGAATCGCGGTCTCGAATCCCGACTTGGGCATGCTCCTCACGGCGCTCAGACTACCGGCGGCGGCCCCGGCGAGAACCCGCCAGGAGGCGACCCGCGTCGCGCCGTTCCAGCTCGCGTACACGGTGGTCTTGCCGCCGGCTTGAATGGCGGCGCCGGCGGGCGGGGAGAGCGGCAGGCCGACCCACCGCTCGAGCGTCGCTCTGTAGGTGAGGTCCGGCCACGGGAATTCTCCGTCCAGCAGGAGCGCGCCCGAGCGGCTGTACTCCGAGAAGTAGGGTTCTGAGCCCCACCCGACGAACACGTCGCCGTCGGGCTGGGGCTGCGCGTCGCCCATGTAATCCGCCGCGAAGCCGCCGTCGCGGACGTACTGGGCGGCGAGCGTCGCCGTGCGCGTCCGCGTGTCGAGCTTCAGTTCGAGCCCGCGCGAGGGGCCCGTGGCTTTGACGTTCGTGCCGCCGCTCGTGAGCTGGCAGCAGTGATCGTCGTACATCGTCACCCTCGACCCCCCCCTCAGCCGCACGTCGTGCTGCCACTGGAAGGCCGCGCCGGGACCGAGCTCGAAGCTCGTGCGCCTGCCGCCGAGCGTCCACTCGATCCCGCCGGTGTCGATGTTCACCAGGTAGGCGGCCCACGTATTGCGCATCGACACGAGGAAGCTCCCGCCGCCGACGAGCTGCACGGAGTTGACGTGGTAGGCGTCCCAGGGGAAGCCGTTGGTGGGAAGCGTGGCGTATGACTGGCTCAGCGGTATGTGATCCAACGCATCCCACGTGCGCAACAGCTTGCCCGTCCGCAGGTTGTACTCCTGTACCGCCGAGTCGATCATCGCCCCGTTGTACGCGCCGCCGTACTTCGAGAGGTCGATGGCGAGGTTCTTGTTGGCGGTCACCCACGCGTCTTCGCCGCTAATGAGGAGCTCGTGGAGGGTGAGCGTCCAGCCGTCGGCTCCCTTGAGCCTCGCGATCGGCCGGTAGTGCTGGTCGACCACGATGTCTTCGCCGCTTTCGGTCTGACCGGTCTTCGTCACCACCCCCTGCCACCAGGCGAGCGCGGGCTTGCCTTCGTAGGTTTGCGGGCTCAGGTTGGATGCCACCACGCTTTCGGGCACCGGCTGAAACCACACGGGCCGCAAGCTCTGGTCGAGGATCAGCGGGCCGCTCTGGCCGATCATCGGCGGTTCCGTGAGGGAGTAGAAGTTCGTCGTGAAGATGTATCCCGGCGCCCGCTTACCGGCCCGCACGGCGCGAGCCGTACGCTTGACGATCGGCGGGCGCAGCCCTGGCGCCGACACGAAGCTGTATGTGCCCTTGGTTGTGTAAGCCCCGACGGGAGCGCCGTGAGAGCCGGCGAAGGCGAGGTCCACCGCGACGAAGCCAGCCACGACGACGGCGATGGCGATCGCGAAGCGCCGCGCCCCCACAGCGGCGAGCGGGGGTGTGGTTAGGGTGGTGGGTCCTGGGTGGGTGGGTGTCGGGTGAGTGGGTTCCGGGCGGGTGGGTCCTTCATCTAGGGCGGGCTTCGGCAGCGAGGTGAACGTCACGAGCGCCGCCGCGCCCGCCAACCCCGCGCCGATCAGATAGGCGAGGCGGAAGCCGTCGGTGAGCGCTTGGGGCACGCCCACGCCCGTGCCGATCAGGTGCGAGGTGCGCTGGGTGGCGAGCGTCACCAGGATCGCGAGGCCGAGACCCCCGCCGATCTGGCGGGAGGTGTTGACAAGGCCCGAGGCGAGCCCCGCCTCGCCCTGCTTGGCGCCCTGGGTTGCCGCAATGGTCGAGGGGACGATCGACATCGCGATCCCCGCCGCCGTGAGCAATCCGGGGATCATGATGTACACGACCGGGCTCCCGCTGGCGCCGATCCGCGCTAGCAGGAGCATCCCGCCCGCGAGCATGATGAGTCCGCCGCCGAGCACCATGCGCACGCCGAACCGGCTCACGAGCTTGCCGGCGCGCGAGGCCACGATCCCGATCATCAGCGTCATCGGCAGGAACACGAGACCGGTGTCGAGCGGCGAGAGGCTCAGCACCTGCTGCAGGTAGAGCGAGCTGACGAACCACATCGGGAACAGCGACGCGCTGAACAGCAGCACGATGTTGTTGGCCGTCCGCAGCGGCCTTGTCAACTCCTTGAAGGGAATGAGCGGTTCGGAGGCGACGCGCGTCTCGATCGCGCCGAACACCGCCAGCAGGCCAATGCCGCCGAGGATGGGAGCGAGCGCCGCGGTCGTGTTCCACCCCGCCAAGCCCGCTTCGACGACCCCGTACACGAGCACCATCTGGCCGACCGTGAGCGTGAGCGCGCCCGCGAGGTCGAAGTTGCGTCGCGCGGCGCGGCGACGCTCGCTCACGACGGCGTATGCCACAACCGCCGCCGCGATCCCGATCGGGGGGTTTATGAGCAGCACCCAACGCCAGCTCAGCTCCTGCGTGATGATCCCGCCGAAGAGCATTCCGGCGGCGCCGCCGAGCCCGTTCATCGCCGCCCACGCGCCGATCGCGCGGTTGAGCTTTGGCCCCGGCGCGAACGAGGAGGTGATGATCGCCAGCGAGCACGCCGCCATCAGCGCGCCCCCGATCCCCTGCGCCGCGCGGGCCGCGACCAGCGTTCCCCGGTCGGCCGCGATACCGCCCGCCAGCGAGGCGGCCGCGAACACGAGCAGCGCCAACACGAACATACGGCGCTGCCCGAAGTAGTCGGCGGCGCGCCCACCCAACATCAAGAAGCCCGCGAACGTGATCGCGTACGCATCCACGATCCACTGCAGCTCCGGCGCCGAGAAGCCGAGACTCAGCTGGATCGAAGGCAGCGCCACGTTGACGATGCTCAGGTCGAGGATAACCATGAACTGCGCCGCGCAGCACACGGCCAGCAGCCAGCCCATTCGCGAGCTCGGCTCCCGCTCGACCCCGGTCGAGACCTCGGCCACCACGCTCGTGGGAGTCACGGCGCTCACCTCAGCTCACCGCGCGGCGCGTTGGTAGGGTAGGCCGATGAAACGTACGCCACGGGTCGCCATGCTAACGCTGCTATCCACAATGGCGGCCGCCGTCGGGGTCGCGGGCTGCGGCGGCAAATCGACGAGCACGTCGACCAACGGCAGCCCCACGAGCACGACCCATAAGCAGCCCTCGCACGCGCCGGCCTACTGAACCCGTACCGCCGCCGAGGCGCCGAGCACACGCCCGCGGCGATCGAGCGCCTGCGCTTGCGCGTATGCGTACCTCTTCGGCAGAATCGTCGAGCTCTCGAAGTCGCTCGCCGGGATCGCCGTCCGGGGTTGCAGCGACCCCGGGTCTTCCCCCGCGAGCACGCGCCACGAGGCCACGTCGGTCGCTCCGTTCCAGCTGGCGCGCACGATCGTCTCTTCGCCGGTGTTGTTGAGCTCGGCCACCGTCACCGGTGGGCTCAGCGGCCGCGCGCTCCACGGGAAGCGCACGCTCCGGTAGGAGGACATCGCGAAGGGGAGGTGGGCGCTGAAGAGCAACCCGCCATCCTTGGCGTACTCGCCGATCTCGGGTATCGCGCCGTACCCCACCACCGAGTTGCCGTCCGCCAGCGTTTGCACGTTGCCCTGGCTCACCGACAGCAGCGGGTTGGGATGCGTGTACACCGCGCGCAGTCGCGCTTGACGGGTCTTGAAGTCGAGCGCGATCCTCACCGCGCGCGACTGGCTGTGGACCCGGGGGTTGGAGCCGTTGTCGAAGAACGTGACGTCTCCATCGGGGAGTATGCGGCCGTCGTGCTGCCACGCCGTCTTCGTGCCGGGCCCCATCCCGAAAGAGCTTGCCAGTCCGCCCAGCCGCCACAAGATCGTGCCGTTGCCGCGCTGGAGCTGATAGCCGGCCCACGTGCTTCGCGCCGAGATGAACACGTCGCCGTTTGGCTCGGGGTCGATCGAGTTCAGATGAAACCAGTCCCAAGGGGTTCCCTTCGGGGGCGTGGTCTCCGACTCCGCCGTGTTCACGTGGTCGAGGCTGTGCCATTCCCAGCGCACGAGCCCCGTCCTCATGTCGATCTCTTGGACCGCCGTGTCGAGGATCGCCCCGTCGCGCGCCCCTCCGGCCGGGGCGAGGTCGCAGTGGATGGGGTTATAGGCGGTGATGTAGGCGACGTCGCCGGGGACGATCTGGAAGTCGTGCAGGTCGGGCCGTAGACCGTTGCCGCCGGCGATCCTCGCCACGGGCCGGTAGCGGTCGTCCATCACGATGTCTTCGCCCTCGCCGAAGCCAAGCGAGAGCACCGTGCCCTGCCAGAAGGTGAGGTCGCGCCGGCCTTCGTAGCGCTGCACGCTCAGGTTCTCGGCGCTGAGCTCGCCGGAGAGCTGGTCGAACCACACGAGTCTGCCCCGCGGTGTGTAGATCAGCGGGCCATACCGTCCAGCGCTGGGGCCGTTGGTCGTGAAGACGTCCCCCGCCGCGGGGTCGCGATCGGCCACCGTCACGCTCAGGATCGGCGCCTGCAGGCCAGGCACGGTGGCGAAGCTCTGGTAGTCGGCGGGCGCCGCCCGCGGGTTGGGGAAGGGAGGGATGTCGGCCGTGGAATACGGAGTGTCTACGCGAAAGCCGAATTCCACCGGCCTGGCGGTGGCCGCGGGGCCGATCGTGGCGTGCACCACCACGCGCTCCCCCGTATCGAACGGGGTGTCCGGCACGAAGCTCGCGCCGTCGCCCTGCGAGTAGCCGCGCAGCCGGCCCGGATGGTTGCCGCTGCGCTGGCCCACGACCGAGAGCCGGCGGATCTCGTCGAGCGGCGCGCCCAGGAAGCTGATCTGAGCGTAAGGGTTCGCCGTGTCGCTGTTCGGCGCCGGCGAAACGTCCACCGGCAGACCCGCCAGCCTGGCGGTGTGGTCGAGCGAGGCGGGAAGGCACGGCGGCGACGCGGCGGCGCTCGATGCGCCTCCGCGCAGCGCGCCCGTCGCGAGCGCCACTACCACCGCGATCGCCGCCACGACGCCGAGCAGCAGGGCGGCAGTGCGCGCTCTACTCATCCCGTGCGGCCGCCGCGGGCGGCTCGAGCCGAAAACTGAATGCGGAGCACTAGCGCGGGAGTTCGACTCTCGACACTCGGGGCTCTAAGCCGTCGCGGAGTCCAGCGCTCCGGTCTCGGCGGCGCGCCACGCCTGAAGCGCCGCGAGTCCGCCGTCGACGACGCGCCCGAGGAAGGTCTCGCGATCGTTTACGTGGGGGAGGGGCTCGGCGGGCACGGGCGCCTCCAAGAAGTCGCACAGCGGCCCCCACCCTTCGGTGACGCTCCACACGAGCAACCGCTCGGGTGGCACGGCCGCCTTCACCCGCTCGTTGTGGCGCTCGAACTGCGCCATCAATAGCTCGGGGGTGTCGTGCCCGGAGGCGAAGGTGCCCTCCTCGCTCCAGAACATGCGATCGACGAGCTTCAGATAACGGCTCCACCGCGGATCGACCTGGCCGCGAGCGCTCGAGATCAGTCGGATGAGCGACTCGCCGAAGCACATGTCCCAGATCGTTTCGCGGAAGCTCGGCTCCCACTTCTCGGGCTCGCGCACGCTCAACAGCACCTTGGCGTCGGGGTAGCGGTCCATCAGCTCGCGCCAGAAGTAGCCGCCGGGCCAGTCCACCGTGGCCTGGAAGCCGGCGAACACCTCATCCCACGGCGCCTCGCCGTCGAGCGCGCGATTCCACACGCCCACCTGGTCGAGGTCGGCGATGACGTTCACCCAGTGGTAGCAGGGCTCGAAGCCCAACATCTCCAGCGCCACCTTCTGCGTGAGCGTGCCCGTACGCGGCAGGCCTGCCCCGATCACTCTCATCTGCGTCCCTCCAGGCTCATGGATGTTGTGGTCCCTCCAAGGCTAATCATGGACGCCTGTCGAAGAGTTGATGAAGAAGCATGTCGATAGGATGAAGAGTCTATGAAGAACAGCCGACGGGGAGCCGCTCTTTCGCGGCTCTCGACGGGTTGCTCAAATATGCTCGGGCTTCGCCCGCTCGCCACCCACTCGATCGGAGAGACCCCCGGGGGTCCAGCTTGAAAGCCATAGGCGTCGACTTCCCCACACCTACAGTTTCGCATCTGAGCGCCGTCCGGTCGCCCGCGAGCCCGCGGGCGCAGGCGTGGGAGCGGGAGGACGCCCGGCATGCGGAGGATCTCACCGCCGATCGTCCGCGCATCTCCGGCCTGGCGCTCTCGCATGCCGACGCGTCGTTCTCTCAGGAGGACGTGCTCGCGCTGCTGGGGCTCACGGGCGACGAGTTCGCCGAGCGCATCTTCAGACGGTGCGGAGTGCGCAGCCGGCAACTGAAATTGACCGACGAATTCCTCTCCACCACGGTCCAGGGGCGCACGCTCGCGATCGAGGACCAGCTTCTAGCCGACGCCGTGCGCGCGATCGACAAGCTCGAGGTGGATCCCAGCGAGATCGGCGTGGTGGTGAGCGCGAGCCTCTACTCGCTCGGCGGTCCCACGATCGCGCACCGGCTCCTCGATCGCTACGAGATGGATCCCGCGACCGACAAGTACCACGTGGTGGGCGTGGGGTGCGCGAGCGCCGTTCCCCTTGTGAGGCTCGCCTCGCAGGCGCTGCGCGAGCATCCGGGCAAGAAGGCGCTGGTGGTGGCCGCCGAGAGCATGGCCGGCATCCTCATGGGCGCCTCCGCCGAGGACGAGCGCAGCAAGACCGTGGGCTCTTCGATCTTCGGCGACGGCTGCGCGGCGGCGCTCGTGGAGTTCGACGCGCAACCCACCGCCCTTGCCGGGTCCAAGCCCGCGGCCGGTCCGGCGATCGTCGCCTCCAAGGTGCACCAGATCGGAGGCACGCTCGGCGCGGTGAGGATGCAGCTCGCGGCCGACGACAGCTACCTGCACCTGATCCGCGAGCTTCCCGACGTCGCCGCCGAAGGGCTGGGAGAGCTGGTCGACGACTTCCTCGGTTCGATCGGCGTAGCTCGCCGGGAGATCGACCATTGGCTGGTGCACCCGGGCGGGCGGCGCATCATCGAGAGCATCCAGGAAGCCCTGGGGCTCTCGCGCGAGCAGGTGGGCGACAGCTTCCAGGTGCTTTCAGAGCACGGCAACGTCGGCACACCGGCGATCTTCTACGTGATGAAGACGATGCTCGATCGCCGCGAGCCGCGCGATGGCGAGCGCGCGCTGATGGTCACCGTCGGCCCCGGGGTCACCGTTGGGCTGATGCTCCTGCAGTGGTGAAAGCGGGTCGGCCCGTCAGGCGCGCTACCCGACCACACCGACGCCTTCATGGCGTGCGCCGTGTGGTTCGTGTGTGCGCAGCAGCTCGAGGATCGCATCTACGGCTCGCGGTAGGGCCATCTCGGGGGTGACGCGCAGGTGGGGTTGGGTGGGCGGCTGATAGGGATCGTCGACGCCGGTGAAGCCGTCGAGGTCGCCGGCGCGCGCGCGCGCGTATAGGCCCTTTGGGTCGCGCTCGGCGCAGACGTCGACGGGGGTGTCGAGGAACACTTCGAAGAACGCCAGCCCGTCGTGCTCGTGGCGCTCTCGCACTCTGTGGCGGGTGCGTTCGTAGGGTGACACGAGCGCCACGACGGCGATCGCTCCCGAGTCGGCGAACAGGCGCGCCAGCTCTCCTACGCGATCGACGTTGGCTTCGCGATCCTCGCGGCTGAACCCGAGATCGCCGCAGATGCCGCAGCGCAGGTTGTCGCCGTCGAGCAGGTAAGCCCCGCTGCCCCGCTCTACGAGGCGCTCCTCGACGGCGGCGCCGAGCGTGGACTTGCCGGAGGAGGGGAGCCCCGTGATCCAGATCGTCGCCCCGCGGGCCTCGAGCGCCCGCCAGCGCCGCTCCCGCGAAAGAGCGCTGTCTTGCCATGTGACGTTGGGGCTCGAGTCCATCGGTGGGAAGCTCACCTGCCGGAGTCTTTGAGAATCGTTAGGGCGCGGTTAGCGCCTCTAACATAGCGCGGGGGCTGGGGGTTTCGGCCGACTGCCTGTAAGCCAGCGCTCACCGCGCTCACAAACTCAGGCGGGGGCGAGCGTGGTTTCGTTGTCGTAGAGCTTGACGATCGTCACGGCGCCCGCCGGCGCCGCGGCGAGGCACAGGCCGCAGAGCACGCACTCGTCGAGGTTTTGCTCGACGATGGCGAGCGCGTCGCCGTCGGGCTGGGCGAAGATGTCCACCGGGCAGGCTTCGGTTAGCTTCGCCGCCACGGTCGCGTCGCCGGCGACCCGGTCGTCTACCTCGACGGCGATGAAGATCCCGTCTGCTCTCATGCGGGGCTCCTCTCCGCGATCTTCGACCCGATCAAGCCGGGTATGTCCTCGATGCGCTCCGCCACCGTGATGCCGGCCTGGGCGAGGCGCGCGATCTTCTCGCCGGCAGTGTCCTCCTTGCCTTCCACGATCGTGCCGGCGTGGCCGAAGCTCATGCCCGGCATCTCGTCCATGAAGCGGCCCGCCATGAACGCCACGATCGGCAGGCGCGAGTCGTTCTCGGTCACCCATCGCGCGAGCTCGGCCTCCATGCGCCCGCCGGGCTCGGTGTAGATGACGATGCCCTGGGTCTGCTCGTCGGCCTCGAACAGGGGCATCAGCTCGGCGTAGCTCGAGCCGATGATCGCGTCGCCGCCGATCGAAACAGCGGTGGATTGACCGAGGCCGGCGGCCGAGAGCGTGGAGGACATCTCGGTGGTCATGCCGCCTGAGCGTGAGATCACGCCGATCGGGCCGGGCGTGTAGGCCTGCGCGGCGTTGCGCGCGGGGCCGCCGATGCCGCCCATCTTGATTACGTCGGGCACGATGATCCCGAGGCAGTTGGGGCCGATGATGCGCGCGCCGCGCAGCGTGGCTAGCTCGACCATCTGGGCGACGTCGCGTCGCGGGATGCGCTCGGTGACGATCACGATCAGCTCGATCCCGTTCTCGATCGCCTCGAACACCGCGTCCTTTGTGAAGGCGGGTGGGACGGTCACGACCGAGCCGTAGATCGGCGAACCGTGGTGGGCCACAGCCTGGGCGACCGTGTCGAACACGGGTACCCCGTGCACGTCGCGGCCCAAGCGTCCCGGGGTGACGCCGCCGACGACCTTCGCGCCCGCGCCGTAGTCCAGGCACTCTCTCGTCAAGTTGACGGCCTCGCGGCCGGTGATGCCTTGGACGATGAAGGTCGTCTCAGCGTCAATGAGGATGCTCATCGGCGCTTCTCCGTGCGGCTCGATCCCCTCATGCCGCCACTCCTTGGATCTTCTCGACGGCGCGGCGCGCCGCCTCGTTCAGCGAGACCGAGCGGTCGGCGTAGTCGACTTCATACTTCTCGAGGATCTTGAAGCCCTCCTCCTCCCACGCGCCAGGGATGCGAAAGATGGCGATCTTCTCAGCGGGGTCCATTCCCAGCTCGATGCAGGCCTTGATGA
>DATBTP010000208.1:0-2386 GCA_036559185.1 Solirubrobacteraceae bacterium | reverse complement strand
CCGCCCCAGATGTAGGGGAAATCGGCGATCGCGTTGCCCCCGGCAACCACCCTCTGCACCGCTTCGGGGATGTTCTGGGGGATCGGGATCGTGCCGTCGCCTCCTACCGAGAAGCCGCCGGCTACGGGCGTGAGCACCCTGTGTTGCGCCGCCCGTTCCTGCGCCTTCGCCCGTGCCTCTTCGCCGAGCTCCTTGCGAACTTCCGCGTCCGAGGCCGCGCCGGGAGCGATGGCGGCTTCGCCCGCCACGCTCGGCGAGGATGCCGAGGCATGCCGCGTTGAGGCGGGCAGGGGGAAGCTCTTGGCTTCTTCGGGATCGCGCACCTCAGCCACCGCCACGCCTTTGGGCGTCGTCGCGCTTGCCTTCCCGCTTGCGGCCAGGTGCGTGTTGTCGTTTGCTGGTTCCCGCGCGCCTATCGCCCCCGTATGCACGGCCGATCGGGCGGCGCCATCCGAATGAGCGACGTGCGCGGTTGTGGCGGCCTTTGTGACTTGCCCGGCAGTGGAGTTGCCTCGACCGATGACCAGCACGGCCGCGACCCCCACGAGCGCCGCCACCGCCAGCGCGCCCGCGAGCACTCGGCGCGAGAGGGGTATCCTTCTCGGCGCGCTCCCCTGAACAGTGCTGTTTGGCTCGATGCTCACCCACCGACAGGCTAGCGTCGCTGGCTGCTGTACCACGCCGGTCCGACGCCGTCCTGAGATACCCTGGTCGGATGCCCGCACAGGACACCGCCGTGGATGTGCGCCCCGCGAACGTGCCCGTAGGCGGCGCGCGACGCCCCCACATGCGGCTGCTCCACGGCATGCGCCGTCCCGCCAACTGGCTGCAGCTAATCCGCTTTGGCTTCGTAGGCGCGAGCGGCTTCGTCTTGAATCTCGCCGTCTACGCGCTGTTCGTGCACGCGATCGGCGCTCCCTACCAGCTGGCGGCGGTGCTGGCGTGGCTGGTGGCTGTGTCGAGCAACTTCGTGCTCAACCGCCACTGGACGTTCGACCGCCCGGGCGGTCGGGTACACCATCAAGCGGCGCGCTTCTTCCTTGTGAGCCTCGCGGCGTTTGCGCTTGTGAACCTCGTGCTGCTCACGCTGCTCGTCGAGCAGGCCGGGATGGCAAAGGTTCCAGCGCAGGCGCTCGCCGTGGCCGCCGCCACGCCCTTCAACTTCCTCGGCAACAAGCTCTGGAGCTTCCGAGCGTCCGCTTAACCGAGTCATTTACCCGGGCCCGCCCGCGGAGGGAGGGGCTCGACGACACCTATACTCTGGATCTCCCCTTTGGAGGAATGTCGTGCAGGAGATGGTTATCTACGGCGTGAGCTTCGACATGGTCGGCAAGCAGCCGATAGTGCTGCTGAAGACGGTCGACGGCAACAGGTTCCTGCCCATCTGGATCGGCCACCCCGAGGCGGCGTCGATCCTCATGAAGTTGCAGGGGGCGAGCACCCCCAGGCCTATGACCCACGACCTGCTTTGCGAGATGCTCGGCGAGCTGGAGGTGAAGTGCACGCAGGTGGCGGTAACCGAGCTGCGGGAGAACACCTTCTTCGCCTCCATCACTCTCAGCGTGAACGGCCGCGAGATGGAGATCGACTCGCGTCCCAGCGACGCCATCGCGCTCGCCGTACGAGCCGGTGCCCCCATCTTTGCCGCTGAGGAGGTAATCGCCGAGTCGGCGATCGAGTTCGAGCACGACGTCGAGGAGTCGGAGGACGTGGTGGAGCGCTTCAAGGAGTTCCTCGACGAGGTCACTCCCGAGGACTTCGCGGCGGGCGATTCTTAGGGAGCGCTCGCGCGCTCCCCGACGCGCCACATGTGGCGCGTCGCCATCGGCGCATGCGCCGATGGCCGGAACGTGCATGCACGTTCCGCACCAACCGGTGCATGCACCGGTTGGCACCACCGCGCATGCGCGGTGGTGAAGCGCATCATCGACTGCCGCGTTCCCGTCGCGATTCGCGCTTGGGCAGCTCGACCACCTCGGCGAGTTCGGGGTCGGGCGCGCCAACGTGCTCCGCCCGCGCCTGGATGGATGGCTGCTCGCCCGTGAGCGTCCCGAACAGCCCCACCTGCTCGCGCACAACCTTGCCAATGCGCCTGATCGCCTCGCGGATGTCCTCCTCCGGCACGCCGGCGAAATTGAGCCTCATCGAGGACGCTCCACGCCCATCGAGATAGGCGGCCCTCCCCGGCACAAACGCCACGCCCTCGCTCTCGAGGGCTCGAGCGAGCAGGTCGGTGGTGTCGATGTAGTCGGGGAGCGTCGCCCAGATGAAGAGGCCGCCCTGTGGCTTGGTCCACGAGGCGGCCGTACCGAAATGCTCGTGCAGCGCTTCGAGCATCGTGTCGCGGCGGCGGCGGTAGAGATTCTTCAGCGACTCGAGGTGCGTC
>DATBTP010000207.1:0-5243 GCA_036559185.1 Solirubrobacteraceae bacterium | reverse complement strand
GGCCGCGATCAACGCGGTCTACTACAACCAGCTACAGGCGATCGAGGACCCCGAGGAGCGCGCCGCCGAGACCGAGCGGCTGCGCGCCGAGTACGCCGCCGACATCGACATCCTGCATCTCGCCTCCGAGATGGTCATCGACGCGGTGATCGAGCCCCATGCGCTCCGCGGCGAGCTCATCCGACGCTTCGCTCACGCCGCCGCCAAGCGTCGCGAGTGGCCGTCCAAGCGCAACCCGATCACGCCGGTATGAGAGGAGAGGGCGCCACGGGCATCTGGCTTGTCCCCGACGCGGCCGTGAAGCGGTGGCTTGCAATACATTCCATCTCATGGACACCACCGATCTAGCGTTCGCGGGCATCGCCCGGCAAGCGGAGCTCATCGCCGCGGGCGAGGTGTCCTCGCGCGAGCTCGTGGAGCTCTACTTGAAGCGCATAGATCGCTTCGACGGCGAGCTGAACGCCTTCAGGGTCGTCTTCGCCGAGCGCGCCATGCTCGAAGCCGACCAAGCCGACGCGCGGCGGCGAGCTGGTAGCGCTCCCGAGGAGCGACCGCTGCTAGGGGTCCCGATGGCGGTCAAGGACGACGTCGACGTCGCCGGGGAGGCCACCGCGCTCGGCACCAACGCCCACGCCGGTCCCGTCGCGGCCGACGCCGAGGTTGTGCGGCGCCTGCGCGGCGCCGGCGCCATCGTCATCGGCAAGACCAACGTCCCCGAGCTCTGTATCTGGCCGTTCACCGAGACCCCCACCTTCGGCGCCACGCGCAACCCCTGGGACCTCCAGCGTGCCCCCGGCGGCTCCTCCGGCGGCAGCGGCGCGGCTGTGGCCGCCGGTCTCGTTGGCGCCGCGCTGGGCTCCGACGGCGCCGGCTCCATCCGCATCCCCTCGGCGTGGTGTGGGTTGTTTGGTCTCAAGCCCCAACGCGGGCGCGTCTCGATGGCGCCCAAACCGGAGGCGTGGCACGGCATGTCCGTCAACGGCGTCCTCTCCCGTTCGGTCACCGACACCGCGCTCTTCCACGACGTCGCCTCCGGCTCCGCTCCCGTGGATCGCGATCGTCCCGCACCGCCCGCGCAAACGTTCCTCTCCTCCGCGCGCACGCCCCCAGGACGGCTGCGCATCGCCTACTCCACAAAGATCCCCCCGCTCGTCATCGCCCGGCTCGACCCGGACGCCTGTCGCGCGCTCCAGGAGACGGTCGAGCTACTGCGCTCGCTCGGCCACGAGGTCAAAGAGCAGGACCCCTACTACGGCGTCGACACGATGCCCTCCGTGCTCATGCGCTTCCTGCGCGGCATCCACGACGAAGCGCATGCGCTGCCGCACCCCGAGCGGCTCTCGCGACGCACCCGCTCCATGTCCGCCATGGGCGCGCTCGTTCCAGCAGGTCTGCTGGAGCGTTCGCGCGCCGCCGAGCACAAGCTCGCCGACAAGCTGAACCGCGTGCTGGCAGACCACGACGTTCTGCTCACGCCCACCACCGCGCAGCCGCCGCCCCGCATCGGCCAGTACGAGGGCCGCGGCGGGCTGTGGACGCTCAACGGCGTGATCGGCCTAGTGCCCTACAACGCCCCCTGGAACCTCACTGGCCAGCCCGCCGTCTCGGTCCCCGCCGGGTTCGGAGCCGACGGCCTCCCGCGTGGCGTCCAAATCGTGGGTCGTCCCTCCGACGAGGCCACGCTGCTCTCGCTTTCCGCCCAGATCGAAGCCGAGCGTCCCTGGGCGCAGCATCGCCCTGACGCGTTTTCGTGAGCGCTTCGCCAGACGAAGCGCCGCCGAGTTCCGGCGATATCGACGCCCGGGAGCGGTCCTCGCCGGAGGAGCTTCTCGAGCTCGCCGTCACCGTCGCCCGCGCCGCGGGCGCGCTCCTGCTCGACCGCTTTCAGAGCGGCCGCGAGCGCGCGCTCGAAAGCAAGAGCACTCCCACCGACCTCGTCAGCGAGGCCGACCTCACCTCCGAGCGTCTCATCCGTGACACGCTCGCTCGCACGCGTCCCCGCGACGGCTTCCTCGGCGAGGAGGGCGGGGGAGAGAAGGGCTCCACCGGTCTCACATGGGTCGTCGATCCGCTCGACGGCACCGTCAACTTCCTGTTCTCGATCCCTCAATGGTGCGTTTCGGTCGCGGTCCGCGATGAGAGCGGAGTGCTCGCCGGCGCGATCCTCGACCCTTGCCGCGACGAGCTCTTCACCGCCACGCGCGACGGCCCGGCGCTGCTCAACGGCGGTCCCCTGGCGGCGTCCGATTGCGCCGATCTCTCGCGCGCCATGCTCGCCACCGGCTTTGCCTACGACGCGTCCGTCCGCGCCGCCCAGGCCGAGGTGCTCGCGCGACTTCTCCCGCGCGTCCGCGACATCCGCCGTTTCGGCTCCGCCGCGCTCGATCTCGCCTGGACCGCCGCTGCGCGCTACGACGCCTATTTCGAGCGTACAGTCAAGCCTTGGGATATCGCTGCCGGCACGCTTGTTTGCGAGCGGTCCGGGCTTGCGGTGCTCGAGCTGCCCGAACGGGCGGGGTTGCCCTCTGGCGTGCTAGCGGCCGTGCCCACGCTATCAGGGGAGCTTTTCCAGTTGGTGACGTGAGGGCGTGCGCGCCTGGCCGGCACTTTGCGGCTAGCAGCTTCCTGGCGCCGCCGGGATCGCCTGACAGCTTGCGGTGGCTTTGTTGCCATCGCCGCCCAGGATCGAGGCAGCGGTGGCGGAGGCGATGTTGGACTCCCCGCCACTCACGGTCGCATCGAAGGTGGTGGCGGAGTTCCCAAAGCCGCCGAGGATCGACGCGAACGAGCCGCTCGCAGTGTTCTCGTCGCCTCCGGCCACGGACGCTCCGCCGCCCGACGCGGAGTTGAACTGTCCGCCGGCTATCGAGGACGCACCGCCTTCGGCGAGCCCCACCTCGCCGCCGCTGACCGTCGACTCCACTCCGGAGGCATCGTTCTCGAAGCCGCCGAGCACCGCCTGGGAGCCCGTGGTACAGGTCCCTGACGGGGGGCTTCCACTACCGGCGAGGTTCTCGCAACCGCCGGCAACGGTGGAGGACAGGTCGGCTGCCAGGTTCACGTCACCGCCCGTAACTGAGGACTGGTTGCCTTGCGCCACATTCTGTAGTCCGCCGGTGACGGAAGAGAATTCGCCGCTGACGGTGTTCTGGTTGCCGAAGACGTCTGAGAATGGGGCGCTCGATGTGTTCGCTTGCCCTCCGAGCACTCCCCCGTAGGAGGTGAACGTCTGCTGGTTGCCGAGCACCAGGTTGTGCGAACCCGTTTGGGTTCCCGGTGACTCGTTGTAGCCGATGATGAGGTTCCCGAGCCCATTGACGACACCGTTGGTTTTGCCCGAGCCGCTGACAATCTGCAAGTTCATGCCCGCGAAGCGAAGCGTATTGCCGAGGCGGGAAACGCCGGCGAGCGTGTTGCTCAAGCCGGTAACCACGGTTTGCAGCGAGCTGATGACCCCTTGCTGTGAGCTCACCTGCGTGTGCAGCGAGCCGATGTCGCTTTGTTGGGAGGCGATTTGCGCGCGCAACACGCTGACCTTCTGTTCGGCGACGCCCAGCGCGCCAGCGCTGGCGAGCACGATCTTGTGCTGGCCTTTCCCGCACTTTCCAGCCTTGCTCGGCGAGACAACCGGCTTCCCCGGCTTGGTCGAGCAGAGCACGTAATTGCCTGCGGCCTGAGCTCCCGTTGCGCACGGCAGAAAGATCGCCACGACACCAGCCAGACATATCCCCGCGCGCCTCATATCAGACCCCCTAATCAGTGCCGTCATAGGCTCAATGGCACTCTGCGAATGCGGCGGGTGGGACTCGAACCCACACGCCCTTGCGGACAATGCCTTTTGAGAGCATCGCGTCTACCATTCCGCCACCGCCGCAACGACTGAATACTACGCCGAACCGGCAAGCACGCCCGGGTCCACGTCGGGGTCGAGCTGCTCTAGCTCGATGTTCCAGCCCTGGGAGAAACCGCGCATCGCGAACGTGATGAGCAGGATCTGCACGGGGATGATGGCGAGCGTGAGCACGCCGAGCAGGCCCGCGGGAAGGTTGGGTTCGGCAAAGCCCGCCTTATCGCGGGCGAACCAGCTCGGAGCCGCGACCAGGGCGAACACGAGCATGAGGAGCGCCAGCGCCGCCGCCATCGGCAGCACGCCGCGGCTCCAGCGCGCCGTGAAATACGCCATCACCGCGTAGATGGCCGCCCACGCGAGCAAGATCGGGATGTCGCCCTCGAGCGTTCCCCACCCGCCAACGGTCACGATGAGGATGAGCGCGGCGGATGCGATCAACAACGCCACAACCGTCATCCGCGTGGCCTGTACCACGGGCTTGCGCCGGTTGGGGTGCGTCACTATCACCCCCGGCTGCCGGCTCGCCGGCGCGCCAAGGGCCGCGCCCGGAGGCGTTTGCTCGGTCATCTCCGCGTCACTCTCCCCGAAGTGGTGCACATCTCACCTTTGACCATACAATCTCAAGCGGTCTCTGTGGGGCGCCGGGCAAACCTGCGGACGTGGTGGAATTGGTAGACACGCTGGCCTTAGGAGCCAGTGGGCTTACGCCCTTGAGGGTTCGAGTCCCTCCGTCCGCATCTTTCCTAGGTCAAACCCGTGATCCCGGGGAGGGGGTCACATATCAACCTAGGTTCGAGTCCCTCCGTCCGCATCGTCGCGACCCGCTCGCGCAGGGTCCGGCCCTCGGAGCGATCGGGCGTGATGCCCGCCTCGAATGCCTCTTCCAGCGCGCGCGCCGCCTCGGAGGAGCGCTCGAAGCCGAACATCCCGACCGTTCCGGCGAGCATGTGCGCTGCCCGTCGCGCGCACTCACGGTCGCGGTCGGTGAGCTCGCCGGCGAGGAGGCGCTCGACGGCGTTGTCCACGAGCGTCACTCGTTCGAGCGTCACCGCCTTGTGTTCGGCCCAAACCGAGCTCAAAGTGTTCAATGGGCTCAACGTGTCGTACATAAGGTCTCTGCCAGCTTGTTCGGCCGGCGGCACAGCCGGGAAGAGCGTGGAAAGCCGCATTTTTGCGGCGGTCGTCCGTACTCACGGCACAATCCCGACCGCTGTGGTAGAAATTAGGGGACCCTAACTATGGTTTTTGAGTATTGGAGAGCTGGATGAGCTTCGCCGAGACCGCCGCGCTGGGCGCTATCGCGGGCTTCACGATCTATTTGGGTCTGCCGCTCGGGCGCCTGAAGGGTGTCGATAATCGGGTGCGTGTGGGGCTTGCGATGTTCTCGGTGGGC
>DATBTP010000206.1:0-18184 GCA_036559185.1 Solirubrobacteraceae bacterium | reverse complement strand
AGGCGATCGCGCTCATCAGGGGGCGCGCGAGCAGGAACTCCTCGCCGAAGATGTCCTGCTGGACTGCGTCCCAGCCCGTGTCCGAGGCCTCGGCCTGGATGCGCAACAGCTGCTTGCGGTAGTTCCACTCATACAGCGCCTTGGCCTCGTCGAGGCCCTCGTAACATTGCAGGCGGATCAGCTCGCGCTCGAGAAAGCGCGAGAGCGCCTTGGCGAGCTCGGTCTTGCCGACACCGGCTGGGAGGCCGTGCAGGAGGACATATTCGGCGAGGAGTTCCTGCTCGCCCGCCCGTTGATGACGGCGATCGCATCCGAGGAGCCCGTGGTGCTGCTGATCGACGAGATCGACAAGACCGACCAGGAGTTCGAGGCGATGCTCCTGGAGGTGCTGTCGGACTTCCAGATCTCGATCCCCGAGCTGGGGCGCGTCAGCTCGACCACACACCCGGTAGTGCTGCTCACCTCCAACAACTCGCGCGAGCTCACCGAGGCGCTCAAGCGCCGCTGCCTGTATCTGTGGCTCGACTACCCCGCGCTCGAGCACGAGCTAGAGATCGTGAAGTTGCACGCCCCCGACCTGCCCGAAGCGGTCGCGCGGCGCCTCGTCGAGGTCGTGGGCATGGTGCGCGAGCTCGACCTCAAGAAGCCCCCCTCGATCGCCGAGTCGATCGACTGGGCGCGCGCGCTGCTGCTGCTCGGCGCCAGCGACATCGACGCCGACACGTTCGCCGAAACGATGTCGGTGATCGTCAAGCACCGAACCGACATGGACATCGTCGCCGAGCGCGTTGGCTTGAAGCTCGCGCAGGATGCCGAGCCGGCCAATGTCCAGCCGGCCTGAGGGTCTCCCCAACGACAACCTGGCCACCCGCGCCCGACCGAGTATGACTGACCCATCACTCCCTCCCGCCATCCCGTACGGGATGGCGGCACGCCTGCTCGAGCTGGGAGAGCAGCTCCGCGAGGAGGGCGTGGCCGTGGGCACCTCCGAGCTGCTCGACGCCTTCGCCGTGCTGCGCGAGATTCCATGGACGGAGCAGGGCGACTTCCGCGAGGCGCTCGCCGCCACGCTCGCCAAGAGCCAGGACGACAGGCGCGTGTTCGAGCTGGTGTTCGACCGCTTCTTCTTCCGCGCGGTGGAGCTCGCGTCGGTGCGGGAGGGCGTGGACGAAGGCGATGGCGCCGCCGCCGACCTGGGAGAGCTCTCGGAAACCGAACTCGACGCGCTGCGCAAGCAGATCGCCGCCGCCCTGCGCGACGGCGCGGAGGGCGCGATGCGCGACCTCGCGCGCATGGCGATCGCCACGTTCGGCCAACAGGAGCAGGGGTCGGGAGTGATCGGCGTGGACGTGCAACGCATCCGCCGCGCGCTCGGCCTGCGCGCCGAGCCACAGCCCGAGCTGCCGCGGGACGACCCGCGCCGCGACGGCGTGCCGCGCGAGGCGCTGCGCCGCTTCGAGGCGCTCATGCGCCGCGAGCTCGAACGCGCGCAGGTGCAGCGCTCCGGCCGCCTCCCCCCAGCCCGCCCACTCGGCGAGCTGGACCGCGCCCTGCCCTCCGGCCCGCTGGCCGACCTCGCGGCGGTTCACCGCGTGGTGGCGCAGTTGCGCCGCCGCCTCGCAACGCAGGGAAAGCAGAACCGCGGCCACCGCCATCACGCCCACGTCGACGTGAGACGGACGATGCGTGCCTCGCTGCAAACGGGGGGCGTGCCGGTGGAGCTGCGCTACCGCCCCCGCCGCCCCAAGCGCCCGGAGATATACGTGCTGTGCGACGTCTCCACGAGCGTGACCTCCGCGTCGGTGTTCTTCCTCTCGGTGCTCCACGCGCTGCACGACTCGTTTCGCAAGATGCGCTCGTTCGTGTTCATCGAGCGCATCTCCGAGGTCACCGACGTGTTCGAGCACGAGCGCGACTTCCGCGCCGTGTCGGAGCGCATATCGAGCGACGCGGGCGTGGCCGACATCTCCGGCTACACCGACTACGGACGCGTGTGGTCGGAGCTCTTGGAGCTGATCCAGGACGACATGAACCCGCGTGCCACCATCATCGTGCTCGGCGACGCCCGCACCAACGGCCGCGACCCGCGCGCCGACCTCTTCGGCCAGGTGGCGATGCGAGCCGGGCGCACCTTCTGGCTGAACCCCGAGCCCCGCCTCTACTGGAACTACGGCGACTCGGTGATCGCCGCCTACGAGCAATACTGCACGGCGTTCGAGTGCTGGACCACCGCCCAGCTCGAGGACTTCGTGAAGGCGCTCACCCGGCCGGTAGTGGGCGCGGCCGGCTGAGCCGGCCCACCCCTCTCAGCTCGCGCTTGGCGACAGGAATCGTTTTCATCGCCGTCGAGCGGTAGCATCGACTCCGACAACAGGGGAGCTGGCGCGAGGCCGGCTGAGATGGCGTTCGATTGGGTTACACACCCCACCCAACGCCGACCCTTCGAACCTGTGGGGTAATGCCCGCGAAGGGAGCGCAGTGCAGACCGAAGAGAAGTCCCGCCAACACCAAGCGCCTCGGGCGCGGGACGCGAGCGCCCCGGTGGGCGCGAGCGAGGAGGCGACCCTCGAAGCGGTGGGATTGCGTCTTGACGCGGTGAGCCGCGCCTACCGCGACAGCGCCGGCGGGAAGGTGCAGGCGCTCGCCGATGTGTCGCTTACGGCGCCACGCGCGAGCGTGCTCGCGGTGGTGGGGCCGAGCGGTTGCGGCAAGACCACTCTGCTGGAGCTGGTGTGCTCTTTGCAGAAGCCCGACGCGGGCGCGATCGAATGCGAGCCGGCGGTGTTGATGCCCCAGCGCGACCTGCTGCTGCCGTGGCTGAGCGCGCTGGACAACGCCGCGCTCGCGTTGCGAATCGCGGGCGAAACGCGCTCTCGCGCGCGAGCGCGCGCGAGCCGCCTGTTCGCGGAGCTCGGCCTGCGGGGCTTCGAGCGCGCCCGTCCACACGAGCTCTCAGGCGGGATGCGCCAGCGCGTGGCGTTCCTGCGGACGTTGCTCTCCGGCAAGCCCGTGCTCTGCCTGGACGAGCCCTTCGGCGCGCTCGACGCGATTACCCGCCAGGAGATGCAGGAGTGGCTGACAGGGGCGCTCGTGCGCGAGCCCCGCACCGTCGTGCTCGTGACCCACGACGTGGAGGAGGCGATCGTGCTCGCCGATCGCGTGGCGATCCTCTCGCCCCGCCCCGGTCGCGTGGTGGCGGAGCTGACCGTCGACATCCCGCGCCCGCGCACCCGCACCGACAGCGCGGTGATGGCGTTGCGCGAGCGGGCACTCGACACGCTTGCCCGGAGCCGGGTGGCATGAGGCGACGCCTCGCGCACGTGGTGCCGCCGCTGCTGTTCGCGCTTGCCTTCCTGGGCGCGTGGGAGCTCTACGTGTGGGAGCGGGGAGTCGATCCTCTGCTGTTGCCGGCGCCCCATTCTGTGTTCGCCGAACTGTGGAACAACGGGGGATTGTTGTGGTCGAACTTCGCGATCACCGCCAAGGAGGTGGTGCTCGGGCTGGCGCTCGCCCTCGTGGCCGGCTTTGCGATGGCGGTGGCGATCCACCTGTGGACGCCGGTGCGCAGGGCGGTGTACCCGCACACGGTGGGCTCCCAGGCGGTGCCGATCGCGGTTATCGCCGCCCCCCTTTGCTTCTGGTGGGGCTTTGGCATATTCCCAAAGCTCCTCGTCATCGCCCTGATCTGCTTCTTCCCCGTGGTGGTGACCACCGTGGACGGGCTCGCGGCGGTCGACCCCGACGAGCTCAAGCTCCTGCGCACGCTGGACGCTTCGCGCTGGCAGGCATTTCGCTTCGCCGAGCTCCCCGCCGCGCTGCCGGCGGCGCTCAGCGGCGCGCGCATCGCGCTCGCGGTGGGCGTCATCGGCGCGTTCATCGCCGAGACCTCGACCCCCAGCTCCGGCCCCTACGCGGGGCTCGGACGCGAGATCGCCTCCGATCTGACCGCCTTGCAGACTCCGCGCGCGTACGCCGCCACGGCGGTGCTGTTCGTGTTCGCGATCGCCTGCTTCTATGCCCTGACAATCGCCGAGCGCAAGCTCGCGCCGTGGACACACCGATGAGGAGAGCCAAGTTGACCGCAAGCCCGTTCGCAAGCACACTCGTCACTCGCCGCGAATGGCGCGCGATCGCTCGCGCCTGCCTCGCGCTGCTGCTCGCCTGCGCCTGCGCGGGGGCGCTCGCCGCCTGCGGGGCTAAGCAGGACGCGCTCTCGGCGCCCGGGGCCAAGCCGTTTACGGTGATGCTCGACTGGTTCCCCAACGCCGACCACGCGGCGCTCTATACGGCGATGGCGAAGGGGGATTTCAACGCGGTTGGCTTGGATGTGCAACCGATCGTGCCAAGCGAAACGGCCGAACCGTTGAAGCTGCTCGCGGCGGGCAAGGTGGACATGGCGATCTCCTACGAGCCGCAGCTCATGCTCGCCCGCGACCAGGGACTGAAGCTGGTGTCGATCGGCGCGCTCGTGCAGCGTCCGCTCACCTCCATAATCGCCCTCCCCGGCGCGCACGTTCGGAGCGTCGCCGACCTCGCGGGAAAGCGCGTGGGCACGGCGGGCATCGGCTACCAGGCGGCGGAGCTGCGCAGCGCGCTGCGCAGCGCGGGCGCGAACCCGAGCAGCGTACGGGAAGCGAACGTCGGCTTCAACCTCGTTGCGGCGATGCTCTCGGGCAAGGTGGCGGCGACGCTTGGAGGCTTCTGGAACTACGAGGCGGTGCAACTGGAAGAACTGCACAAGCGCCCTGTCGTAATCCCGGTGGACCGGGCGGGCATCCCTTCATACGACGAGCTCGTGCTGGTTGTGCGCGAGGACGAGGCGGGCGCGCGCGGACAGGATCTGCGCGCTTTCCTGCAAGCTCTCACTCGAGGAGAGAAGCAAGCGAGCGCAGACCCGCAAGCCGCCGCCGCGCTGATCGTTCGGGCCAACCCCGAGGCGAAGCTGAAGCTTCAAGTGGCCGCTCTGCGCAGGACGCTGCCGGCGACGATCCCAGCCGACCGTTCCAAGCCCTACGGCTGGCAGGATCCCAATGCCTGGGCGGCCTTCGGACGCTGGATGCTCACCCAGGGCCTGGTTCGCTCGAACCCCAACAGCGCGGCGCTGCCGCCGTTCACCAACGAGTTCCTGCCCGGTCAGGGGATCTAGCCAGCTATAGCTTAACTGTCACACTCAGCTATTTTGTGTGACTTGAATTATGTGGATAAGTTACCGCAAATTTGGACTGTTACCGTATGCTCGGTGACGTGATGCCGTAATTTCCGGGAACAAACACATGGCGTGATACCCTCCCACTGACGTGGAATCTGCCCGAGATGCAGAACTCAGGGCTAGGGACGAGGCCGTGCAGTCAGTGGCGGGCGGTGAGATATCCCGCCCGGAACGGCACACGCCCCCGGGGACCGAGCGGGCGCGCATCCAAGCGAGATTGCATCAATCGCAGCGCCTTGAGAGCCTCGGCGAGCTGGCGGGCGGGATCGCCCACGACTTCAACAACCTGCTGGCGGTGATCATCAACTACGCCGCCTTCGTGGCGCACGATCTGGAAGGGGAGGCGAAGGCGCCCGGCGGAGAGCGATGGCAATCTACGCTCGACGACGTGGAGCAGATCCGGCGCGCTTCCGAGCGTGCGGCGAACCTGACGCGCCAGCTGCTCTCGTTTGCCAGGCGCGATGTGGTGCAGCCCGAGGTGATCGACGTAAACGCCGTCGTGGCGGAGGTGGAGCAGCTGCTCAAACGCACACTCGGCGAGCACGTGGAACTCGTGAGCACGCTACGCGGAGACCTGTGGGCGGTCACGATGGACCCTGGACAGCTCGAACAGATCCTCGTGAACCTCGCGATCAACGCCCGCGACGCGATGCCCGACGGCGGGCGCCTGACGATCGACACGGCCAACCTCACGGTGGACACGCTCTACGTCGCGTCCAACGCGGGCCTCGAGCAAGGCCCGTACGTGCGCCTGCGCATCGCTGACACGGGCACAGGCATGCCCGAGGACATCGCCAAACGCGCGTTCGACCCCTTCTTCACAACCAAGCCGCCCGGCCAGGGCACCGGCCTGGGGCTGGCGAGCGTGTATGGGATCGTCAAACAGGCGGGCGGACACGCGCAGATCTATTCCGAGCTCGGCATCGGCACGACCTTCACGGCGCTGCTCCCCGCCACCGACCGTCCGCTCGCCGACGCCGAGCGCGTGCCACGGCCCGCCCCCGTTACGTGCGAGCGCACGATCCTGCTGGTGGAGGACGAGCACGCGCTGCGGGATGTCACCGCGCGCATGCTCGTCTCCCATGGCTACCGCGTGATCGCGGCAGAGGGCGGGGAGCAGGCGCTGCGAGCAGCCCGCGCGCGCGAGGGACCGATCGACCTCGTGCTCACCGACGTGATCATGCCGCGCATGGCGGGGCCTCAGCTCGCGGCGATCTTCCGCCACGAGCGCCCCGAAGCGCGCGTGCTGCTGATGTCGGGCTTCGCCGAGCCCATCCTCGACGCCCAAGGACAGCTGAGCCAAGACTTCGAGCTGCTCGACAAGCCGTTCTCGGGACCGACGCTGCTTGCCAAGGTCGAGCAGGTGCTCGCACGATGACCCCCGAGCTGCTCATCGTCGACGACGACGACGCCCTGCGCGTGTGGGGTCAGCGAGTGGCGCGCGAGCGCGGCTACACCTGCGAGGCCGCCGCCAGCGCGTCGCGCGCGCGCGAGCTGCTCGCCGGGGAGGGCTACGAGCTCGCTCTGCTCGACGTGAACATGCCTGGCGAATCCGGTATCGAGCTGTTCTCCCACATCCGCAGCGACCATCCCGACACCGCCGTGGTGATGGTGACCGGGGAGGACGACATGCGCCTGGCGATGACCGCGATCGAGCTGGGAGCGTTCGGCTACATGGTGAAGCCGGTCGGAGCGGGCGAGCTGCTGATCAACGTAGCCAACGCGCTACACCGGCGCACGCGCGAACTGGATAGCCGCAGACTCATGCAGAGCCTGCGGATAACAGCCGCCGAGCGCGACGCGCGCCTCGAAGACGCGCTCGCCGACCTGCACCGCTCTGAGAACAAGGTGTGGGTCTCACAGGCCGAGACCATCTTCAGGCTGGCTCGCGTGGTGGAGTACCGCGACGAGGAGACCGGCCAGCACTTGCGGCGCATGAGCTCCTACTGCGAGGCGCTCGCGCGCAAGCTCGACCTCGGCGCCGAGCGCGCCGAGCACGTGCGTCTGGCAAGCCAGCTCCACGACGTGGGCAAGGTGGCGGTGCCCGACACGATCCTGCTCAAGCGGGGCAAGCTCACGAGCGAGGAGTTCGAGGTCATCAAGACCCACGCCGAGACGGGCCACAAGATGCTCGTGGGCTCGAGCTCCGAGGTGGTGCAACTCGGTTCGAGCATCGCCCACACCCACCACGAGCGCTGGGACGGCGGCGGCTATCCGCGCGGCTTGCGCGCCGAGGAGATCCCGCTGGAGGGTCGCATCGCCGCGGTGGCGGACGTGTTCGACGCGCTCACCAGCGATCGCGTCTATCGCCCCGCGTTCCCGGTGAAGACGGCTGTGGAGATGATGCGCTCAGAACGCGCCACCCACTTCGATCCGTACATACTCGACGCGTTCCTCGGCACGCTCGGCGAGCTCGAGGGAATCAGGCGCGCCTATGCCGACTGAGGGCGCGATTGATGGCGTCGCCGAGCTGGATCGCGGTGAACGGCTTCATCACATACGCCGCCGATTCCACGTCCAGTTGCGGCGGCGGCTCCACGCTCACGAACACGATCGGCAGGTCGGGGCGGATGAGTTGGGCAGCCTTGGCAAGTACGGCTCCCACCGGCGCCGCTGGCTCGACCAGGAAGACGTCGGCACTCAAGAACCACTCGGGCGCTGGCACCTCCAGCACGAGCGCCTCGTGACCGAGGTCGATGACCATTCGCGCGAGCAGCCTGCGAACGTCCTCGTGGGGCTCGCTGATGAGTATTCGTGCCATATGACCATACTCGACCGCCCGCGGCGGATCCGCGGCTGTAGACGGTGTGAAGGCGGTATGAGCCGGCGGCGTGCACGTAGGCGCGTGGCGATCCCGGGAGGGGAGGCCCGGCTGAGCCGGTCCTTCACGTGGGAAGCCGCGCCGGCATGAGTCGCTCGCGCGTGCTGGTGGTGGACGACGACGAGCTCACGCGCGGTGTGGTGCGCGAAGTGCTCGAGCGCGCCGGGCACGACGTGCGCGAAGCGGGCGACGGGCGCGCGGGCCTGCGCGACCTCTACGCTGCCACGCCCGATCTAGTGATTCTCGACGTGGAGATGCCCGAGCTCGACGGCTGGACCACGCTCGAGCGGATAAGGGAGCTGAGCGAGGTGCCCGTGCTGATGCTCACCGCGCGCGAGGCGGAGCTCGAGCGTGTGCGCGGCTTGAAAGGAGGCGCCGACGACTACGTGGTGAAGCCCTTCGGCCGCCAGGAGCTCGCGGCGCGGGTGGCGGCGCTCCTGCGGCGCGCGAAGCCGCGCGAGTCCGAGCAGAGCACCTACGCCGACGGGCGGCTGTCGATCGACTTTACCCAACACGTGGTGCTCTACGAACAGCGCGCCGTCACGCTCACCCCGCTCGAGTTCAAGCTGCTGGCCGCCTTCGTGCGCCACCCCAACCAGGTGCTCAGCCGCGAACAGCTGCTGGAGCTCGTGTGGGGCGACTCCGACGGCGTCTCACCCGAGCAGGTGAAGCTCTACGTGGGTTATCTGCGCCGCAAGCTCGATCCGCGATCGCCGGGCTCCTCGCCGATCGAGACGGTGCGGGGGTTCGGCTACCGCTACAGGCGCCCTTGACAGCTCCGTCGCCTCTCAGCAGAGGATCGTGTTGCTCGCCGCCGAGTACGGGCTTGTCCACGTGCCGTAGGAGGCCTTGATATACGACGTGTATTTGAGAAGCGCGCCTGGAATTTCGGTGCTCGTTTGCGTCCCTGGCACGGTTTTCGCTTCCGTATAAGGTTCTTTGCCGTTGACGGTGAACCACATCGTGTAGCTCGTCGGCTGATCTCCGGCCGGAGCGGTCCAGCTGACGGTCAGTTTTTTGCTTGTGCAGGTGGCGGTCACCCCGGTCGGCGCCGCCGGCCCGCTGCTGATCGTCGCCGTCGCGGTCTGAGATGACGAGAATTTGGCCAGGGCGACCGCCGGTATCGCGCCGATCGCGATCGCGAGGATCGCGGCTGCCACGATCGTCGTGGCTTGGGTCGTCCTCACTCGATAGCACGGCCTCGCAAGCCGGCCCGGCTTGGCGCGGTGTGCTGTCGCGCTCATGACGGACTCGCCTCGCCAGATGCGGGGGACCGCCAGATGCCGGCGAGCAGCCAGCCCACAAGCAGCACCGGGAGGATCCATAGCAGCAAGGCGTGGAGCACCGAGCCGCGCAGGAGGTTGATGAGATACCCCAGGTGCCACACGACGACGCGCACACGCCACGCGGTGTGGCCGTGCAGCTGGGCGTGCCAGGGATCTTCGCTCGCGTTGGCGTCGCCCTTCGTGCGGATCAGCACTGTCCCGTTCGGCAGGCGCCGCACGTGCGTGACCCGGTGACTGTCGACGTACCCGCTCGCCGTGGGGGTGTGGAAGGTGAGGATCTGCCCGACCTTGATCGCCGCGAGCGGCTCTGGCGTGTCGATGACCATGTCGCCCGGTCGGATCGTCGGGGTCATGCTGCCGCTCAGCATCGTCACGGGCCGGTAGCCGAAGATGTGGGGACCAACGCCGATCGCAAGGAAGATCGCGACGGCGGCGAGGAGCGCGAGGCTGCTCAGCAGCCCCGCCGTCAGGCGAGCGATCCGCTGGCCTCGGCGTCGCGCCAGCGAGGATCCTGGCGAGGACGGGACCGTGGACCGCGGCGCCGGTCGTGAGACGGGCCACTGCGTCAGAGAGGGGATCCGCAGACGCTCGCCGGTTGCCGGCTCGATGGGGTGGATGGTTGTGTTCACGTTCGTCTCCGTGGGCAAGACGTCGGCCGAGACTCTCTCGAGCCCGACCGACGCTCCCTGGATTCGGTTGCGGTGACTACTGGTTGGTACCGGCCCTCTGGGTGCCGAGGAACGTGTATGTGATCGTGCTGCTCTGGTTCTGCATCGTGTTCGGCGCCGTGCTCGGGAAGGTGAGCGTGACCAGCAGGTGGTCCACGCCGGCGGCGGTGAGAGAGTTCAAACCCGGCAGGTTGATGTTGGCTCCGATTACCGCGCGGGATGCGAGTACCGAGGTCGTTGTCCCCGAGCAGGTGTAGGTGTAGGCGGGCGCCGTGCCGGCCTCTGTCCACGCCACCGAGCATGACTGGACCGTCATTTGCAGCCCGTTCGTCGCATCGGTGTCCAGCAAGCTGGACGGGCTGGCGGTCGTGGTCAACCCGATCGACGCCAGGTTCGCGGTGCCGCTGTCCGTTAGCTGGACCTGACGCTGGATCGTGTCGCCCGGAACGATGTTGCTGGCGCCGATCGTCAGACGGTTGGTGGCGGTGCCGGCCGTGCCGAGACCGATCGCGACCGTCCCTGCCGATACCGATTGCGTAGCCGTTGTGCTGGAGGTGAAGGTGCCGAACGTGCCGAGACCGGCGATGGCCGCGGCGGCGCCTACCACAGTTCCCGTTGCCAGCACCCTTGCGCGTATTGATGTGAGCCTCATGGTGATTCCTTTCGTGAAGGCCCGCGTTGTTGCTGGCCTGTCACCAGAATCGACGCGCCGCGTGTGAGGCGAGTTGGCTACAGGAATGAAATCGGTATGGACGATGACGCTTGCATCCGTACCCGCCCGCGCCAACATCCGTAATTTGCCGCGAGCGAGCGTCTGCGCCAAGCTGTAGCGTCCCGAACGTGACAAACCAGCCACAGCAAACTGAGAGTTCGGGGGACGCCGCCGAGTCCGAGCCGGACACGATCCGCATCGTGCTCGCCGACGACCACGCGGTGGTGCGCAGCGGGCTGAAGATGCTGCTGGAGAGTGAGGCCGACTTCGAGGTGGTGGCGGAGGCGGGCGACATCGAAAGCGCCCAACGCTACGTGCGCGGCCACCGTCCGATGGTGCTCGTGCTCGACCTCAACATGCCCGGCGGGTCGAGCCTCGAGGCTATACCCGCGATTCGCGAGCGCAACCCCGAGACGCAGATCGTGGTGCTCACGATGCAGCAGGAGCCCGCCTTCGCGCGCCACGCTCTCAGCGCCGGGGCGATCGGGTACGTGCTCAAGGAGGCCGCCGACGACGAGCTCGTGGAGGCGGTGCGCAGAGCCGCGCGCGGCGAGAGCTACCTCAACCCGCGTTTGGGCGCGCGACTTGCCTCAGAGCCCGCGCCCGGACCGCCGGACGACTTGAGCGAGCGCGAGGTGGACGTGCTGCGCCTCATCGCGCTTGGCCACACCAACGCCGAGATCGCCGAGCGGCTGTACCTGTCGGTGCGCACCGTGGAGACCCACCGAGCTCACATCCAGCAGAAGCTCAGCCTCTCCTCCCGCGCCGAGCTCGTCGCCTACGCGCTCAAACGCGGCCTGATCCAGGCTTCCTGAGCAATACCGGCGCACGGTTTTCGCCGTCGAGAACGCTCCCAGGCGAGCGCCACTGGCACGCGGTTCGGCCGTCGAGAACGCTCCAAGTCGAGCGAGCTCGGCCCTATAGCGGCCAGTAGTGGCCGACTTGCGCCGCCGCTCGCGAGGTGAGCAGCGCCTCGGGCGCCGCCGAGCGTGGCCGCTCGGCGCTCGAGAGCGCTTGCATCGTCTCCACCACGCAGGCGGCGAGCGTTTGCGGCTCGTACCCGCCCTCCAACACCGCCCCGAGCGGGGCGCCGGCGTCGCTGGCCATCGCCCGCACGTGCCGTGCCATCTCGCCGAAGGAGCTCGTCTGAAGGCGAACGCCGGCGAGCGGATCCTCGCGGTGGGCGTCGAAGCCGGCCGACACGAGCACGAGATCGGGTTCGAACGCGGCCGCGGCCGGCAAGACGACGTGCTCCAACAGCGACAGCCACAACTCCTCTTCGCAGCCCGCTGGCACGGGCACGTTGATCGTATATCCCTCCCCCTCGCCCGAGCCCACATCCGAGAGCGGACCGCTGCCCGGGTAGATGCCGGCCTGATGGATGCTCGCGAACAGCACGTCGGAGCGATGGCGAAACGCCTCGGCGGTGCCGTTGCCGTGGTGGACGTCCCAGTCGAGCACGAACACGCGCCGCGCCCCCAGCTCGCGGATGGCGAGCTCCGCGGCGATGGCCACATTGTTGAAGAGGCAGAACCCCATCGCGCGCGAGGGCTCGGCATGATGGCCGGAGGGACGCACACCGCAAAACCCCACCTCCGCCTCGCCCGCCATCAGCGCGCTCGCCATCGCGCACGCGCCGCCCGCCGCGTGCAGAGCCGCGCGGTAGGAGGTCTCGCCCACATAAGTGTCGGCGTCGATCGCTCCGCCCCCTCGGGCGCACAGGTCGCGGATCGCACTCACGTGCTCGGGACTGTGGATCAGCTCCAGCTCGCGCTCGCCCGCCGCGGGCGCCGGCCGGCGCTCCCAACCAAGCCAGTCTCGGGCCGCGAGCGCCCGCTCGATCGCATACAGCCGCTCGGGCGTGTCGGGATGGGCGGCGAGCTGCGCCCGCGGATCGTGCTCCAGACAGGCAGGATGGTCGAAATAGAGCGCGGCGCTCACGCCATCGTGGCGTCGGCTGTGCTCCGGGGCACCACCACGACCGGCACCGGCGAGCGCTTGAGCAGCTCCGATGTGACGGTGCCGATGGCGGTGTGCAACCGCGAATGGGGCTCGGAGCCGAGCACGATCGCCTCGGCTCGGTGGCGCTCGGCCGCCTGGCAAACCGCCGACACCGGGTCGCTGTCGACGACCTCGACCTCGACATCCACGTCGAACATCGAGTCTTGGCCCTCCAGCAGGAGCTCGTCGACGAGCGCTCGCCCCAGGCGCTGACGGTCCGCGGCGCTCACCACAACCGAGGGCGGCGCGTGCAGCGGACGGCAGGAGTGAACGATCACGAGCTTGCCGTCGGGGAGCAGCTGCTTGACCGCCCACTCGGCCGCCAAACGTGCACTGTCGGTCCGATCGTAGCCGAGCACCAAACAGGTTGACATGCGTTGCAGGGTAAAGCGGCGCGCGTGGATGTGCCAGCCGAGTAAACCGACGCCTAGAGGGGAGAACTACCGATGTGCCCAGACCGGTCGGGGCGATGGAGGTGTTGGGCGAGCCACGAGGACAATCCCGAGCGAGGTGTGTGTGGAAAACCCCCTAGTCGGGCGGGTGGTGCATGCGGATGATCGCGCCGGCCGCGACCGGGAGCATGCTTGGCGGACGAACCAAGAGAGGAAGCACGCGTGTCAACAACCGCCAGCGCCACCCAACGCAACCCCAAACCGCCGCTCGGCGGTCTCGAGGCGAGCAGGCCGCGCCTTCCAGGTCACACAATCGGCTCGCGGGCATGGGAGCGTGACCAGCTGATCGACCGGCTGCGCGGCCTGCGCCGCGTGTTGCCGGCGCTCGCTCAGGAAATGGCCGCCGCGCGTCGCCAGGCGGCGAGCTTGACGATCGACAACCGGCGCCTCACCGAGCAGGTGCGCGAGCTGCGCACCGAGCTCGAAGCACGGAAACGCAAGGCCGCATGAGAAGCACAGAGCTCCAAGCTGCCCCGAACGCGCCGTCGCGGTCTCAGCGCCGCCCCCCGACCCGAGGGCGGTGGAGACGGCGCATCATCCACCGGGACAGGCCGACGTCCAGCACTCCCTACCTGGGCGCCATGGAGACGGTCGCGCGCGGAACCGCAGGAGGGTTCCGTGCGCGACCACTCCTTTCCTGAGCCAGCGCCTACTCCGCTCTCCCTGAGCCAGCGCCTACTCCGCTCTCCCTGAGCCAGCGCGTACTCCGCTCTCCCTGAGCCAGCGCGTACTCCGCTCTCCCTGAGCCAGCGTCTACTCCGGCAGCAACCTGTAGCGACGCGTGTCGGGGTCGCGTTCGAGCAGCCCCGCCGCTACGAGCGTCACGACATAGCGGTGCACGGTGCTCGTGTTGAGGTCGAGCTGCTCGGAGATGTCCTTGATCCCCAGGTCCACCCCTTTCGGTGGAAAACACGAAAGCACGAGCAGACCGGCGAGCAGGGAGCGCGAAAGTCGCCTGTTGTCCTGGAGCACGCGATACCTCGCGCTGAGCGCGATGCGGGCGGAGGCGCTGTGCAGGCCGGACCCCGCGACCAGCGCCGAAAGACTCGGGGCCACATCCTCTCCCAACGCGGCACGCACCACGTGAGCGACTTGGTTGCGCGAGAGGGTCACCGAGGCGACGGGCTCCTCGGTGTTCCCTTTCGTGGCCCCACCGGTGGATGGATCGACGCTCACGAGCTCACGCTCATGGAATCGCCCTCCCATGACCGGGGAATTCGACCACGTTGTCGCGTACGGGAGACATGCCGGAAGGCACGAGCAGGCGCCCCTCGCTGAGCGAGCCGATGCGGTGCGCGTGCACCATCGAAGGCATGTCCGGCACGGTGATGAGCACACCGAGCCAGTCCCGTTCGGCCGTGCTGCGCAACAGACCCATCACCTCCTCGCGCTGAAGCACGTCGAGATTGGCGGTGGGATCGTCGACCACCAGCAAGCTCGGCTTGCGCACCATCGCGTGGGCAATCGACACCAACGTGCGCTCGCCATCGGTGAGGTCATCCCAGCGGGCTTTACCGCATTCGGCGACCCCAACTCGCGCGAGCGCCCCGGCGGAGCGGCGGCGGGCTCGGCGCATGTTGTGCTGTTTGAGCAGTGGCAGTGCCACGTAGTCGAGCATCTCGAGCTCGTCGCTCTCAGGGCCGGCGCGCCTGGCCCAACCGATCTCCTCGCGCAGGAGCCGCACGAGCTCGGCTTTGGACATACCCCGCAGATCATCGCCCTTGAAGCTCACCACACCGCTTTCGGGCGCCTCGAGGCCCGCGGCGACCTTTAGGAGCGTGGTCTTGCCGGAGCCGCGCTGGCCCCACACCGCGACGCACTCCCCCGCATATACCGACAGCGAGATGTCGCTCAAGACCAACGTCTCGTGGGGACCGCGCCAGTAGCTCTTGCTCACCAGCTCCAGCGAAAGCTGTGGCTGCTCACTCAACCGGCCATCTCCTTGAGGCGGTGTGACGCTCGCGGGGCACGACGAGCTTGCCCATGATGGCGCGGGCTCGCTGCAGCCACTCCACCCGAGCCTCCAGCTGCTTTATCTCAGCGTCGCGCACCAGCAGCACAGCCACATCAGACCACATCGTAAGGGAAGTGGCGGGCCTGACCGGCGGGCGCCTGAGGGCGTGCAGGCGATCCAGGCAGTCCGCCTCCTGCTCCCGTGCCAGCTCGATCAATCGCTTGAGATTGTGGGGTTTGGACAGCGCGAGCTTCATATACAGCTCGTCGCGCACGGGCGCGAGCGAGGATGCGTCGAGCATCCACTGCTCGAAGCGGTCGATCCCCTCAGGCGTCGCTTCGTAGATCGTGCGCGGCGCCGCGCGCTCGTTGGAGTCGTGCGCCGCGCGACCGGCGCTGCGTACGAGCGCTTCCGCGCTGAGCTGGTCCAGCGCCGAATACACGCCGGTAGGCGCAAACCCGGAAGAGCCGAATCTCGCCCGCAGGCGGCAGGCGAGGTCGTAGCCGTAGCCCGGTCGCTCGATCACGAGCCCAAGAACGACGTTCTTGGCTGACATCGACCGCGTTCCCGTTAGTTTGCAAAGTCCGTTGGCATGTTCGACACAGTATGCAAGATCGTGAGCGAAAGTGTGCTTGTACGGAATAATTTCAATGGGCAGGTACTGGGCCGCGGGCCGGAAGGCGCTCTCGAACATCGGCGCCGGTCCCCACGGCACGAAAGCCGGGGAGCTCCAGCTCGATGCGGGCGCCCCCCCGCCGAGCCTCCATCGCGGCGACTCGCCCACCGTGGGCCTCGGCGATCGCCTTCACGATCGCGAGCCCCAATCCCGTGCCACCCGACGCCCTGTCGCGAGCGGCGTCGGTGCGGTGGAAACGGTCGAACACGCGCTCGCGCTGGTCGGCGGGGATGCCGGGACCGTCGTCTTCCACGGCAAAGCGCACCCAGCCCGCCCGGGGCGCGTCCACGCACAGGCGCACGAGCCCATCGCCGCTCGTGGTGTGCTCCACCGCGTTTCCGACCAGGTTGCGCAACGCCTGAGCGACTCGATCGGGATCGGCCCTGAGGATCCCCGCCGGCACCTCTGAAAGCTCGAAGCCGCGGGTGGCGAGCAGGCTCATGCCGTCCCACAGTCCGCGTACATAGTCGGGGAGGTCGATCGCCTCGATCCGCAGGAACTCGGTTTGCTCCGCCTTCGCGAGCAGCAACAAGTCGTCGACGAGCCGGGTGATACGAGCGATCTCGGCCCCCACCAGGACCTCCACACGCCGCACATCCCGCTCGGAGGGATTGGATTGCGCGGCGAGCAGCTCCATCTGCCCCCGAATCACGGTGAGGGGTGTGCGCAGCTCGTGCGAGGCGTCCGCCACGAACGCGCGCTGCCCGGCGAACGCCTCTGTGAGACGGTCGAGCATGTGGTTGAAGGCATCCGCCAGCACGCGCAGCTCGCCGGCCTCGCCCGAGAGGCCGTGGATGCGCGGATGCAGGTCGCCGGCATCCACCCTCGCCGCCACGGCCGCCATCCGGCGCAGCGGTCGGGAAACTCGGGTTCCAACCAGATAGGCCGCCACCAGCGCGCCCGCGAGCGCGAGGATGCCGGCAAGGACGAAAGCCCGCGCGACACTCCCCTGCGCGTGTGCCACCTCCGCCAGCGGCTCCCCCGCGCCAACCGTTACGCGCGGGCCGCCCGGGATCGTGAAGCTGCGCTCCAGCAGGCGCAGGTCGCCGACGTCGGGCAGGTCGAGCGTGGAGTAGCCATCTTTGATGTCTTGGAGGCGTTCCGCCAAGCGATTCTCGCGGGCCTGCTCGACGACCGTCTCCCCGTTGTCTACGCGCGCGCGGCTGAAGAGCTCGGGGCGGTTGGAGCTCGTAGGAGCGCCCGCGACCCGCGCGAACAACAGCGTGGAACTGGCGCTGAAGGGTTGGCTGCGTATGTAGCGCGTGGCACGGTCGGCCACCTGCGCTGGCGCGAGATCGTCGGAGGAGCGCAGCACGCGCGCGAGCTCGCTGGCGTCTCCGGATATCTCCCGGTCTATCTGGTGGCGCAGTTCGCTGCCGGTGCCTCGATAGACGACCACGAACGTGACAGCGGAGGAGACGAGCACCACGAGCGCCACCCACGCGCCCAAGCGCCAGCGCAGCCCAGTGGGAGCCAAGCGTCGCGGAGCAAGACGGCGACTCAGGCCCATGAGCGCACGCGGACCCTCGCCGTCCCCGACACGCGCTAGCCGCCGTCGCCGAGCCGGTAGCCGACCCTACGAACGGTGAAGATCGGCGCCGGACTGCCGGGGCGGGCGAGCTTGCGGCGGAGATAGCCGACATACACGTCCACCACGTTGGTCGCGGGGTCGTGCTGGTAGCCCCAAACGGTGCTGAGAATCTGCTCACGCGAGAGCACCTCGCCCTTGTGGCGCATCAGATACGCGAGCAGCTCGAACTCCGTGGTGGAGAGCGCCGCCGAGACGCCCCCGCGACGTACCTCGCGCGTAAGCAGGTCCACCTCGATGTCGGCTCCCCGAAGCGTGGTGGTAGACGTTTGGGATGCCACGCGCAGTTGCGCGCGCACGCGGGCGAGCAGCTCGGCGAGCGAGAAGGGCTTGACGAGGTAGTCCACGGCGCCCGCGTCGAGCCCGGCGACGCGATCCTCGATCTCTCCGCGCGCGGTGAGCACGATCACGGGCAGGTCGGGCTTCGAGTCGCGCAGCTTGGCAAGCACCTCCATGCCGCCGACGCCGGGCAGCATGAGGTCGAGCACCACCATGTCGAAACTCTCGCCGAGGGCTCGTCGTTCTCCCTCCGTGCCATCGAGCGCGACCTCTACGAGAAATCCTTCGGCTTGAAGCCCACGCTTGAGGAAGTCGACGATACCCGGCTCGTCCTCGACCACCAGGATCGAGGGCGCCAGCGCCGGGTCCGCGATCGGCTCGGCCAGATCGGACATCGGTTCAGGATAGTTTGCCTCACCGCTTGACTCGTTCGCCGCACCGCTTGATTCATGCGGTTGGAGCTCACTCCGCAAACGCCCACCGCCCACACGCGGCGTCCGTGGGCAGAGGTGAACTCTCGGGAAGGCCGCGTTTCGAT